>NZ_CP108568.1:4291250-4603333 GCF_036010485.1 Streptomyces sp. NBC_01198
GCCGAACTGCGGCTCCAGTAGGAGCACTCACGGTCGAGCACACTCCGCACGATGCCCCGGCGCGTGTCTCCGTCCCCGACGCCGTGGCGGACCGCGCTGCCGTTGTCCAGTACCTGCAGCAGGGCCGACATGTGCAGCACGAGGATGGGCTGCGTCCCCATCTGCGGTATTCGCCCCGCGGACACAGAGGCAGCGGCACCGAGCCGGGCGGCGAAGGCGGCAGCGGCAGCGGCGTGGGCGTCGCGGCGGGCTTCCCGGGTCACGACGAGCGGGGCGAGGTCGGCCTGCACCACCGGGATGTGACTGGCCGCCTCCCGGATCCGACGTGACCACGTCTTACGGTTGCGTGCGAGAACCAGCAAACGGGTGGGAGGCGCTGTCCCTTCGGGTGCGTCCAGTCGGCTCAGCAACTCATGCAGGCCGGTATGAGTGTCGCCGTAATCCAGCACGGCCAGTACCGGATCACCTCGTTCTCTCAGCCGGTCCAGGACCTTCGGGCTGCCGTCACCCGACAGAAACCCTGCGGTCCAGCCCTGCCGCGCCATGGCGTCGCACAGCTCGGCCGCCAGGCGTGTCTTGCCTGCCCCGGCCTGGCCGGCCAGCAACCGGACCGCCGCCTGTTCCCCCGACGTGCACCATGCCATCAGCTCATCGAGTTCGGACTTCCGCCCTAAGAAGGGCACGACTCCGTATTCGGGCCGCAGCAGCACGCTGGGACGAATATCACGCGAGGTCGTGAGCGATCGATACGCGGACCTGAACTCCGCTCCGGTCTGGGCATACAGGGCATCCTGCCGAACGGCAAACCACCGCTCGTGCTGGACTCCCGCAGGCTCATTCGCGGGCCATATGTGTCCGACGAAGGCATCGAGGGCGCGCCCGACGGGAACAGCCCAGCCGCCAAGATCGGACTGCGCGTCACGGGTGCGGGTGAGCATGGCGCACACTCGTCCAGTGCGCTCGTTCAGTACGGGGGCTCCGCTCATCCCGCCGGAGATGCGGCCGTCCCGTAGCTGTAGACGCCAGGCGTCTTCCCCGATGTCGTATCCGTCATCCTCGCCGTCTGCCCAGTCGGTGTCCAGGAAGCCGCCCTCGTACCGCAGCGACGCGGGAATGAGACGCGGCCGTCCTCTGCGCTCGAAGGTATCCGTCCATCCGGCCGTGTACAGCCGATCGGGTTCCGGATACAGCACGGGCTCGGCGTCCTGGCACGAGACCCAGGGGTGGTCGTCGGCCGCGAAGCTGAGCAGCGCCGCGGGTTGCCTTCTCTCACGGTCATTATTCAGCCCCACCAGCCGTTACTCGGCCGGAGCCTGCCAGCCGAGGCGCACCGTGAACGCCGCGGTCCCTCCGGCCTTCGTGATCAAGCCGAGCAGCTTGCCGCCCTCCACCGTGAGTGAGAGCCCAAACTCCACCTCGACTGTGTCGGGTGTCGCGTTGCGGACGGCCTCCCGCACCATGTCCGCCACCCCGGAGAGCGCGTCCTGAACGGCGTCGAAGCGGAACGCGTCCGCGAAGCCGACATCCTGCGCGCCGCCCCCCGCCTCCATGACCGCGTGTACCTTGACCACCGCGCCGTTCGGCAGCGTCGCGTCCACCAAGGCCAGTGCGTCATCCTGCATGTAGGCTCTCCGTCCGCGTGTCAGAGACGCCATAGTAGTTGCGGACGGGGGGCCATCGGCTAGCGCGTGTCTCTCTGATGGATTGGTGAGTTGCTCGGATGCGCCCGTCCGATTAGTGATCGCCGAGGCGATGTGGGACTGGACCGAGCCGCTGATGCCGGCGGATCAGGTCCGCGGGCGGCGACGGGCCGACCAGCGTCGCACTCTGAGGCCATCCAGTGGACGTATCGCACCAACTCGCCCTGGCCGGACCTTCCCGACGAGCTCGTCTCATTCCGGACCCTGGCGATACCTGCCGGGACGCTATGGACCGTGGAAGACGGTGTACACCCGCTTCCGACGCTATGCCCTGGACGGCGTGTTCACCCGGGCTCTCCAGCAGGTCCAGACTCACGCGGTCGCGGCGGGCGACATCGACTGGCCGGTGCAGATCGACTCCACCATTGTCCGCGCGCACCAGCACGCTCCCGCCGCGGGCCGAAAAGGGGGCAGCATCGGGCGGACGAACCGGACGATCACGCCCTCGGCCGGTCCCGAGGTGAGGGCTGACTACCAAGATCCACCTCGCCTGCGACGGGCGCGGACTGCCCCTTGCCATTCCGCTGGCACCCGGCCAGCGCCACGACCGCCCCTGCGCACGCCCCCTTCTCGAACGCATCCGAGTCCCACGGATCAGCCTGGGGACGTCCCCGCTGCAGGCCCGATCGGGTCATCGCCGACAAGGCCTACAGTTCCCGCAGGTTCCGCGCCTACCTGCGCAAACGCGGTTCGGCAGTTGCAGTTCCAGTTGCATTCGTGCCCGTTCAGCACGGTCCGAGCGTCAGCTATCGACCTTATGCGCCGCAGACCAGGACCCTGACGGACTCGGTCGAACGCCCGGACGAACAGTTGGAAAGCGTGTTGGGGGCAACCCCTCACGAGTTCGAATCTCGTATCCTCCGCCAGTGCCTCACCGGGCACGACGTTGTTGGCCCCCGCTGCTCGCAGCGGGGGCCAACAACGTTCGTGGTCTCGCCCTGTATGGATCTGCAGCCCACCGCTGACCGGGGCGCAAGCCGTTGTCCGTCCACCTCCACGACGGCTACGGGCCTCTGCCATGTCGGGTGGCGCCGTGGGGCTACCAGGGGAGGGGGTCGGGGCGGCGGTCCCACCACCAGGCCGCGTCGTGCGGGTCGGGGACGTCCAGTCCCTGGGTCCTGAGGTCCAGGTACCAGGCGGGATCGGGGACGGTCAGCTTGATGAACTCCCGGTCCACCAGGTCCACAGCGGCCTCCAGCAATTCTGCGGCCTGATCCGGGAGCTGCTGCGCCAGGGCTTCCAACTCGTCCCGCACGGTGAGGAGTTCCTGGTAGAGGTCCGCCGGGTACCAACCCGCGGGGGCCCAGTCGTCGGCCATGGCCCTGATGAACTGTTCCCATGCCCCCAGGCAGTCCACGGCCGTCCAGTAGGGGGAGCCGGTTTCGTCGGTTCTGCCCGTCCCCAGGGCATCCAGAGACGTGGCGAGGCTGTCGCTGACCGGGGTCGGCTTCCGCTGTTCGCGCACGACCTCGGGGATCCGGATGACCTGGGCGTTCGGAAGGTCGGCGACGGGCGCCTCGACGGCATCGACCCTGAAGCCCGGCATGTCCTCGTCAGGGTCCAGCAGCCGTGCCCGGGTGACTGTGCCGTCGGCAGCTGCAACCCAGCTGGCGCTCGGCAAAGCCTCCTCGGCCGGGTAGAGGACCGAGTGGCCGAGCAGCCGCGCGAGCGCTGCGGCCAGTTCCCGTTCACTCGGCTGCGGCTGCACGCTGTCCCGGGCGTAGATGTCCAGGGACGTCCGTACGTCGCCCGGTACGCCTTCCATCCCGCAGAGCACCAGCGCGTCCCAGTTCCGCGCATCCTGGTCGGCGTGCTCGTCGGCCACGTCGACATCGTGGAGGGGGACCCGGAAGCACTCGGCAAGCGCGGCGGCGACAGCAGCGTCACTCAGGGGTTCGGTGACGAGCAGATTGTAGGTCATCAGTACGTCCCGTCATAAACTGCCTGAGCTTTCTGGATGGCTTCCGGATTCTCGATGAACCGTGGATCCTTCACAAAAGCCTGCACGGACTCGGCATTCCCCTTTGCCTTGGTTATTGCCTTGAGCGCCAAGTATTCGTTCCGGTCGAGTTCGACGATGCCTGGACCACTGTCGGGGAACACCTTACCCGTCGGTTCGACCCCGTACGTGCGTCCGTTGATTTCATAGCGGCCCAGTTTCTCGCGGAACACTGCCCGCCCTGCTGCGATGTCGGCGATGTCCTGATTCACCTGCTGCTCGTACCCGCGCAGGATCACGCTGTTCTTCTCATAGACCCTGCCGTTGGACGTGCCGGAAATCGTGTGCCGTGGGTGCGGCGGCTGCAACGCTTTCCCTTTCGCGGTCCCTTTCACCGAGTCGATCGTGGGCCAGGGACCCTTGCCAGGTCCGGCGCCGCCGTTCTCCCCGGTTCGCATCACCATGCCGAGGTCGTCGAGGCTGGCCGACGGGCCGCTGGGGAGGGCCAGGCCCGGTTGGAAGTCCGGGAGGTGGAGGCTGTCGAGCAGGCCCTGGAGGCCGCCGTTCTGGGCGATGGTCTTGATCGTGCTGCCGGCGGCGCCGACGCCGCCGCCGAAGACCGCTCCGTAGAGTGCGGCGTCGCTCGCCTCGTCGAGGTTTAGGCCGCTGCTCTCGCCGGTGGCCATGGCGATAGGTTGGGTGACGGCGAGGTCGACGGTGATCGATTCGACTCCGGCGATGGCGGCGGTGGCCAGGGTGGTGCCGATGATCGCGGCCACGTCGGCGGTGACGGTCACGCCCAGGGCGGCGGACAGGTCCAGGACCTCGGCGGTGGCCGCCGCTGCGGCACCCTCGGAGATCCCGAAGGTGAAGAACGCGAGGGCGGTGCCGGCGACGATGGTGCCGCCGACGATCTCCAGCTCGTGCTCCAGCTGCTTCACCGCGTTGTGGACGCTGTCGGCGTACTGGTCGAGGGCGGTGGCCAGGTCGCGGGCGCCGTCGATCATGTCCTGGAGCCAGCCGCGGTTGCCGTAGTAGTAGCGGCGCCAGAACGGGTCGTCGAAGGCGGATATCGCCTTGCCGGTGTTGTTCTCGATCAGGGTGCGGGCCGTGGTGTTCGCGGCGGCCGTGAGCGTCTCGACGTCGTCGGCGAAGGTCCGCCATGCGGTGGCCGCGTCCCGCAGGCCGCCCTCGTCGGCGTCCGGCCACCACATGCCGGTCAGCTTCATGACGATCTTCTTGGCCTCGTCGGCGACGCTCATTGCAGGTCTCCTCCGGCGGTGTGCGGGGGAGGTTCCGGTTTCGGTCCGTTCCTGCTGAACATCGTGCGGATGAGGGCCTCGTTGCCGATGTGGCCGTCGGCCATGTCGGCCATGGCGTCGTGGATGCTGGCCAGGCCGAGTGCCAGGATCTCGGCCGCCATCGTCATGCTGGTGACGTTCGGTACGTACTGGTCCTCGAACTGCTTGCCCTGGTCGTCGCCGCCCCACGGTGAGCCGGCCGCGGCCAGACCGCCCTGGAGCTTGGCCAGGGCCGTTGCCAGGTCCGAGCTGTGCGTGAGGAACTGCGGTGCCGTCGCCTGCAGGTCAACGAGCTTGATGTCGAGTATCTCGCCGTCGTCGGCATCGCCCATACGTCATCCACCCCCATGATTCAACGAATCCCCCAGAGCATCAGCTGATCAACAGCTGTTTCCTACTGCCACTCTGGTCCAGCGCGCGCTGGCTCCGGACAAGAACCGCGGCAAATAGGAAAAGCATGGCCTGAACACTGCTTTCACTGGCTTGTGTTCAGCGACGCGCAGTCCTGCCCAGGGCTTGAGGGCGGCGGGGACCATCAATTTCCCTCCTGCCCGTGGTCCCGGCCAGAAACCGGCCCGGCCCCCACACCCTCGGTCTCAGTTCTGGTCTCATTCAGCCGCGTCCGGGTCCGTCCACCACCCGCCTGGGTGCTCGCTCGGCCCCAGGTCAGAACGTCTCTGCTCCCTCGTGTACGGCATCGTGAACAGTTGGAAAGCGTGTTGGGGGCAACCCCTCACGAGTTCGAATCTCGTATCCTCCGCCAGTGCCTCACCGGGCACGACGTCGATGGCCCCCGCTGCTTGCAGCGGGGGCCATCGACATTCGTGGTCTCGCCCTGTGCGTATCTGCAGCCCACCGCTGACCGGGGCGCAAGCCGTTGTCCGTCCACCTCCACGACGGCTACGGGCCTCTGCCATGTCGGGTGGCGCCGTGGGGCTACCAGGGGAGGGGGTCGGGGCGGCGGTCCCACCACCAGGCCGCATCGTGCGGGTCGGGGACGTCCAGTCCCTGGGTCCTGAGGTCCAGGTACCAGGCGGGATCGGGGACGGTCAGCTTGATGAACTCCCGGTCCACCAGGTCCACCGCGGCCTCCAGCAACTCCGCCGGCTGATCGGTGAGCTGCTGCTGCAGGGCCTCCAAGTCGTCCCGTGTCGTGAGGCTCTGCACGTACAGGTCTGCTGGGTACCAACCCGCGGGATCCCAACCGTCCGCCATCGTCTGTACGAGCTGTTCCCACGCCCCCAAGCGGTCTGCGGCCGTCCGGTACTGGGCGCAGATGTCGTCAGTTCGGCCCGTTCCCAGGGCGTCCAGAGACGTGTCGAACCGGTCGCTGATCGGAGTCGGCTTCCGCTGTTCGCGCACGATCTCGGGAAGTCGGGTGACCTGGGCGTTCGGTAGGTCGGCAATAGGGGCCTCGACGGCATCGACCTTGTAGCCGGCCGTTTCATCGTCCAGGTCCTCGCCCGGGTCGAGCAGCCGGGCACGGGTGACCGTACCGTCAGCCGCCGCGACACTGGGGACGCCCTGCAGAAACTCCTCCGCCGGGTAGAGGACCGAGTGACCAAGCACCCGCGCGAGCGCGGCGGCGAGTTCCGGCTCACTCGGCTGCGGCTGAACACTGTCCCTGACGTAGATGTCCAGGGACGTCCGCACATCGCCCCGGAGGGTTTCCGTCCCGCAGAGCACCATCGCGTCCCAGTGCCGCGTGTTCTGGTCGGTTTTCTCGTCGGCCACGTCGACATCGCTCACGGGGACCCCGAAGCACTCGGCCAGTGCTTCGGCGACGACTCTGTTGCTCAGTGGCTCGGTGACGAGCAGGTTGTAGGTCATCAGTACGTCCCATCATAAACTGCCTGGGCTTTCTGGATAGCTTCCGGATTGTTGATGAAGCGCGGATCTTTCACAAATGCCTGCACGGATTCAGCATTTCCTTTGGCTTTGGATATTTGCTGGAGTGCCGCGTACTCGTTCCGGTCGAGTTCGACGAGACCTGTACCGCTGCAGGGAAATACTGTACCCGTATCTTTCACCCTGTATGTGCGTCCGTTGATTTCATAGAGATTGGTCTTAGCGCGGAACTCCGCCCGCCCTGCCGCGATGTCGGCGATGTCCTGGTTGACTTGCTGCTCGTACCCGCGCAAGATCACCGTGTTTTCCTTGTCGATATTCCCGGACGCTGCGCCAGAAATGGTGTGTCGTTTGTTCGGTAGCCGCAGTGATTTACCTTTCGCAGGCCCATTTACCGACTCGGAAACGGGAAAAGGGCCCTTGCCAGGTCCGGCGCCGCCCTCCCCGGTTCGGATCCATTCCGAGGTCGTCGAGGCCGGCTGCGGGGCCGCTGGGGAGGGCCAGGCCCGGTTGGAAGTCCGGCAGGTGGAGGCTGTCGAGGAGGCCTTGCAGGCCGCCGTTTTGGGCGACGGTTTTGATCGTGCTGCCGGCCGCGCCGACACCGCCGCCGAAGACGGCCCCGTAGAGCGCGGCGTCGGTCGCCTCGTCGAGGTTGAGGCTGCTGCTCTCGCCGGTGGCCATCGCGATGGGTTGCGTGACGGCGAGGTCGACGGTGATGGATTCGACGCCGGCGATGGCGGCGGTGGCCAGGGTGGTGCCGATGATCGCGGCTACCTCGGTGGAGAGGGCCACGCCCAGGGCGGCGGACAGGTCCAGGACCTCGGCGGTGGCGGCGGCAGCGGCGGCTTCGGTGAGTCCTGCGGTGAAGAACGCCAGGGCTGTGCCGGCGACGATGGTTCCGCCGACGATCTCCAGCTTGTGCTCCAGTTGTGTCACCGCGCTGTGGACGCTGTCGGCGTACTGGTCGAGGGCGGTGGCCAGGTCGCGGGCGCTGTCGATCATGTCCTGGAGCCAGCCGCGATTACCGTAGTAGTAGCGGCGCCAGAAGGGGTCGTCGAAGGCCGATATGGCTTTGCCGGTGTTGTTCTCGATGAGTGTGCGGGCTGAGGTGTTCGCTGCGGCGGTGAGGGTCTCGACGTCATCGGCGAAGGTCCGCCATGCGGTGGCGGCGTCCCGCAGGCCGCCTTCGTCGGCGTCCGGCCACCACATGCCGGTCAGCTTCATGACGATCTTCTTGGCCTCGTCGGCGACGCTCACTGCAGGTCTCCCCCGGCGGAGTGCGGGGGAGGTTCCGGCTTCGGCCCGTTCCTGCTGAACATCGACCGGACCAGTTGCTCGTTGCCTATGTGGCCGTCCGCCATGTCGACCATCGCGTCGTGGATGCTGGCCAGGCCCAGTGCCAGGACCTCGGCCGCCATCGTCATGCTGGTCACGTTCGGCACGTACTGGTCCTCGAACTGCTTGCCCTGGTCGTCCGCCCCCCACGGGGAGCCGGCCGCGGCAAGGCCCCCCTGGAGCTTGGCCAGGGCTGTCGCCAGGTCCGAGCTGTGCGTCAGGAACTGCGGTGCGCTCGTCTGCAGGTCAACGAGCTTGATGTCGAGTATCTGGTCGTCGTCGGCGTCGCCCATACGTGATCCACCCCCATGGCTCAGCGATTTCCCCAGAGCACCAGCTGATCAACAGCTGTTTCCTCCTGCCACTTTGGTGGAGGTCGGGCGGATTCCGGACAGGTACCGCGACAACTGCAAAGGGAATGGCCTGAACAGCGGCATCGCTGGCTTGTGTTCAGCGACGCGCGGCCTGGCGCAGGGCTTGCGGACGGTGATGGCCGTCACATTTCCGCCTGCCCGTCGCCCAGGGCAGAGGCCGACCCGGTGCCCCCACGCCCTCGGTCTCAGTTCTGGTCTCATTCAGCCGCGTCCGGGTCCGTCCACCACCCGCCTGGGTGCTCGCTCGGCCGCAGGTCAGAACGTCTCTGCTCCCTCGTGTAGGCATCGTGACCGTTGGAAAGCGTGTTGGGGCAACCCCTCACGAGTTCGCATCTCGTATCCTCCGCCAGTGCCTCACCGGGCAATACGTCGAAGGGCCCCACCGTCTGCGGTGGGGCCCTTCGACGGTGTGGTCCGTGGTCTGTCAAGCGGACGCCCGTGGACACGGGCATACCTGAGTGAGCTGCGCGCCAACTCGTGGCCGGCGCGGCCTGCGTTCCTCTTTCAGCCGGGTGGCCAGGGCGGGATGAGGGCGTGCTCGTAGGCGAAGATGACGGCCTGGACTCGATCGCGTAGTCCGAGTTTGTCCAAAGCGTGGCTGATATGGGTCTTCACGGTGGTTTCCGCAATGGCAAGTGTTCGGCTGATTTCGCTGTTCGTGAGGCCGGCCACCACTAAATCGAACACCTCACGCTCGCGCGAGGTGAGTCGGGCCAGGGCGGGGGGCCGCCGAACGGACCGCGGTCGGCCGGCGGCGAAGGCTTCGATAAGGCGGATCGTCACAGTCGGCGAAAGCAGCGCCCCACCGTCGACGGCAGCCCGGATGCCACGGAGGAGTTCCTCCGGCGGGGCGTGTTTGAGCAGAAAGCCGCGGGCGCCTGCGCGCAAGGCGTCGAAGACGTATTCGTCGATGTCGTACGTCGTCAGGATGACCACTCGGGAAGGGGGCCGCGCGCTGCCCGCCGTGATCGTGCGGGTGGCTTCGAGGCCGTCCATGAGCGGCATCCTGATGTCCATCAGTACGACATCGGGGGCTAGTTCCTTTGTCAGCCGTATCGCTTGAAGACCGTCGGACGCCTGGCCGACGACCGCCAGATCGGGCTGGCTGTCCACGAGCATGGCGAGTCCGGCCCGAACGACCGCCTGGTCGTCGGCGATCAGCACGGTGACCGTCACCAGGTTCCTCCCGCGGGACCGTAGGGCAGTTCGGCCTGGATGGCGAATCCGCCTTCGGGTGGCTCGGTGACGGTAAGGCTGCCACCGTGGAGCTCGGCCCGCTCCCGCATTCCGAGCATCCCACGGCCGCCCGTCGCCGGCGGGCGGACGGAACGGTGAGGCGCCGCCCGGTCGTTGACCACGGAAAGTTCAAGCGCCTTAGGCCCGAAGCGCAGCACGACTTCGGCCGTCGCGCCGGGCGCGTGTTTGGCCACGTTGGTGAGCGCTTCCTGCACGATCCGATACGCCGCGAGTTCGACTCCGGGTGACAGCGGTCGCGGCGGCCCGATCAGGGTCAGTCCGGCCGCTGTTCCGGCACCGCGTGCGGAGGCGACGAGCGACGGCACCTCGGCGAGGCATGGGGCCGGGCGGCGGGCGGCCTCCTCGGCGTCCCGCCGCAGGATGCTGAGGAGGTGTCCGAGTTCGATCAGGGCCTCACGCGCAAGGCCCTCGATCGTGCTCAGCGTCTCGGCGGCCGCTGTGTCCCGGGATGCGGCGTCGCCGCTTTTCGCAGCCACTCTGGCAGCACCGGCCCGCATGGTGATGGCCGACAGTTGGTGGGCGAGGACATCGTGCAACTCCCTTGCGATGCGACCACGTTCAGCTGCCCGTGCGGCCTCCACCATGGTCTCGGCGGCATGGCGTCGTGTCGTGGCGGCGTCCCCGGCGACGAACGCCGCTCCCAGCAGTACACCGGGCACGCCGATCGCCGTGCGCACCTGGTAGCTCACCGCCGCCGTCACCGCGAGGAGCGCCGCGCCGAGGAGCAGCGGTCTTGCGTAACGGCGCCCGAGATCGCTGTAGGTGCCGAACCCGTACCCGGTTGCCGCCACGGCGGTAAGCCCCGAGACGGTGTGCCGGTGCAGAACCGTACGAAGAGCCAGGGCACCGCAGGCAAGCGCCAGTCCGGTCCCCGGGAAGCGCCGACGCCATAGTGAGGGCACCGACTGTACGAGGGCCAGCGCCAGGAACCCGCAGACAGCCGCCGCCGTGCCGCCGTGACCCGGTGGACGCCACGGCCACGGCACATCGGCCAGTCCCCACCCCAGCAGTACGGCGACGACCACCAGGTCCGCGCGTTCCCGAGTAGCGAAAGGGCGCAGACGGGCAACACAGGCCATGACCGGAGCGTACGCTGGGATCATCCCGTGACGTCCATCCTCTGGAACACCCACATCGACGTCAGCGCGCAGGTAAAGAGCAGAGCCAAAACACCCACCAGGCCCACTTCATGACTGGGGGGTGCGCCACCGGAACTGATGAACCTCGACCAGAAGTTGTCCGGCAGGGTGGTGACCGATCCCTGGCCTACGGCAAAACCCATCCACCCCTGAACCCAGGTGGCGGGTGTCCATCTGCCGAGGCCGGGCAGCGTGGCCGCGATCAGCATGGCGATGACAGCGCCTGTGGTCGCCGCTGCCGTGCCGATCGTGCCCCGGGTGATCACCCCCGCCAGCAGACCGATCGCGGCGAAGGCTGCCAGCACCAGCAGTGACCGTCCGATGTGGGAACTCGCCCATGCCAGGGCGGCGCCGGTCGACTGGTGCGGATCGGGCAGATGGTCGGCGCGGCGAATCACCGGGCCTGCGACAGCGAGGCAGGCCCAGCACACGCAGGTGGCGGCCACCGCGGCGAGCCACAGGCTGACCAGTTTGGCCGCCAGTATCCGCCAGCGCCTTCCGTTCTGTATGAGCAAGTTCTTCAGCGTCCTGCCTGACCACTCCCCGCCGACGTGACCACCGGCCAGCAGTGCCAGCGCGATCACGCCGGGAAGCGAGGCCATCAGGCCGGCCGCCTCGGCGCCGGCTGCCACGGGGTCCAACTGCGCAGCGGTGGCGGTCGCTTCGGCCGTGCTGTTGGCTCGCTCGGCCGCCATCCGCTCCCGCTGCACGGCCTGGACGTGGTCACAGTCCGGACCGGCCTGCAACTTCAGGACCGCGCAGGACGCCGGCTGCCGTCCGCTGCCGAGCATGCCCTGCCGGGCGTTGGACGCTCCACCGATCGCCAGAAGGACGCAGAACACGCCGGCTGCAGCGATCACTGCCCATGTCAACGGCCTGTTCAGGGTGGCTAGTTCAGCACGAATCTGTCGCATCGAGCACCTCCGGATGGCCGGTTCCGGCGCCAGGTTCGGGCGTTTCGCCGGTCAGCTCGAAGAAGGCATCCTCCAGGCCGGAGCGTTCGACGCGAATCTGGTGTGCCCACACACCGCCCCGCCCCAGGATCTCGTTCACCGCGTGGCCGTCGCCGCATTGGACCAGCAGCGCGTCCGGGCCCTCGGTACGCAGCGAGAAGCAGTCCCTCAGCAGCTCACATGCCTCTCTCTGGTCGCCGGGCGCGACCACCGCCCGGACCACGAGCGTCATCAGATCGCTGAGCTTCCCCTCGACGACCAGGCGGCCGGACTTCAAGACGGCGACACGGTCGCAGACGTGCTCCACCTCCGCCAGTTGGTGACTGGACAAGAACACCGTTGTCCCGCTGTCTGCCAGGGACCGTACGGTGGTTCGGAATTCCCGGATACCCGCCGGATCCATCCCGTTCATCGGCTCGTCCAGCAGGACGAGGGACGGTGACCGCATCAGTGCCACCGCCAGCGCAAGTCGCTGACGCATGCCCTGGGAGTACGTCTTCACCTTGCGATCGGCGACCGAGGCCAGGCCCACTGTCTCCAGGACGGAGCCGATGGCAGTTGTCCCCGGCGACAACGGGGGGCCGCTCAACGCCAGCACCTCAAGGCTGCGTCGACCGCTCATCCACGGATGTAAGGCAGGTTCCTCGATCATCGCACCGACCTCGGCCAGGCCATCCGGATCAGGCAGCAACCGCCCGTTCAACCAAGCCCGACCCGCAGTCGGCCGGATCAAGCCCAATAACATCCGCATAGTCGTCGTCTTCCCCGATCCGTTCGGCCCCAGAAAGCCGTAGACCTGGTTGGCCTCCACCGCAAGATCCAAGTCGTCGACTGCAACGGCTCTCCCGTAGCGCTTACTGAGTCCTTCACATCGAATGCTCTCCACAGCGCCCTCCCTTCCAGCCCGCGCCTCAAGTGTCGGAACAGGACGTTAGGGGTCAGGGCGACGCTGGTCATCAGCCTCGCGACGAGGCGGCCTCATCCATTCGTCGAGTCCGTTCGGCGTCCAACCCTTCACCGGCAACGCACATGGTCGGCACTGCCACAGTGTCGGAAATGTCACTTGCAGTGACCGTTGAGGTGGAGAACACACTCGTCGCCGTGTTACCGGGGCGTTAGGTCGCGCAGGCGAGATTGGGGCTGTACCCGTGCAAGGAAGGGAGCAGCCCATGCCGACGGCGAACGCCTTTTCCACCCGCCCGGCCCGGCACCGGGGGCAGGCGGAACGTTCCCTGTCCGTTCTGGCGCCCCGGGGAACGTGGTGGTCCCGTGGGCTTGTGCTGGTGATCTGGGCCTGGGTGCCGCCGGTGCTTTTCCTGTGGTGGCAGAACACGATCCCCGGCTCGCTCAACAATGCGGCGGCCTGCACCACGGCGGCGGGACGCATCGCGGGGCTCCTGGCGGCATACCTGCTGCTGGTCCTGGTGGCGCTGATGGCGCGGGTTCCGTGGCTGGAGAACCGGGTCGGCTCCGACGTCACGGCTCGTTACCACCGTGCGCTGGGCGAGTACACCGTCGCGCTGGCGTGTGCTCACGTGGTGCTGATCGTCCTGGGCTACGCCTGGCAGGCGGGGACGAACCCGGCGTCGGAGACCGTCACCGTGCTGTTCGATTACGCCGACGTGTGGCTGTCGGCGATTGCACTTGGCCTGCTGCTCCTGGTCGGCGTGGTCTCCGCCAGGGCGGTGCGCCGCAAGCTCTCCTACGAATCCTGGTACCACGTCCACTTGCTGGTGTACGCGGCGATCGGGCTGGCCTTCGCGCACGAGTTCGCCGTGGGCACGGACTTCTCCACCTCGCTGCGGAACCGGGTGCTGTGGTCCGGGGCACACATCCTGGTGGGAGCCGCGGTGCTCGCGTTCCGCGTACTGCTGCCCGCGTGGCGCTCGCTGCGGCACCGGGTCCGGTTCACCCACGCCGTCGCGGAGGGGCCGGGCGCCGTCTCGCTGTATCTGGCCGGACGGGACCTGCACCTCCTCAAGGCCGAAGCGGGGCAGTTCCTGCGCTGGCGTTTCCTGGCCAGGGGCCACTGGTGGCAGTCCCACCCCTACTCCCTCTCGGCGGCACCGGGCGGGTCGGGGATGCGCATCACGGTCAAGGACCTCGGTGACTCCAGCGCTTCGCTGGCCCGGCTCCGGCCGGGGACACGGGTGTGGTTCGAGGGCCCCTACGGGGCCTTCACCGAGCGGCGCCGGGACCGGACCCGCCGCCCGGTCCTGCTGATCGCGGGCGGCGCCGGGATCACCCCGATCCGTGCCCTGTACGAGTCTCTGCCGGGTCGCGGCGCGGACGTGGTCCTCCTCTACCGGGCCTCGACGGAGGCGGATCTGGTGCTCTACCGGGAACTGGAGGCCATCGCCGCCGAACGGGGTTTCGGGCTCCACCCGGTGGTCGGATCCCGCGGCCGGGCGGGCGGTGACCCGCTGCGCGCCGAGAACCTGCGGCGCACCGTGCCCGACGTCGCCGATCGGGAGGTCTTCGTGTGCGGGCCGGGCGGAATGACCGCGTCGGCGGGCCGCGAGCTCCGCAGGGCCGGAGTCCCCTCGCGCCGGATCCACACCGAGACGTTCGAGTTCTAGGAAGCCGTGCACCATGCGAAAAGTCATCTTGTCCCTGGCCGGCACCGCCGCGTGCATCACCGCGATCCTCGGAGTCAAAGCCCAGTCCGCCGGCCCGCCCCGCCCCGCACTGGGAGCCCGCTCGACGGCCCATGAGACGGGACCCGGCCACCCGCCCGTCTCGTCGGCGCCCTCACCCGGGAAGCGCTCTTCCGCCCCGGTCCGTTCCGGGCTCTTCACCGGATCGTCGGTGGACACCCCTTACGGCGCCGTGCAGGTGCAGGCCGTCCTGGCCGGCGGCAAGCTCACCGACGTGGTCGTCCTCCGGCAGACCGACGGCGGTCGCAGCGGCGCGATCGACGCATACGCGCTGCCGATCCTCAAATCCGAGGTGCTGAAGAAGCAGAGCGCCGACGTCGACGTCGTCTCCGGCGCCACGTACACCTCCACGGGCTACGCGCAGTCCCTCCAGGCCGCCCTCGACGCGGCGGGGCGGTGAGCGCTATGCGAATAGCCGTGGAGCACATCATGGGCACCGCGATCTCGCTGGCCGCGCCCGACACCGTGGCCGCCGCCGTCTTCCGGGCTGCGACAGGAGACGCGTTCGCGTTCCTGCGCCACGTCGACGAGGTGTTCTCCCCCTACCGGTCCGACAGCCCGGTCAGTCTGATCCGCGACGGCCGGCTCGACCCGCACGACCTCGGCGGCCACCGGGACGGCGGCGAGATCCACGAGGTGCTGGAGCTGTGCGCCGCACTCCACCATGCGAGCCGAGGGGCTTTCGACGCCTGGAAGGTCGGCGACCCGCCACGTTTCGATCCGTCCGGGGCGGTCAAGGGCTGGGCAGGGGAACGGGCCAGCGCGATGCTCGCCGCCCACGGGCTTCCCCGGCACGCCCTGAACGCCGGCGGCGACGTCCGGCTCCGGTCTGGCGGCGGAACCAACGCCGAGCCATGGCGGGTCGGCCTGGCGGACCCGCACCGGCCCGGCAACCTGCTGGGGGTGCTGGAGGTCCGCGACGGGGCGGTGGCCACCTCCGGCCTCGCCGAACGCGGCGCCCACATCTGGCACCCGGCCGCCGGCCGGCCCGCCACCGCGCTGGCCCAGGTCACCGTAACCGGCCCGGATCTGGCTCTGGCCGACGGCTACGCCACAGCCGCGATGGCCCAGCCGACCGCTGCACGTGCCCGCGACTGGCTCGACGGTATCGCAGCGGACACCGGCTACCAGGCGTTGACCGTCGATGCGGCCGGGCGCACCACGACAACCGCCTCGCTGACGAACCTGACGTGGCTCGCCCCGGCGCCGCAGCCGGCCGCGGGTAGCTCCGCGAGAGGATGAGAGGATGCGGATTCTGGTAGTCGAGGACGAACGGCGCCTGGCCGCCCGCATCGCGGAGGGCCTGCGGGACCAGGGCATGGCGGTCGACGTCAGCCACGACGGTGCCGACGCGCTGGAGAAGGTCGAGATCAGCGGGGGTTACGACATCCTGGTCCTGGACCGCGACCTGCCCGGCCGCTCCGGCGACGAGGTCTGCGCCGAACTGGCCGGCCGCCCCGACGCCCCGATGATCCTCATGCTCACCGCCCTGTCCGGGACCGACGACCGGGTGGACGGCCTGACCCTCGGCGCCGACGACTACCTCGGAAAGCCCTTCTCCTTCGCCGAACTCACCTTGCGTGTGCAATCGCTCGGGCGCCGCAGAGGCTCACACGGCGTGACGCTGGTCCGTGGCGACCTGACCGTGGACACGCTGCGCCGCACCGTGCACCGGGCCGGCCGGCCGGTCGTCCTCACCGCCAAGGAGTTCGCCGTGCTGCGCCTCCTGCTGGCCGCCGACGGCGCCGTGCTGAGTCATGAGGAGCTGCTGGAGCGGGCCTGGGACGAGAACGCGGACCCCTTCACCAACACCGTGCGGGTCACGGTCAACCGGCTCCGCCGCAAGCTCGGTCCGCCCGACGTGATCGAGACCCTGGTGGGCTCCGGCTACCGGATTACCCGGTGAACCCGGCCGCCCGGCTGCCGGCCTGGCTGCGGCTTCCCGCGCTGACGGTCCGGGCCCGGCTGACCCTCACCTACGCGGGACTGTTCACCCTCGGCGGATGCGTCCTCGTGCTGGCCATGACCACCGCGTTCTACCACGAGATCTTCCGCCCGCTGCCCCGCGACGCCGTACCCAGCCGACTCGACCCCGACCACGACCACATCCTGGGCCTGTCCGACCAGATCCGGGACGCCGCCGCCTCCCGGCTGCTGATCATCGCGCTACTGCTGCTCCTGGTGGTCGTCGCGCTGTCGGCGCTGGTCGGCTGGTGGGTGGCCGGACGGCTGCTCCGGCCGATCACGGAGATCACCGCCGCCGCCCGCCGGGCCACCGGCACCACGCTGCACGAGCGCATCAACCTGTCCGGGCCCTCGGACGAGCTCAAAGAGCTCGGCGACACCTTCGACGAAATGCTCGAACGCCTGGATGCGGCCTTCGCCGCCCAGCGCCGCTTCGTCGCCAACGCCAGCCACGAACTGCGAACCCCGCTGGCGCTGACCCGCGCCGCCATCGAGGTCACCCTCGCCAAGCCCGCGGTCAACGAGGCCCAATGGCACGCCATGGCGGCCGACGTCGCCCACTCCACCGACAGCGCGGAGCGCCTGATCTCCGCCCTGCTCGTACTGGCCCGCTCCGAGCAACGCGTCACGGATCCAGTCGAGGACGACCTCGCCGACATCGCCGCCGAGGCCCTGGACCAAGTCGCGGCCCGAAGCCGGGCACGAGCGCTGCGCCTGGAGACCGACCTGGCCGCCGCGCCACTGCGCGCGAACGTCGCCCTGCTGGGAATCGCGGTGTCCAACCTGATGGAGAACGCGGTCCGCTACAACCGCGACGGCGGCCTGCTGCAGGTCACCACCGCGCAGCCCGGCCCCGACCGGGTGGAACTCACCGTCAGTAACGACGGCCCCGTCCTGGACCCGGGGAAGGTGGAGGACCTGTTCGAGCCCTTCCATCGCGGGGCCCACACCCGCCGCCGCACCAGATCAGCGGACATCCCCGACGGTACGGGGCTGGGCCTGTCGATCGTCCGGGCCGTCGCCCGCGCCCACGGCGGCGAGGCCACCGCACACGCCCGTACCGACGGCGGACTGACCGTAACAGTGCGGCTGCCCGCAAGCTGAGGTCCTCTGGGTGTCCCCTGTCTCGGGCCGGCACACGGTCGCACAGCGCGCACGCAGGGACGATGGAGTTGGCGGCGGGAGGGCGCAAGGCCGTCACGCTGAACGGGGAAGTTCGTAGAACGCCATCGGTCACGCGAGCTGGCTTCGCTCACCAGGTGGTGGATCAGCTGTCGAGTTGGCCACGGACGCGGCGCGAAGGCGAGAACGCGTACAGGCCGAGGATCGCTGGCGCATCGGTGACGCCGGGGCCACCGCTCTCGATCCAGGCGGCGATGTCAGCGTAGGCGTCGAGGTCCCGGTGGGCTGCACCCGCCGCCGGACCACCGCCAGCGCAGATCCGAGCCGCCTGCGCCCGCAGCACCCCACCCACCCCCGCACCGCCATCGACACCCGCCACGTCCCCCGCCGCACCGCCCGTCCGTCCACCGACCCGGAGCCCCGCATGAACCACCCACCGACCCTGCCCGCCCAACTGCGCTGTCTGGCCGAGGCTTCCGAAAACCTCTCGCACCGCCCGCCGCTCTCCTACAGCGCGCCGGGACCGGACATACAGCACCTGTCCGACTCCCTCACCGAACTCAGCGCATTGCTCCCCTGGTGACCGCCCAGGGCCAAGACATCCGTACGGCTACGGCCACGGGCGCTCCGGCCGCCCAGAAAGCCCACGCCCGAACCGCAACGGACCTCGCCCACACCGTCGCCGCCGTCGGCCGCGCGATCAACGCCCTCGGCGGTGCGCAGGCCGATCAGCTCTTCATCGACCACTTCACCTCGGCCTACGCCAACCCGCGTGCCGACGCCGACTTCGCCCGAAGCCGGATCGCCACCCACCTCACCGCCGCCCGCACCGCGCTGGCAAGCCACCGGCATGCTGCGCTGCGCCGACATGAGCGCGGACCTTACCGAGCAGCGCGTTCTCGCCGCCCGAAAGCGTAGCCCGCAGGCGGCCTCGGCCGCTCCCGGCCAGTCCTCCCCGGCTCCGGCCGACTCCCATGCACCGGCGCCGCCGAACCCGGGACGAAGGCGCTGACGCGACGACCGCCCTGACATCACATCTGCTCCGGACAACAGCCGACCGACCAGCCCGAGCCACCGCGCCCAGCCCCGAAGACCGTGAGGACACCAGTGATGACCAGCACCACGCCTTGCCATGGCCCTGCGCACGACGGACACCGCCTTCGACTCCCAGCGCGGCAAAGCCTGGTGGGGAGCACCTGTCAGAAGGTGCCGCATTCCCTACCAAATGGCGATCAGCACCGTTGTGGACCGGGCATACGGGAGGATCGCGTGCTATGCGGTAGCAACGCCCAGGAAGCGCAGCACCGCTAGGACGCGGCGGTGGTCGGCGTCGGCCTTGGGCAGGTCGAGCTTGGTGAAGATGCTGTTGATGTGCTTGGCGACCGCGCTCTCGCTCACGACCAGTTCGGCGGCGACGCCGGAGTTGGACCGGCCGCCCGCGATCAGCTCCAGCACCTCCCGCTCGCGCGGTGTCAGCCGATCGAGCGGATCGCTGTGCCGGCGCACCAGCAGCTGCGCGATGACCTGCGGGTCGAGCGCGGTGCCGCCGGCCGCCACCCGGCGTACCGCCTCGGCGAACTCCTCGACGTCGGCGACCCGTTGCTTGAGCAGATAGCCGACGCCCGAGGTGTTGGCGGCGAGCAGATCGGCGGCGTACCGCTCCTCCACGTACTGCGACAGCAGGAGCACGGCGGTACGCGGATACTGGCGGCGGATCACCAGCGCGGCGCGTACTCCCTCGTCGGTGAAGCCGGGCGGCATACGCACGTCGACGACGGCGATGTCGGGCCGGTGCTCCTCGACAGCCGCCAGCAGCCCTTCAGCGTCGGCGACCTGCGCGCACATCTCGAAGCCGGCCGCCTCCAGCACCTTGACCACGCCGATGCGCAGCAAGAGGGAATCCTCGGCGATCACGGCGCGCACGGCACCTCCACGGTGATGACGGTCGGGCCCCCGGCGGGGCTGCGGCAGGAGAACGTGCCGTCGACGGACGCGACGCGCTTGGCGAGCCCGGCGAGCCCGGTGCCACCGCCAGCAGCCGCGAGATCCGCGCCGCCCGCGCCGTCGTCCGCGACGACCACCAGCAGTGTCTCCCCGATCCGCTCCACGGTCACGTCCGCCCGGGCCGCCTGGGCGTGTTTGACCACGTTCGTCAGGGCCTCGGAGACCACGAAGTACGCGACGGCCTCGATCGTGGGTGAGGGGCGCTGCGGCAGGTCCACCGCCACGCGCACCGGGATCGGGAGAGGGGCGGCGACCCCGGACAGCGCGGCGTCGAGGCCGCGGTCCTCAAGGACGGCCGGATGCAGGCCGCGCACCAGGGTGTTCAGCTCGGCGATCGCCTCCTTCGCCCCGCGGTGCGCCTCGTCGATCACCTTGCGGGCGTCCTCCGGCAGGTCGCCGAGGGTGGCCCTGGCCAGGCCCAGGTTGACGGCGAGTGAGACGAGGCGCTGCTGTGCGCCGTCGTGCAGGTCGCGCTCGATCCGCCGCCGCTCGGCGTCGGCGGCGTCGAGCACGCCGGTCCGGCTCTCGGCGAGGTCGGCGACCCGGCGGGCGAGCTTCTCCGTGCGGCTGGGGCCGAGCAGGACCTCGGCCGCCCGGGTGTCCAGCCGCACCAGAGCGCCGGTCAGCCGGGGCCCGAGGAACAGCAGGGCGAGGCCGCCGGCGGTGATGTACGCGGCCTGCGTGGTGTACCCGAGGTCGGTGACCCGCCACTGCGGGGGCAGCGCCCAGATCCACACGTAGATGGAGGCGGCCACGAGAGCGGCGGCCCAGACGGCGAGGACGGCGAAGTCCAGGACGGCGAGCAGCGGACCCGCCACGGCGTGGTAGCAGACCTGCCGCCACAAGGCCCGGCCGGTCAGCCGGCGCACCGCCGACATCCAGTGGCGTCCCGACCCGTGTACGGCGGGGCGCGGGAGGTCCCTACCGACGAGCGCCCGGTAGCGCCGCCGCTGCCCGACGGTCAGCAGGGGTGTCACCACGAGCGCGAACAGCACGGGCAGCGCAATCACGAGGGGTGTCACCACGAGCGCGAGCAGCACGGGCAGCGCAGTCAGGGCCGGCGCCCCGGCCATCGCGCCGGCCAGCCAGAGCCACAGTGGCACCACGGCGAGGTGGAGCGGCAGGCCGGCGGCGACGAGCGCGGTCCGGTGTCCCGCCCTGCGGAACGGCCGGCCCAGCACCAGCCGCCGCCACGTCGTGAGTTGCATGCGTCAAACGGTAAGCCGCAGGCCATCCCCGTGCCATGACGCTCCCGCCCGGTTCGGGGGTGCACTTATCTCCACCCCGGGTCGGAACCCTGCGTGACTGACGGCGCCCTGGTGTGCGGCGGAGAGTGGAGCACATGAAGGGGACAGCCGGCGGGGAGCGGGAGAAGAAGATGCGTCAACTGGTTTTGTGCGATGACGAAGTGGCCGGCGCCGAGGTCATCCCGCTCCACGAAGAGGCGGAGGAGCCGCGCCCGGCTCGGGGCATGCGGCGGGCCGGGTGGCTGCTGGTCGCCTGCGGGCTCGCCCTGCTGCCGTGGGTGTACGTGCTGGCCACCGGCCTGCCGGCCACCGCGACCGCGGCGCACTGGCCGGTCGCTTGGGTCGGGCTCGACGCGCTGGAGGCGCTCGGCCTGATCGCCACCGGCCTCCTCGCCGCCAGCGGTGACCGGCGGCACGCCCTGGCAGCCGCCGCGACCGCGACGCTGCTTGTGGTGGACGCCTGGTTCGACACCACGACCGCGGCCCCGGGCGGCGACTTCACCACCGCGGTCGCCATGGCTCTCGGCGCCGAGCTGCCGCTCGCCACGCTGTGCGGCCGACTGGCGCTGCGGGCGCTGAGCCGGCCCGCGTGACGCCGACCGCCTGACCACGTACCACGGACGGAATCGATCCGCCGGAGAACACCATGCACCGCATCACCACCGCCCCGTCGCCCCGATCCCGGCCCGGACCCGCTGGGCGGTCGCCGCCGGCGCGGGCGCCGCGTTGGCCGCCGCCTGGTGGCTTGGAGGACACGGCACCCTATCCGTACGCCCAACGCGGCCTCTCGACGTGTCGTTGCCGTTCCTGACATCCGACCGGATGGACACCGCACTGCAACCGCGGCCGGGGGCGGACCTCATCCCAGGGCAGCGGACTGCTGCCGCCACCCGGGCGGACGGGCATGACGTCGAGGGGCCCCACCGCCTACGGTGGGGCCCCTCGACCTGCGTGGGTCTCCTCGCTGCGATCCGTCCCGGGATCCCTGCGGCGGCGGTGGGATCCTGCCGCCGCGAGGCCGGCGGCCGCACCGTCCTCGAACTGTGGGTACGGCTCAGCTCACCGCGTGTTGCCAGGTGGCCCAGAGCCCATAGAGGGTGGCTGACGCGCTGGAGGGTTGCAGTTCGGGTTGCATTCAGCGCCGTTCAGGGGTGTCCGAGCGCTCCGGTGTTGGCCGCAACGCTACAGGTCAGGACGGTGGCGAACTCGCGCGAACACCCGGACGAACAGTTGGAAAGCGTGTTGGGGGCAACCCCTCACGAGTTCGAATCTCGTATCCTCCGCCAGTGCCTCAC
Organism: Streptomyces sp. NBC_01198; assembly: GCF_036010485.1. NCBI lineage: Bacteria > Bacillati > Actinomycetota > Actinomycetes > Kitasatosporales > Streptomycetaceae > Streptomyces > Streptomyces sp. NBC_01198. The sequence goes on from NZ_CP108568.1 coordinate 4,313,387, forward strand.
CGGGCACGACGTCGATGGCCCCCGCTGCTCGCAGCGGGGGCCATCAACGCGTATGGTCTCGCCCTGTGTGGATCCGCAGCCCACCGCTGACTGGGGCGCAAGCCGTTGTCCGTCCACTTCTACGACGGCTACGGGCCTCTGCCGTGTCGGATGGCGCTGTCGTGGGGCTACCAGGGGAGGGGGTCGGGGCGGCGGTCCCACCACCAGCCGGCGTCATCCGTGCCGGGGACGTCCAGCTCTGGTTGCTTGCCGAGGTCCAGGTACCAGGCGGGATCGGGCACGGTCATCTTGATGAATTGCCGGTCCACCAGGTCCACCGCGGCCTCCAGCAACTCGGCCGCCTGCTCTGGAGGCTGCTGTTGCAGGTGCTCCAACTCGTCCCGTGCTGTGAGGTTTTGTACATACAGGTCCGCCGGGTACCAACCCGCGGGAGCCCAGTCGTCCGTCATCGTCTGTACGAGCTGTTCCCATGCGCCCAAGTTCGTCGCAGCCCTCCAGTACGGGGAGCCGGTTTCGTCGGTTCGGCCCGTCCCCAGAGCGTTCAGAGATGTGGCGAAGCGGTCGCTCACCGGTGTCGGCTTCCGCTGGTCGTACACGATCTCGGGGATCCGGATGACCCGGGCACGCGGGAGGTCGGCAACAGGCGCTTCGACGGCATCGACCGTGTACACGGGCTTCTCGTCGTCCGAGTCGAGCAGTCGGGCCCGGGTGACTGTACCGTCGGCAGTCGCGAGCCAGTACGCGCTCGGCCGGATCGACTCCGTCGGGTAGAGGACCGAGCGGCCGAGCACACGCGCGAGCGCTGCGGCCAGCTCCGGCTCACTCGGCTGCGGCTGAACGCTGTCCTGGGCGTAGACATCCAGAGACGTCCTCACATCGCCCCGGACCGCGCGCGTCCCGCAGAGCACCGGCGCGTCCCAGTTCCGCGCGTCCTGATCGGCGTTCTCGTCGGCCACGTCGACATCACGGACGGCCACTCGGAAGCACTCGGCAAGTGCTGCGGCTACAGCGCCGTCGCTCAGGGACTCGGTGACGAGCAGGTTGTAGGTCATCAGTACGTCCCATCATAAACTGCCTGGGCTTTCTGGATAGCTTCCGGATTGTTGATGAAGCGTGGATTTTTTACGAAAGCCTGCACGGATTCGGCATTTCCCTTGGCCTTGGATATTTGCTGGAGAGCTGCGTACTCGTTCCGATCGAGTTCGACGATACCCGGGCCATTGACGGGATATAACCTGCCCGTCGGTTCAACCCTGTAGGTGCGTCCGTTGATTTCGTAGAGCATGGTCTTCTTATCGTATTTCGCCTGCCCTGCGGCGATGTCGGCGACGTCCTGATTCACTTGCTGCTCGTAACCACGCAGGATCACGCTGTTTTTCGGCTTGACCTCGCCCGACGCCGCGCCGGAAACGGTGTGCCGTGCGTTCGGTGGCAGCAGAGACTTTCCTTTCGCTGTCCCTTCAACCGAGTCGGATGTGGGCCAGGGGCCCCTGCCCGGGCCGCTACCGCCCTCCCCGGTTCGCATCACCATCCCGAGATCGTCGAGGCCGGCCGACGGGCCGCTGGGGAGGGCCAGGCCCGGTTGGAAGTCCGGCAGGTGGAGGCTGTCGAGGAGGCCCTGCAGGCCGCCGTTCTGGGCAACAGTCCTGATCGTGCTGCCGGCTGCGCCTACGGTGCCGCCGAAGACGGCCCCGTAGAGCGCGGCGTCGGTCGCCTCGTCGAGGTGGAGGCTGCTGCTCTCGCCGGTGGCCATCGCGATGGGTTGCGTGACGGCGAGGTCGACGGTGATGGATTCGACGCCGGCGATGGCGGCGGTGGCCAGGGTGGTGCCGATGATCGCGGCTACCTCGGTGGAGACGGCCACGCCCAGGGCGGCGGACAGGTCCAGGACCTCGGCGGTGGCGGCGGCAGCGGCGGCTTCGGTGAGTCCTGCGGTGAAGAACGCCAGGGCTGTGCCGGCGACGATGGTTCCGCCGACGATCTCCAGCTTGTGCTCCAGTTGTGTCACCGCGCTGTGGACGCTGTCGGCGTACTGGTCGAGGGCGGTGGCCAGGTCGCGGGCGCTGTCGATCATGTCCTGGAGCCAGCCGCGATTACCGTAGTAGTAGCGGCGCCAGAAGGGGTCGTCGAAGGCCGATATGGCTTTGCCGGTGTTGTTCTCGATGAGTGTGCGGGCTGAGGTGTTCGCTGCGGCGGTGAGGGTCTCGACGTCATCGGCGAAGGTCCGCCATGCGGTGGCGGCGTCCCGCAGGCCGCCTTCGTCGGCGTCCGGCCACCACATTCCGGTCAGCTTCATGACGATCTTCTTCGCCTCGCCGGCGACGCTCACTGCAGGTCTCCCCCGCCAGTGTGCGGGGGAGGCTCCGGCTTCGGCCCGTTCCTGCTGAACATCGACCGGACCAGTTGCTCGTTGCCTATGTGGCCGTCCGCCATGTCGGCCATGGCGTCGTGGATGCTGGCCAGGCCGAGGGCCAGGATCTCGGCCGCCATCGTCATGCTGGTCACGTTCGGCGCGTACTGGTCCTCGAACTGCTTGCCCTGGTCGTCCGCCCCCCACGGGGAGCCGGCCGCGGCAAGGCCCCCCTGGAGCTTGACCAGGGCTGTCGCCAGGTCCGAGCTGTGCGTGAGGAACTGCGGTGCCGTCGCCTGCAGGTCGGTGAGCTTGATGTCGAGTATCTCGCCGTCGCTTGCATCGCCCATACGTCATCCACCCCCATGAATCAACGATTTCCCGCGGCGCCAGCTGATCGACAGCTGGTGCCTCCTGCCACTCTGGTCCAGCGCGCGCGGGCTCCGGACAAGAACCGCGGCGGAAGGAAAAGCATGGCCTGAACACTGCTTTCACTGGCTGGTGTTCACCGACACGCAGCCCGACACAGAGCCCGAGGGTGGCAACAGTCGCCAATTTCCCGCCTGCTCATGGTCAAGGGCAGAAGCCAGTCCGGCGCCCCCGCGTCCTCGGTCTCATTTCTGGTCTCATCCAGCCGCGTCCAGGGGCGTCCGGAGCTCGCCCAGATGCCTGCTCCGTCGCACGTCAGGACGCCTTTGCCTCTCTGCGTACGGCCCCGTGACCCGTTGGAAAGCGTGTTGGGGGCAGCCCCTCACGAGTTCGAATCTCGTATCCTCCGCCAGTGAGCCTTTTCCAACCTGCCAAAGTAGCTGCGCACTTGGGGTGACAACGAGGTGAAGCCCCTGGTAAATGGGTTTTCGACCAAGAGAACCGTGTCCACCAGAGGCTTCGCATGCTTGTCTACCCGTCCGGCGTGGACGTGTCCAGTTCCGCTCTCCGCTTCCTTGCAGATCAGTTGCGGCGGCACCGCCGTGCCAGCAACTCCCGCTGGCGACGGCTGACCGCCGGCCGCCAAGCCCTTCTCACCCCCGCCCACCTGCGCGTCGGACACACCTACGCCCAGCTCGCCAGCGGGTTCGGCGTGGGGACCACGACGGCATACCGCTATGTCGCCGAGGCCGTCGACCTCCTGGCCGTCCTCGCTCCCACCCTGGCCGATGCCGTCCGCACCGCCTCGACGAAGGCGTTCGTGCTCCTGGACGGCACGCTCCTGCCGATCGACCGCACCGCCGCGGACCGGCCCTTCTACTCCGGGAAACACAAGAAACACGGCATGAACGCGCAGGTTCTCACCGATCCGTCCGGCCGACTGCTATGGGCCTCGCCGGCCCTGCCCGGAGCCGTCCACGACATCCGAGCGGCCCGCGAGCACGGCATCATCGACGCCCTCGATCGGGCCCACGTCACCTGCTGGGCCGACAAGGGCTACCGCGGCGCCGGCGGCACGGTCCGCATCCCGTACTGGGGCCGATGGGAGACGCTCTCCCCGGGACAGAAGGCGGTGAACCGCTCCCACGCGAAGATCCGTGCCCTCGTCGAACAGGCCATGGCGACCCTCAAGAGCTGGCGGCTCCTGCGCAAAATCCGGTGCTCCACCACCCGGATCACCGCCCTCGTCCAGGCCGTCCTCGCCCTGCATCTGGCCAGCTCAGACCGATGATGGAAAAGGCTCAGTGCCTCACCGGGCACGACGTTGATGGCCCCCCCGCTCGCGGTGGGGCCCTTCGACGCGTTGCGGAGTGACGCATCGGCCTGATGGATGCGTGCCTTCGGTGCCTCGCGGGAGTTCGGGACTCGGAGGAGTGCGATCGCTCTCAGTCCCGCACTCCTGGGCGGCGGCTTGCGGCTCGGGCCAGCGGACTCGCCCTTCGGCGGATCCGGATTGCAGGGTCAGGGCCTGCCGGATCGTACGCCACGTGCGAACCACTCCGGCCACCTCCTCCAGGAGCTTTCGGACCTGGACCAGCAGCAACCGGGCCAGGAGCACGGCCGTGGTCATCCCCACCAGGGAAGCGAGCCAGTACATCCCGTACCTCCTCGCTGCCCGTTGCGGAATGGCCTGCGCGTCCTGTCGGCTCCACTCCTTCAGGCTCCCGGCTTCGAGGTCAGAAGGCAGGACAGTTAACTGGGCATTTTCTGATCTTGCGGAAAAGGCTCGGCGCTGGACTCCCGCTCTATGCATCAAGCGATGTATAATCGGCCACATCATTGATATCAAGGGAGGTGCCCATGAGTCGAACGGTGATCGACCTCGATGACGAGCTGCTGGCCGATGTGGCCCAGGCGCTGGGCACGAGCACGAAAAAAGACACAGTCAACACGGCCCTCCGCGAGGTGCTGGACAACCGGCGGCGCGCCTTGGCGCTCACCCGGCTGCGGACGGCGACGGACGAGGGCGGCTTTGACCTGGATCTTTTCGAGGACAAGAGGAACTACCGTCGGTGAGTGCGGCACAGTTTCTGATCGACACCAGCGCCCTCGCCCGCTTCCTCCGGAGGGACGCTGGGCAGTACGGCTGGGATCGGGCAGCGGCAGCGGGGCTCATCGCGACCTGCCCGGTGACCGAGCTGGAGTTCTTCTACAGTGCGCGTTCTGCCGAGGACCGGGCACGTGGCATTGAGGACATGCGCCTGCTCTTCGGCTGGGTGCCCGTGGATGACCGGGCTTACGATCGCGCCTGGCGGGTCCAGGAACTGCTGACCCGCAAAGGGCAGCACCGCAGCGCGGGCGCAGTGGACCTGGTGGTTGCAGCGACGGCGGAACTCCAAGGGCTGACCCTGCTCCATCGCGACCGGGATTTCGACTGCATCGCCGCCGTCACTGGTCAGCCCCTCCAGTGGTACGGGCCCGATCCCGGGAAATAACCTGACAGCACGAACACTGTCCGCCCTCGGAGCTTCACGCAGGATCGCCGTGCAGTCCGAGCCGCGTTTCAGCCCCCTATGCTCACCCGGGCTGCCGAGGTCATCAACCGTCGCACAGCACCCCGCCGACGGTGGCACCTTCACAGCCGACTTCCCTGCGCGTGCTGTGTGAGGACCACCGGTCTCAGTTCCGCTCTCATTCGGCTGTGTGCGGGGCCGTCCACGGCCACCCCGATTACCGGTCCCGCCCCTGGTCAGAACCTATCTGCTTCCACGCGTACGGCCTCGTGACCCGTTGGAAAGCGTGTTGGGGGCAACCCCTCACGAGTTCGAATCTCGTATCCTCCGCCAGTGCCTCACCGGGCACGACGTCGAAGGGCCCCAGCTCGCGGTGGGGCCCTTCGACGCAAACGGGAAGGCCTGGTCGGCCGCCCGAAATGCGGTGCGCGACCCAGGCTTGGCGCAACCTTGTTCGTTCAGGGCGCCACAGTGCCCGTGCAAGCCATCCTCACCCTCGGCGCGAGGCCGCATGTCGATTACCGGGACAACGATGTGAGACGAGCTACTAGCATCTTCGCCGTGGTGAGACTGGGCGCGCGGCGGGTCGTCGCGGTGGGGATGGCGGTACTGCTGGCACTGGGCGTCGCCGGCTCGCAGCGCGGGGCGGCCGTGGGAGGGGTGGCGAAACCCGGCCCGCTTCCCGCCGACCCTTACATGTCCACGTCGCAGGACTACCAGCGGTCCCTGCAGGCGTCGGCGCTGCTGGTCCGGCAGTGCATGGCGGCCCGTGGCCACCCGGACTTCCCGCTCGACCCGCGCGACCCCGTCGACCCCATCAGTGCCACCATGGTCGCCACCGACTACGGGGTCCTCGACATGGACAGTGCCCGCCGCTGGGGCTACGGCTGGGACCCCGACAAGGACGCGGCCCGGCAGCCGAAGGGGCGCCGGATGACCAGCGCCGAGTTCGCGGACTATCCGGCCTGCGAGGCCGAGGCGGGCCGCCGGCTGGTGCGCGGCGTAGACGTCAAGGGGGACTGGTTCTACGCGAGCACCCGGGTCGTCGAGGTCCAGAAGGCGGTCAGGCGTGACCCGCGCCTGCTCGCTGCCTGGAACACGTGGTCCCGCTGCATGGCCGGGCAGGGGTTCACGCCCTACCCCGACCCCGTCGCGGCCTACACGGACACCGCCTGGCACCGCGGTAGCGACGGCAACACCCCGCACACGCAGCGGGAGCGGGCCACGGCCGTTGCGGACGTCATCTGCAAGCGCCGCCACCACACGGTCGAGACCTGGCACACGGTAACGGCGCAGAAACAGGCCGCGGACATCGCACAGCACCGCGACGGCTACGCCGGCGGCCTGCGGCAGCTGCGGCTGTACCGGGCCAACATCGACGAGGTGCTCCGGACGCTCGGCTAGCTATTTGCTGTCTCGAGGTTGGTTCCGGCTCTGCGGGGGCTTGCCGTAGGTGTTCTTCCATCGGGCTCGGTGCTGCTCGTTGCCCTGGCCTGCTCCGTTGATGTTCAGCAGGGACTGCAGCGCGGCACCATTGTTCCACAGGCCGAGGGAGTCGCGGTGGATGGCGAGGATGCCGTTCTGGACGGCGAAATCGAGTGACTGACGGCTGAAGCGCGTGGTGGTGACGAAGACGGCGAGGTCGGCGCCGAAGTGGGCCTTGGAACCGAGAAGGTCTCGCAGGTCGCGGGCCGCAATTGTGCTCTTCGTGGTGTAGCGCTTGCACTGGACGATCAGTGTGCGACCGTCCGGGAGTCGACCGAGGACGTCGGCACCGTTGTCACCGGCTCCGCCGACCCGTCGGACTTCGGTGCAGCCGTCGCGGCGGCACAGCGCTGCGACGTGATCCTCGAACTCTGTCCCGGACATCGCGTCCACCTCGGCCAGCGTGCGGTGGCCGCCTTGGATCGCGTCTTCGCGGCGCCAGCGTTGGTCGGCGTCGCGGTGGAGCCGGTCTGTGCGCCAAAGACGCCACGCCCCTGCGCTGAGCCCGCCGACGGCGAGGGCGGCCAGCAGGTAGGGCCAGATTGCCGACCAGAAGGCCACCAGGAGGATCAGCAGTAGTGCCCCACCGGCTAAGGCCGCGTTCCGACGTCGGCGGGCAGCGGTGCGGCGCGTGCGCTTTTGGGCCATCGCCTCCCCCTCGATAGATTCTGCCCAGTGTGTCCGGCAGGCCGCTCGCCGGGAAGACGGCCTCACTGGGAGTCCCGCTTGGGTGGCGGGGTCCGTGCGCCGCCTGAGCCAACCCGCTCTGACCAGCAAGATCGGGTGGTCCGCTGGTCTCAGTTCTGGTCTCATTCAGCCGCGTCCGGAGCCGTCCACCACCCGCCCGGATACCTATTCCGCCGCAGGCCAGAACGTCTCTGCTTCCTCCTGTACGGCCTTGTGAACAGTTGGAAAGCGTGTTGGGGCAACCCCTCACGAGTTCGAATCTCGTATCCTCACCGCCGACGAGGAGCGGCAGGGGGCGTGCCAGGGGCAGGGCCGTCGAGAGGTGTCCGCCTCGTCTGCCGTGCCCTCAGGTTGTGACGGGGGCGGTCGCCCAGCGGTGCGTGATTTCACTCATGGCGGTGGCCGCGCGCTCGGCGGCCGATCCGCCGAGGCGCACCTCGGGGGCCAACTCGATGTGCAGGAACGGCACATCGGCTGCGTCGGCGGCCCGGCCTTCGGCGTTCGTGTAACCCTCCACCGGGCACTTCCGCACCCAGGCTCGGCACACATGGAAGCCGTGCGTGCCCAGGGCGTCGGCCAATCTGCCGGCGTCCGAGCGGCCGGCCGATCCGGCGCCGGAGGAGGCGACCACGTCGTAGCCGGGGGCGGTGGAGGCGGCGAACCCGTGCAACTGGATCCCGGGCATCTTGCGACGGACCAGCTCGGCGCAGATGGCGTAGAAGACGGTGTCCTGGCGATGTGCCACGTCCGCGGAGTTCCCGACCCCGGCTTTTCGATGTGCTCCCGCTATCACCAGGATGCCGCCGGGGGAGTCACGCAGGACCCGTACGCCCAGTTGCTCGGTGCCCTCGTCGAAGACCGGGTGCGGGACCTGGATCGAGAAGCGCGGCGTGTGGTCCAGGTCCATGTAGACCCGGCCCCAGCCCCGCGGCGTCACGGCGTCGTCGGTGCGGTCTGCCACTTCGGCGTAGCGGTGTCCGGAGACCCGGTCGCGGATCGTGCGCACGGTGAAGTCCCGTTCGGAAAGCAGCAGCTCCGCTTGTGCGCGGTGGCCGTCGACGAGCAGGCCGATCGCCTGGGCGATGGCCGTGCGGTCCGCTCGGCCGGGCTGCCGGTAGCCGTGGCTCGGACCGAAGCGGCTGGTGTAGTCCGCCACCTCCTGGGCCAGGTCTTCCGGCTGGGCGCCCCGGCCGGGACGGTGTGTGGCGTTGTCCGTGCCGCCACCGCGGGCGGCGTGGAGCACGGCGGTCAAGCCACCCGCGAGACCGGCGATGACCAGGAGAATTGTCGTGATCGTTATGACGCGCGAGCGTGTGGCACTCATGGTCGTATCAAGATATCCCGGTGAACACACGCTTTAGCCGCATCCCGCTGAGCCTGCTGGCCCCGCTCTCCCTCGTCGCCGCCGTCGCCGGTTGCGGCCCTCTCTCGGACGACGAAGGCGGCCATGCCGCCGGTCGTTCCTTCACCGTCGCGGCGGCCGGGGACATCCTGATGCACCCGGAGTTGGTGGAGCAGGCCCGCAAGGACGCCAAGCGCACCGGCAAGGGCGTGGCAGGGCTGGACTTCGGGCCGATGATGGCCGGCATCAAACCGCTGATCAGCAAGGCGGACCTGGCGATCTGCCACTTCGAGCCGGTGGTCGGCACCGAGAACGGCCCCTTCGAGGGCTTCCCGGACTTCCAGGTGCCCCCGCAGACCGCCACGACGATCAAGAACCTCGGATACGACACCTGTTCCACCGCCTCGAACCACACGCTCGACCACGGGTACGAGGGTGTCCGGCGCACCCTGGACGCGCTGGACGCCGCCGGCTTGAAGCACACCGGCTCATTCCGGACGCAGAAGGAGGCGCTCACTCCGCTGGTCATGAACGTGAAGGGCGTCAAGGTCGCGCAGATATCGTTCGCCTACGGCTTCAACGAGCCGCACACGCTCCCCAAGGACAAGCCGTGGCTCGCCAACGGGATGAGCCTGAAAGCGGTCAAGGCCGCTGAGCAGCGGGCTCGCGCAGCCGGGGCCGAGGTGGTGATCCTCTCCATCCACTGGGGCCTGGAGCACCACCCGAACCCCTCGGCCCAGCAGCTCTCCTTCGCTCGGCAGATCGCCCGGCACACCGGCATCAACCTGGTCATCGGCTGTCACGCGCATGTCGTACAGCCGATGGAGAAAGTCGACCGCACCTGGGTCGCCTACGGCATGGGCAACCAGATCGCCCGGCACGAGGTGCCGACCGGACTCACGGAGGAGGGCGTGATCGCCTGGTTCACGTTCACCGAGCACGGCAAGGGCCACTGGGACGTGCAGCCGCGCTTCGAGCCGACGCTGCTGGAGATCCCGCCGGACGCCGAGAACGCCACGGACGGCGGGAAGACCGCCTACACCGAGGACGACGCAAGGGACTACCGCCTGCTCGACGTGCCGACCGCGCTCCGGGACGATCATGGCCTCACCGACCGGCAGCGGGCCCGGCTGCGGCTCGCCTTCGAGCGCACCGAAGGCACCCTGAAGAACCGCGGGGCGGCCAAGGACGGCCTGAAAGCTCTGACTCCGATGCGCTGAGGCCCGGGGCCGCTGCCAGCCCGGGGCCCGCTGTCAGAACGACTCTCTCTTCTGCCCGGTTACGACCGAATAAACCTGAGTGTTGTGCAGATCACAGTTGATTATGCGCAACTTCACGCGACCCTTACATGTCTCGTTGCTGTGGCCACCACTCCGGGCGCAGCACCCTGCGCGCGAGCGGCCGCCAGCGCATACGTGACCGCATCCCCGTTCATGCTTCCCCGTGCCGGGTCGACCACCGCACAGCTGAGAGGACCCTCCCTTGGCGCCACTGCCCGCCGCGCGGCAGCACCGGGCCCGCCGACGAGCCGACATGTCACTGATCGGAGGTATCCGTCCGCCGATCGCGGTCCTGTCGGTCCTCCTGCTCGCGCTCGCCGGCATCACGGCGGTCGTGCTGGGCCGCGTCGACAACGCCGGCGTGCCGAAGGCCGTGCTGACGTCCCAGCAGCACTTCGCGGAGGACGGCGCCATTGCCCTGCGTGCCTCCACCGATGAGTCCGTCACCGACCTCACCCGGTCCGCCGCCTTGTTCAGCGCCGGCCGGCCGGTCTCCGGCGACGCCGTCCTCGACAAGCTCGGCAGCGCCTACCAGAAGTGGATGGGCACCGCTGTCATCGAGATCCGCACCGGCAAGCTGGTGGCGGCCCGCGGCGAGACCGTCCCGCTCGGCTCGGTGAACACCTCGACCCTCGGCGACGAGGGCGGACTCTCACCGCGCATGGTCCGGCTGAAGAACGGCGAGGCGCGCCTGCTGTCCTTCGCGCTGCTGTCCTGGCCCGGCAAGCCGCAGCTGCTGCTGGTGGCCTCCAACAACCTGAAGTTCCCCGGCATCAGTCTCGGCCAGTTCCGATCCATCGCCGTGGTCGACCGGGACGGCGCGATCCTCAGCAGCGACGGCATCCCCGAACCCGAGCAGGTGCGCACCAGCGCAGACCGCAAGGACATCAAGGTTTCCCGCTCCCAGCTCAAGGACTTCGCCCTGCGCGCGGCCGGCAAGTCCCGCCAGGACCCGCGCAGCAGCAAGGCCCCGGGCACCGCCGGCTATCAGGGCGTCAGCGGCAGTCTGCTCGGCGAGCATTTCCTGAACGACCGGTCCGTCGCCGGGTACGCCACGCTGGCCGGCCCCGACCCGGGTGAGGCCACCACCGCCTCCAGCCTCGGCCTGTCCGTGGTGGCCATGGTCAAAGTCTCCGAGGACACCACCCGCAGCAGCGTGCCGCTGTTCGGCTTACTGGCCGGCGCCGCACTGCTCGTCATCGGCGGTATCGCGGTGGCCGTGCTGCTGGGCACCGTGCAACGCCCGCTGATCCGGCTGTTCCTGGAGTCCCGCCGACTGACCCGCGGCGACCTGGCCCGGCCCGTCACCGTCCCCGGCTACGGCGAGACGCACCGCGTCGGCCACGCCCTGGAACGGCTGCGTCGCCAGCTTCTCGGCGAGAACGCCGACACCACCGGTCCGGCACCGCGCCCGCGCCGGGCCAGGGTAGGCACCCGGGCCCTGCTGGGCGTCTGCGCCCTGCTGCTGCTGGCCTGGTCGGCGCCGCTGATGCTGCTGATCAACCGCGCCGACACCACCGTCGCCGTACCGCAACAACTCGTCAGCGACCAGCGCGAGCGCACAGACACGCTCAGCGACCGGGTGCGCCGCGCTCTCAACGAGGGCAGCGCCGACCTGGATTCGGTCGCTTCCCTGATCGGCAACCGCACCGACCCCACGTCGATGGAAGGGGTGTTGGAACGCACCCTCAACGAGAACCGGCGCTACCGCTCGCTCTACGTCGTCGACTCCTCCGGCGAGGTCCTGGCCCGCGGGGGCAAGGACCCCCAGCTGATCCGTTCCCACCGGCTCTCCACCACCCCGGTCCGGCTGCTCGGCCGCGGCGGCAAGGAGCCCGTCGTCGTCGCCAACGCCGAGATCCCCGATCGCGACGGCGCTCAGCTGATCGGCGAGTTCCGCATCGAGTTCCTCAACACTCTACTCACCCGGCCCGGCATGGGCGTCGTCCGCCTCGTCGACGACCACGCAAAGATCATCGCCGGCAACACCGGCTTCCTCGCCTTCCAGGGGCTGCCCGACGACCACCTGAAGGACCTGGTCGCCGCAAGCTCTCAGCGGCTCGGCAAGAAGGCCCGCGCGAACGGTGTGCTCTACCGCGAGCAGGAGGTGCGGATCGCCGCCGCCGCCCCGTTCGCCGGCAGCGGCCCCACCGACTCCCTCCACTGGAGCGTGGTCAGCTGGCAGCCCGCCGACCGCCTCGACATCCCCGAGTACGACGCCCAGAACCGCACCGTCCTCGCCGGACTGCTCGGCGCCGCAGCCGCCGTCGCCTGCCTGGGCTGGATGCACATCGTGGTGGCCCGGCCGCTGCGCGGGATGGCCGCTCGGGCCGAGGCGTTGGCCGACGGCGACCGCAAGACCGTGCTGTTCCCGCAGCACCACGACGAGGTCGGCGCGGTCACCCGCTCCCTGGAACTCATCCGGCAGCAGCTGCAGGACCAGCGTCGGCAGCGGCCCCGCCGCACCCCGCCCCAGACGTCCGCGCCGCGGCAGTACTCAAGGGACTGATCGCCCGTGCTCTTCCTCTACACCGTGCTGCTGGTGTGCTGCGTGATCCTGCTCATCGCGGGCATCGTGGAGCAGCGACGGCACTTCACCAACCTCGGCAACATACCCACCCGAGTGCTGATCAACGGCATCCGCGGCAAGTCGTCCATCACCCGCCTGTGCGCGGGCGCGCTACGCGGCGGCGGCCTGATCACCGTCGCGAAGACCACCGGTACCGCAGCCCGGTTCATCCACCCGGATGCCACTGAGGAGCCGGTCTACCGCAAGTTCGGCATCGCCAACGTAGTCGAGCAGATCGGCATCGTGCGGCGCGCCGCCGCCTACAAGCCGGACGCGCTCGTCATCGAGTGCATGGCTGTTATGCCGGCCCTGCAGGAGATCAATCAGTCCAAGCTGATCCGCTCCACGATCGGCGTGCTGTGCAACGTCCGTGAGGACCACCTCGCCGAGATGGGCCCCACCCTGGACGACGTGGCGCGCTCGCTGTGCCGCTCGATGCCGGAGGACGGCATCTGCGTCACGGCCGAGAAGGACCGCTTCCACATCCTCCAGGAGGAGGCGGACGCCCGGAACTGCCAGCTCATGTATGCCGACCCGGAAACGGTCAGCGACGAGGAGCTGCGTGGCTTCGGCTGGTACACCTTCAAGGAGAACGTGGCCATCGCGCTGGCCGTCGCCGAACTCCTCGGTGTAGAGCGGGAGACTGCCCTGCAGGGCATGTACGACGCCCCACCGGACCCCGGGGTCCTCTCCGTCGACCGCTATCTGACGCCCGATGGCAAGAAGCTGCGCTTCGCCAACGTCTTCGCCGCCAACGACCCCGAGTCGACGCTGATGAACATCAACCAGTTGCTCGACCTCGGCGCCATCGACCGCCCGCTGAACGTGGTCATCAACTGCCGCCCCGACCGCGTCGAACGCAACGGACAGATGGGCGAGATCATCCCCGATCTCGACCCCGAGCGCGTCTTCGTCATCGGCCACCCTGCCAAGTCCGCGATCGACGCCATCCCCGCCGAGTTCCGCTCGCGCGCCGTCGACCTCGGCGGCGGCAAGCGCGACCCGGAGGAGTTCATGGCCGTGCTGCTGGAGCAGCTCGGACCGGATTCCTCGCTGGTCGCGATCGGCAACATCCACGGACAGGGCGAGATCCTGCTGGAGCACCTCGCCGAACTGTCGCCGGACGACAGCCCCGACGAGGTCGTGGCCACGGCCCCGGCCGACTCTTGGGCGGTACCCGCCGCAGTCGAGTACGTCGAGACCGTGGAGCCGAGCGCGTCCCACATCGACCCCTACCAGGGCTACCCGCAGCCGTACGACACGCGCTACGCGCAGCAGCCGTACGTCTCGCAGCTCCCCGTGCAGCGCGGCACCGAGCCGTACCCGGACCAGGAGTGGGCGACCCGGAGCGGGCACGGCCAGCCGCACCCGGACGACGTGCGAACCCAGCAGAACCACGGCCAACAGATGCCGGCCCGCGGGATGTTCGAACCCCGCATTCCTCCCCAGCCTTCCGCCGACGAGAGCCAGCAGTGGCACAGCCCAGGAGAGCAGCGTTGATCCCCTCCGTCCTCACCCCAGAGATCGCCGCGATGGGCATCGGTCTGGGTCTGCTCTTCTCGTTGATGTGCTACCTGACGACCAATCTGTCGCCGGGCGGCATGATCACCCCGGGCTGGCTCGCGCTCACCCTCATCGAGGACCTGCAGCGGGCCGCGCTGGTGATCGGCGTGACCGTGCTGACCTACCTCACCACGCTGCTCATGCAGAAGTTCGTGATCCTGTACGGCAAGCGGCTGTTCGCGGCCGTGGTGCTCAGCGGCGTGCTCATCCAGGCCACCGTGATCATCGTGCTGCAGGTGGAGTTCCCGCTGCTGTACGCCAACCAGACGCTCGGGTTCGTCGTCCCGGGCCTGATCGGCTACCAGATGGTCCGCCAGCCCAAGGGCGCAACGCTGCTGTCCGTCGGCTCGGTCACCCTGGCCACCTATGTGGTCCTGACCGCCGCCATTCTTCTGGGTGCCCTGGGCCCCGCCTGAGTCCGCCTGCCTCAACGCCATTTCTGGAGCCCACACCATGCCGAAGCGCAAAGGCCGCCCGGTCGTCCACGCGGTAACGGTCCTGGCGCTGCTCGCGGGCAGCGCGTACTTCACCTTTGAACTGCGCAAGGACGCTCAGGCGAAGGTCCCAGCCGTCCAGTCGGTGACCGACAACGCCATGCAGAACCCGACTCCGGCGACCGGCAGGCAGACCTGGGAGCGGCTGAACGACCCGGCGCGTTCCGTGCTGCGCGACGCCAAGGGCGCGGTCATCGCCACCTTCACAGACGGTGCCCGAGCCGCCACCCTCAAGGGCGCCTCCCGGACCTTCACCGAACCGGCCAACACCAGCACCAAGGTGATCACCGACGACTGGGTCCGCCTCATGCCGGAGCCCTGGACCAAAGGCGCCCAGAACCAGCAGTGGTACAAGGACTGGTTCAAGCAGTACTACGGCAGCGAGGAGGACGACATCTTCGCGATCGCCTTCCAGTACGTGCAGGGCGCCCCGCTCAAGAAGGACGCCGCGGGCGTACCGTACCGGGGCGACGCGGTGTTCGGGCCGTACAAGGCCAACGGCGTGGACCGCCTGGAGCAGAACGACTTCTACGACTACCTCGGCATCCCGTACACCTTCCGCAACGGGACCACGATGCCCCCGCGCAAGGAGCGCTACCGCGCGCTGGACTGCTCCGGCTTCATGCGGATGGTGTGGGGCTACCGCGCCCGTTACCCGCTGATGGCCACCGACAAGTCCGGTGACGGCCTGCCCCGCTCGGCCAACGGCATGGCCCGCTCCAAGGTCGGCGTCGACATCATCAAGCTCCGGGGCCCCGCCCCCTGGTACACCCGGCCGAAGAACATCGACATGCTGCAGCCGGGAGACCTGCTGTTCTTCAAGATGGACCACCGTACCGCCGACCACATCGACCACGTCGCCCTCTACCTGGGGCTGGACTCCGAGGGACACAAGGTCTTCATCTCAAGCCGCAAGGAGCAGAACGGCCCCACGATCGGCGACTCGGGCGGTATGTCCCGCATCGACGGCAACGGCTTCTACGCCCAGCTGTTCCGCAGCGCGAAGCGGTTGTGAGCCGGACGGCGGCACGCAGCGCCGCGTCGACTCGGCGCCCGCAGACGGCGAGCGCCATCGGATCCCGCATCAACGTCAACGCGAGCGTGCGCCATCCCGGAGCTGTGTCGTGCGGGCGCGGCGGCACGTCAGTTTGGTCCGAGCGTCAGATGCCGAGCCAATCCGTCGCAGGTGGCGCTTCTCCGCAGGCTGGCCTGCGTGGCCGGTGCGGAGCGGCCGCAGCACTGCTGTCCTCCTTCGTGCTCCCATGCGTCGTTCTGGCCCGCTCGCACGAGGCCCGAGGACTCCAGCATCCGAGCCGACGCAGCCCACCGAGCACCACACCACCCGTGCCTGAGCCGCCACGCCCGCCCCACCGCAACGCCACCGCAGACACGACACCGCCTCGTCCGCGGGAATACTTCACCGCCTCCATGGGAGAATCGAAGCCTCGCCCAAGGAGATGCCCCTGACCGCATCGCCGACCGCTTCGGGGACCAGCGGACTCGCGTCGGCATTCTCGCCTACTCGGGATCTCCCCTCCACGCCATCGCGGGCGACCGCCGCGGAGAACCGGCCACGACGCGTTGCCGCCCGGTCGGGAGTGGGACTGTTGTGGTCCGGCATCGGCCGATGCTGTGGTATCGCTTTCGAGCTGGACTTGTTGCGGTTGGTGCTGCGTTGGGGCCGGGCCCGGTGGGCCGGTGGGCCCGAGTATGCCTGGCTGCGGATACACGGAGGCTGGGATGTCGGAGTCTGACGGCGGGGGCCACGTCCCGCGGAGCACATTCATGCTGGTCTTTCGTGGAGGTGCTGTCTCCCGGTCCGACCTGTCGCCATCCGAGCTTCAGGCCCATGTCGAGAAGTGGTATCGCTGGTCGGAGGAGTTGGCCGGACAGGACAGGCGTAACGTCGGGACCGCACTCGATGGACCGGGGGCCACTGTTCGCAGCCGCGAACTGGTCACCGACGGGCCGTATGCCGAGTCGAAGGATCTGGTGACCGGCAGCATGATCTTCGAGGCAGCGTCCCTGGAAGACGCCGTCGAGGTCGCGCGCGGGTGCCCGACGTACGAGTTCGGCGGGTCCGTCGAGGTGCGGCCGGTCCAGGACTACCGGATCTGATGCCCGTGAACGAAGGGTCCGAGGCGCACGCCTCTGCACAGCTGGTGGAGGACCTGTTCCGCAGGGAGTACGCGCACCTGGTCAGCGCGTTGATCCGGGTCCTGGGCCCGTCGAACATCCCGCTCGCCGAGGACGTCGTCCATGACGCGCTGGTGAGCGCCATGCAGGCGTGGCGTTTCGGTCTGCCGCGGGACCCGAAGGCATGGATCATCCGGGCGGCTCACAACCGGGCGATCGACATGATCCGCCGGGAACAGCGGCACCGCTCCTTCCTGCCCGAACTGGCAACGGCCACCGAGCTGACCGACACCATCGAGGCGGCCCTGGCCCCGGAAGCCGAGGGGACCAGCCAGCTGGCCATGATGTTCGCTGTGTGCGACCCCGGCCTGAGCCGCGAGACGCACGTCACCCTGATCCTTCGATGGCTGTGCGGCCTGTCACCCAGGGAGATCGGCCAGGCGTTCCTCGTGGACACCCAGACCATCGATCGACGCCTGCACCGCGGCCGCGGACGCCTGCGTGAGCTGGGGCGGTTGCCCGACGTGGACCACCTGCCCGACCTCGACACCCGGCGTGGCTCGGTCATGCGATCGCTCTATCTGCTGTTCAACGAGGGTTACCACGGCAGCAACCCCCAGACCCCGGTGCGTCCGTTCCTGTGCGACGACGCTCTGCATCTCACTGAGTTGCTGCTGGAGGCCAAGGCAACCGCGCATCCCGACGTGCACGCTCTGTCCGCCCTGTTCTGCTTCGGCGCTGCCCGCCTGTCCACGCGTCTTGACGAGCGAGGCGTCTTCGTTCCGCTGGAGGACCAGGACCGGAGCCGCTGGGATCGGGCGCGTATCGAGCAGGGTCTGGTGCATCTCGGTCACGCGGCCAGCGGGGATCACTTGTCCCGATGGCATCTGGAGGCAGGCATCGCCTGCGAGCACGCGATCGCGCCTTCAGTCCAGGAGACGGACTGGGACAGGATCGTCGGCTTCTACCAGCTCCTCGCCGAACAGTCCTGGAGCCCTGTCGTGGCGCTCAACCGTGCGCTGGCGGTGGCCGAACGGGACGGCGTCGACGACGGCCGCCGCGAGCTGATCGCCCTGGCGCAAGAGCCCAAACTGACGCGGTACCCCTTCTACTGGGCGGCCCGTGCCGACCTGGAGCGGCGGGCCGGCCGGCACGCCGCGGCCAGGGAGCACTACGAGAACGCGATCACGCTGGCCCGCAGCACCGCCGAGCGCGCCGCCTTCGAGCGGCGGATCGAGAACCTGGAAATCTCCTAAAAGATTCTTGGAGGCGTGTCCGGTTCCGGCGCGCGCCGTTCGTCTCCCTCCTGAGATCACCCGATGAGACCAGGAGAGACCGATGCCGGAGTCCGTGAACGCGGTAGGTCCGAGCGACGATATCGGCGGCGGCCTGGCCGCCGCGGCCGCATCCGGCGAGGTGCACAGGTGGCGGGCGTTCTCGCTGCTCGCCGTGGCGTACTTCATCACGGCGGTAGACATGCTGATCGTCAACGTCGCGCTGCCGACGATCGGCCGTGAGCTGCACTTCGCGCAGGCGGACCTGCAGTGGGTGGTGACCGCGTACGCGCTCACCTTCGGCGGGTTCCTGCTGCTCGGCGGCCGTGCCGCCGACCTGCTCGGGCGCAGGCGCGTGTTCATGGCCGGGCTGGCGTTGTTCACCGCGGCCTCGCTGGCCTGCGCGCTGGCCACCAGTGGCATCTTCCTGATCGTCATGCGGGGCGTCCAGGGCCTGGGCGCTGCCGTGGTGCTGCCCGCCGCGCTGTCGATCGTGATGAACATGTTCAGCGAGGGCGCCGAGCGCAACAAGGCACTCGGCCTGTGGGGTGCGATCGGGGCCAGCGGCGCGACCGTCGGCGTGCTGGCCGGCGGCGTCCTCACCCGATACGCCGGATGGCCGTACATCTTCTACCTGAACGTGATCGTCGGCGGGGCCGCGCTGCTGCTGACCCGACGTGTCGTGCCAGAAAGCAGGCTGGCCGCCGCCCGCCGCCGCTACGACCCGCTGGGCGCCATCACGGTGACCGCCGCTCTGGTGCTCATGGCGTATGCCATCTCGCAGGCGCCGACCGCCGGATGGGCCGCCACCCGGACTCTGGCCCTGCTCGCGATGTCGGCGGCCCTGCTGGCGGCGTTCGTGGCCATCGAGGCCAGGGCGCAAGCGCCGCTGCTCCCGCTACGACTCTTCCGGCTGAGCACTCTCGCCGGGTCCAACGCGGTCGGGTTCCTGCTGGGGGCCAGCTTCTACGGCTACATCTTCATCGGCACCCTGTACATGCAGCAGGTACTCGGATACTCCGCCTTGAGCACCGGCCTGGCCTGGCTGACCGTCGGCCTGACCGGGGTGGTGCTCGCTGGTCCGGCGCAGGTGCTCGTCACCCGCGCGTCGGCCAAGCCGGTGATGGCGGCCGGACTCAGCCTGACCGGTGCCGGGATCCTGTGGGCGACCCGGGCGCCCGTCCACGGCAGCTTCTGGGCGGACCTGGCCGGACCCTTCCTTCTCACCGGCACGGTCACCTGGATCTTCATCCCGGTATCGATCGGGGCCCTGGCCGGCGTCACCGAACGGGACGCGGGAGTCGCCTCCGGACTCATCGACTCATCTCAGCAACTCGGCGGGGCGATCGGGATCGCCCTCGCCTCCTCCGTGGCGGCCACACGCACCCGCCACCTCCACACGCGCGGCCACAACCCCGCAGACGCGCTCACCGGCGGCTTCCACACCGCGTTGTGGGTCTGCGGACTCATCGCCCTGTCCGCCATCCTCATCACCTTCGTCCTCATCCGGCGCACCGAGCTTGTCCAGGGCACGACCGCCCGGCAACGCCAAGTCCCACAGCCCGCCTCCGTCGACTGACCGTCGCGGCCATTGCCGAGGCGGCTGCACGCCTCATCCACCCAGAGCCAGGAGAACCACTGTGCGCAAACTCATCGAGTCGACGCTCGTCACGCTGGACGGAGTCATCGAAGCCCCTGAGCGCTGGGCGCTCTTCGATGCCGAGTCCTCGGCGTTGTCGCTCGAGCAGCTCGACAACTGCGAGGCATTCGTCATGGGCCGGAAGACGTACGAGACCTTCCACGCGAACTGGGGCCAGGTCACCGGCAGCCCTTACATCGACCGCATCAACGCCATGCCCAAGCACGTCGCCTCCCGATCGCTGGCCGAGACGACATGGAACGCCACCCTGCTGGGTCCCGATCCGTCCAGCGCGATCGCGAGCCTGAAGAGGCAACCGGGCAAGGACCTCATCAAATACGGCACCACCCGTTTCGACGACACACTCATTCACGACCACCTGATCGACGAGTTCCGCTTCTGGTACATGCCCGTCGTGGCCGGCTCAGGGGAACGGCTCTTCGAACACGTGGACACCACAGGACTGGACCTCAGGCTCACCGACGAGAAACGGCTGCAGAACGGGTCGATCATCCTCACCTACGTACCACGCTGACCCCGTAAAACAGCCAGGAACCAGCGTGGGTCGGTGGTGTGGCGATGATGTCCGCCGCCCGGTGGGTGTTCCAGGACGTGCGTGTCACGCAGGTGAACCAGGCTTTCCAGCGGCGTGGTCGGAGGGAGAGCCGGCGGAGAGATCGCTCTGCTCCCATGGGGTGCGGCACCGGTGCGGGATGCCGGGGGTGAACGTCGGAGTACACGGGAGAGGCGAGGGACTCATGACGGACGAGAAGGTGCTGGAAGGCCAGAAATGGGTGAACGAGACCTACGCTGGCGTCGACGGATACGTGAGTTGCCCGGAGAACGGGCGATGATCCGTTGACGAGCCCCTCGGACGTGCTTCAGGACATGGCTGAGCCCCCCGCCGGTGGAGTCCGGGAGGGGCCCAGTTGCGGTCGGTCAGCAGAACGCGGGTGGGACGCTCTGCTCGTACTGGAAGACATTGCAGGGGTCGTACTTCGCCTTGATCCTGCGCAACCGGTCGAAGTTGCCGTCCCAGTAGGCGGTCTCCCAGTCCTGCATACCGATGTTCGGGACGTTGACGTAGGCACCGTGCACGTAGGGCCGCAGCGCCTGGCTGAACTCGGCGATCCACGCCTGAGCCACCGGGGTCAGCTCGTCGCCGCTTCCCGGGACGCCGCGGGTGCCCCAGCCGGCACCCGGCTCGGAGTAGAAGAGCGCGTCACGGTGCGGGAACGACGTGCCGCCGCGGGGGCTCCTCCTGACCGCGCCGCCGAAGGCCTGGGCGAAGAAGTTGCTGTCGTCGGTGGGCGCGTCCCGCATGAACTGGGCGACGATGTCGATCGCCACGGCCGGGAACGGCTTGTAGGTGAACTGCGAGAAGAACTTCCAGTTGGCGGGTTCGTCTGCCGTCGGGATCTGGAATCCCGCGTACACGTCGCCCCAGTTGCCGACCTGGGTGGTGACGTTGGGGCTGCCGATCGAGAGGAGCGGCGCCAGCAGCTTCTTCGCCTCCGCCGGTGTCCCCTCCGCGAGAACCGCGAACAGCAGGATCTGGTTCCGGTGGATCTCGAGCTGGGTGCCCAGCCGGTTGTCGGTGTTGGGTGCCGTGCGCTGATAGGTGTCGAAGATCCTTTGCAGGTCCCCGATGCCGTCCCACGTCGCCGTCAGGTAGGTGACACTCGCGAGCGGGGCCACCTTGTAGGTGAGGCGGGTGACGATCCCGTAGTTGCCGTTGCCCGCGCCGCGCAGAGCCCACAGCAGGTCTGGGTTGTCCTCCAGGCCCGCGTTGACCACCTTGGCGCATTCGGCGCCCTCCGCCACGACGACCTCGGCGCCGATCAGGCTGTCGCAGGCCATGCCGAGGTACCGGGTGAGGAAGCCGAGTCCGCCGCCGAGCGTCGCGCCGGACAGCCCCACGCTGCCCTCCGTGCCCGTCGTCACCGCGAAGTTCTGCTTGGCGAGCGTGGTCACCGCTTCCAGTTGGTTGAGGCCGGCGCCGACCGACGCCGTACGAGCGTCGGCATCGATGTCCACCGACTTCAGCTCGCTGACATCGATCACGATGCCGTTGTCGACATTGGACCAGCCCTCAAGACTGTGGCGGCCGCTGCGCACTCGCAACGCGACGTCGTGCTGCCGCGCCCAGGTCAAGGCGTTCACGACGTCCTGGGTGTTCTGGGCGTAGACGATGACCAGTGGATAGTGCACGAACAGTTCGTCCCAGCCGATGCTCGCGTCGGCATAGTCGGGATCGCGGGGACGCACGATGCGACCGGTCAACTGTGCCGGCGGGCAATTGCCGCTCTCGGACACCTCGCTCACGGCGCTCGCGCTCGATGCCTCCAGGGCCACGACGCCCGGCACGACGACTGCACCGGCGCCCGCAGCCGCCGTCGCCTTGAGCAACCCGCGACGGGAAAAGTCGTCCATGGTCCATGTCCTCTCAACCGCCTGCAGGTGCAAATTACCCTTTATTGGGTTATTCAGGCGGATCGGACAGTAGCAAGCGGTGACCACGGTCAACAGCTCCGACACGCTCGCAACAGCAGCCAAGGCACCTGACGAACTGACGGCCCGGGGACGGAGTGCCGGTGATGGGGGCGGAGATTGTCCAGTGGAGATCCTCGGCGGGGTCACCGATCACGAGCAGGACACCGGCGCGCTCGTGGCGATCGCGCCCCCGTGCGGTGGGACGGCGAGGGAACTGGCGAAGCAGATCCCGGTGGTCGCAGGTCACCGGGCGCTACGGCACAGAGGGCATCCAGGTACCGTCGGTGGTCGTCGCCCACCGTGCCGGATGGTCGTACGGCGACCCGAGCTGCCCGCCGCTGCCGTACCCCCGATCCCCCCCCCAGCAGGTCCACCCCGGGGCCGAGGAACCGCGGTTGGGCGACGAAGGCGCCGTCCGGACTCATCGGGCGGCAGCGGGATCGCGGCTCCCCGCCCACAACGCGTCCGGGCCCCGTGCGGTTCCGCCGGGCCTGCGTGTCAACCGTTGGACGCAGGCAGGATTCGGTGCGCCGCTGCCACCAGCGTGACGTTCTCCTTTTTGACGGAATCGAAGTAACCCGGGCGGGCTGCGATCAGCTTCTGCTGAATTCGCCTTTCTGCGGTCGACCAAGCAGTCGTGAGAGCCGTTGACTCCTTGCATGCCGCATCGGCTGCGGCAACATCCACCTCGTGCGGTGATGCATCTGCCCCAGAGCTGAACGCGGGGTCGTTCACGGCAGCCAGCGGGTCCGGGAAGTCGAATCCACTCCGATGCATACATCTGCTCCACGCGTGAATGGCGGACGCCACCACCGCGGAGTCTCGGGCCTGCTCGAAACTGGATTTATTCACCGTGTTCCACAGGGTGAAATCGACCTCGGCGACACCAGTGTGCAGACGATCGTACGCCTTGCGCGCGCAACTGCTCCCGGTCGTTTTCTGTGCCGGCGAGAGTTGCGCGCTCTGCTTCCGCACCGCGTCGACGTCCGCGGCCTGGCGAGGATTCAGCCGGTAGCCGTACTTCTGTGCGTCCGCGAGGTCGGTGATTCCGTACCGGCGTGAATTCACCGGGATCATGTCAGGTGCGCTCCGCCGCAGAGCCGGCCAACGGAAGCCATGAGTGCGCATGCAGTCGCCGGTCAGTTCATCCTGCGCGTTGTCCACCAGTGCCTGCTCCGCATTGGAGAGGGTGTACGCGTCCAGGGGCAGCCGGATGGTGCGGGTGAGACTCGTACCGCCGGGGACCGGACTCGCGTGACCCGACCGGGTGCCTTCCGTGGGGACACCGTGGGCGCATGCGGAGGAGAGAATCACGAGTGCGACGGCGAGAGCCTTCAGCGAGGTGCGCATGGGGCCGCCCGATCTTCCTGGTGAGTCGGACAGGGATCGGACGGCCTACCGCCCGAACGCTCGGCAGCAGACCGTTCCTGAACCCTGGGTCCGACTAGAGCGGTTGAAGTGAGGACGCCTTGTTGTCGAAGCTCGGATTTCCTGAGTTCGACGACAGGTCGGCGTCCGCACTCCACGGCTTCGCCACATATGCTGTGCCGCTGTAGTGTGCACCGTCATACAATTTCCAGGATGATGCAGTGTTGTTCGTCATCGCGCTGGCCGAGTTATCGATCAAGGCCGTGGAGTGGTACTCCCACCCAAGGCCTGCCATCTGCCCATATCCGTCGGGATCTCGGGGGCGAACCTGCACGACAGCCAGGCCCTCATCCCACTGGTCTGCGGCATTCCGCCGATCCGCTCCCAGCGCGGTCCGCGTCGCCGGCATCCCGCCAAACTGCACGCGGACAAGGGCTACGACTACAACCACCTGCGCAGATGGCTCGCCTTACGCGGGATCACGCACCGCATTGCCCGCAAAGGCATCGAGTCCTCCCAACGCCTCGGTCGTCATCGCTGGACCGTCGAACGCACCATGGCCTGGCTGGCCGGATGCCGCCGTCTGCACCGCCGGTACGAACGCAAAGCCGAGCACTTCCTCGCCTTCGCCAGCATCGCCTGCACTCTCATCTGCTACCGCAGACTCACCAAATGAGACGACTTCTAAGGTTCCGGTCATGGTGATTGCGACTGTCCGCTGGTGGAGCGACGAAGAGGGATGGGGGGTGCTCGACTCGCCCGAGACTCCCGGAGGCTGTTTCGGCCATTTCTCCAATATTCAGATGGCCGGCTTCCGCGCTTTGTCGCTCGGGCAGCAGGTATACCTCACGTGGGAAGCCCCCGGCTTCAAACAAGACGGCTACGACTACCGTGCGGTGAGCATCGTGCCTCTGCCTGCCTGAGTACCTGACTCCGCCACCTTGAGAATGATCAGCTCAGCCTGCGGGGTGGGTGGCGACGCGCCAGGACCGGACTGCGGGATGTGCCGTCAGTCGAGGAAGCGCTGAAGTGCGGTCGGGTGCCGGGGCTGGCGAGTGGGTGCCGGCGGCGGATGAGCGTCGATGCGTTCGAGGTTGACCGCGATGGCGGTCAGGACGTGCTGAACGTGGGCCTTGTCTTCGGTTCCACAAGGCCGCTAGTGGTTTTCACTGCCTTCCCCCACGAGGTCTGACGGCAGATCTGGTCCAACAACTACCGAAGTACCGACATCGTCTGCATCGAGCCGCCTATTCCCCCTTGGCCCACAGCACTTGGAATCGGCGTACACGCTCGGTCACCCGGTCGCCGATGGCCAGGCTGGTCTCGTAGATCCGCGACGGATCGCTGTCCTCCGTTGACGACTCGTAGCCGACCGCGCCGTCGAAGAGCACGAAGTTCTTCACGGAGTCGCGCCGTTCCGCCGCGGAGAGCGTGGATACGGCCAGGACGCGCACGTCGATGCCGAGGGACTTCTGCCGGTCCCGCACCTCGGTGACCGCGGTATCGATCTCCGCGGGGGTGTTGACGATGATCAGCCGCCGGACGGGCACGCCGCGGCGGACTGCGGCCTCCTGCGCCGACTCGTAATGGCGGCCGAGATCGGTATCCCAGAACTCGCGGTCAACCGACGTGCTGGCGGCGTCCACGGAAACGGCGGCGCAGCGCGTCAGGCTGAGGAGCCAGTCGCGGTCCTCACCCTCGTAGTCCGCGTGGTTGCCCCTGAGGTCGGCTAACAGGCCGGCGAGCCGGGCGATCTCCGACCGCGCGAAGACGTAGAGGAGGTCCGGCCGCCCTGCGCCGAACTCCACCACGGTTCGGCTCAGTTGCTCGACCTCGGCCGAGCCGATGGGCGACTCCTCCAGCAGGGCGGAGAGCCTGGTGGCGTCGTTGAAGCCGGTGAGTCCGTCCCTGACGAGGGTCTTCACCTCTAGTGCGTGGGCCGACAACTGCCCCTCGAAGTCCGCGAGATATTGGACGATAAGGGCCGCTCCGGCGATGAAGACGGAGACCGTGATCTTCCAGATCTCGGGCTGGTCGGCGAGATTGGTGAGCAGATAGGACAGGGCGCCAAGGCAGGCCGTGACAAGGACCTTCAGCAAGACCGCGGGTATCGGGCGAGTGCTACTCATAGCTCCCTCGATGGACGTGGCGGATGGCGGCGACGCTGCCGCGAAGCCGTGGTGTCGGGGGTGTCCGGCCGGGGGTGTCCGGCCGGATCCGGCAACGCGGACCCGGGCGGCATCGGCAGGGAGTGCAAGGCCAACTGGTCCCTGACACGCTGGACGAGGATCAGCCACTGTCGGCTGAATGCCGGGCTCCGCTCCAACGTCGCCCACACCGGGTCAAGACCGGGATCCACCCGGGCGCCCGGTAGCCACAGGTGCACCAGGTGCTCGATGGCAGGCCGCAGCAACGTCACCACCGTGGGACCGACCGCGGCTCTGGACTCGGCGCGGTCGACCATCCGAGCCAGGGTGGTGAGCAGCCAGTCGTGGAGGGCGAGATCCTCGCAGAGCGCGGCGACGACGATCGGCGGCGTCCCCGGCGGGACCCGCAGTGCCACGGTCCGCAGTCCGTCCTCGGCCAGCGTGAAGCTCTCGATCGACGGCCCCTCACCGTCGGCAGCCAGCCACGCCGCCCAGCGCAGGCGGGTCTGGGCGGCTCTGAACGGCGGGCGCTGGTCGAGCAGCCGGTGCCGGAGCAGCGCGGCGGGCAATCGCTCGGCGACGACACCGATGCCGAGGTCGGGGCCGTCGGCCCTCGATGCTCCGGCCAGAAAGCTGCGGGCGCTGGCAGCGGCCTGGAGGCTGCCGATCGGCTCGACGGCTCCGGGTCGCAGCAGGTAGTGGCCCCACGGCTGCCGCCGGTCAGGACCGGTCGCCTGGCAGTGGAAGCGGGCCGACGACTGCAGAACCCGGCCGCCGGTGAGGACGGCACGAGCCGCCAAGGTGCCGACCGCTCTCACCCGCGGACCGAGGTCGGCGGGCAGCCGGACGTCCACACCCGTGAGGACGTCAGGCGATACGGCGTAATGATTGGGGCGTTCGGACACACGCACTCGTTCGTCGGTGCGCAGCGCGAGCAGCTCGGCGGCTGCGGCACCGGACAGCGGGCGGGAGGCGGGCAGCAACCTGGTACGAATCTCGCCGCAGATCAGGACCGGGTCAGCGGTCGTCGCCGTGTCTGGTTCCGCACCCGGATTCGCGGCCGGTTCCGCGCTGGGCTGCGGTTGGGTCTGCGCGGCCGGCACGTCAACGGCTCTCGGACAACCCGGGCATCTCATGGGCCCTCGTAGAAAACGTACGAGGCACGATCGGCGACCACATCGGGCACAGGTGCGCCTTCGCGGGCTGACCGCTCGGTGACCTGGCGCCGAGCGTCCGGGTCCACGTCGACCTGGCTGAGGATGACCCGGACAGCGTGCTCCACCGGCATCAGGCCGACGGGCAGTACGGAGCAGGTTCGGTAGGCGGCAAACGGGGCTGCGGTCGGGTTGAGTTGCACCACGGGCGGCAGTTCGTCCCAGTGTTGCGGGGGGCCCTCCGGCCCCAGGGGGCGCGGATGCACCACGCCTCGGCCGCGGTCGCGCAGCAGCCCGAGGCGGGTCAACTGCCAGACCGCGGCGAGAAAGGAACAGGACCAGACGCGCGTATCCCGGTAGGCATGGGCGGGTTCGGCGCTTGGCGGCGGGCCGTCTCGGAACCCGTCGTCCCAGAGTTCGACGTCCATAAAGACGGAGTGCCGATGGGCCTCGGTCTCGGTGGGCGGGTGCCGCCGCAGGACCGGGGACATCGCCTGCCTGGGCTCGAAGGCGACCGGGTACCGGCCGTTGCTGAGACGACCGGTCTCGCGGGCCTGCGGCCGGCCGTCCTCGCCGGCTCCGAGCATGAACGGCGGCGGGGCGTCGACCAGCCGCCGTAACAGGCCCTCGGCGAGCAGGCGGCCGTCTGCTTCGACACAACCGGACTCGCGAGCCAGGTAGTCGATCGTCAGCCCGGCCTTCCCCGCCTCAGCGAGCAACCTCGGTAGGAGCACCGCCGGCGCGGACAATCGGCCGAAGTAGTCGTCGACGAGCAGGCAGGTACTGATCCTCGGCGGCGCGCTGCCGGGGGTTCCCGAACCGCCGAGGGCGCCGGGTGCGTCGGTCGCGTCCGCACCCGTACCGGTCGCGGCAGCCGCCGCCCGTACGGTGTCGGCCCACGGCCGTACCCGCCTGAAGTGCTGACGCAGACGCTCCGTGCCGCCCTCGAAATCCTCCACCGCCAAGTGACCCAGTTCCAAGGACACATGGGAAAGCGGCACCGACTCGGTGCGGTCCTGCGCGGTGCCCTCTCGGAAGACGGCATCCATTTCCGCGTAGGTCACAACGGCCCCCAGCAAGTCTTGTCGGTCAGCCGCGCCGCGAGGTCCGCGAAGGCTTCTGCCGTCTCCCGGTTCGCGATGCGGCTACCGAGCCAGTCCTCATCGGTGATCAACTGCTCCCGCCAGGCCAGGACGGGGTCGTACGGCACGGATCCCAGCGTCACGCTGTCCCCGAGTTCACAGGCGGACGCCAACCGGGACAGGTCCTGGTCGCGGGCGCGCATCCATGAGGACCGGTGCGCCGGTAGCAGGGCCCACGGTGGCGACTCGGGATCGGGGACAGCCACCCGCACGAAGCGCAGCGCCCCACGCAGCCGCCTGCCGTCCAGGCCGCGAGCCTCGCCGCTGGCCAGGATGCCGTGCTTGCCATGGACCAACCCCGAGGCCGCCAGCAGATGTTGGCGAGTCCAGCGGTGGTGCACCAGCCAACGGACGTCGATGCCGCGCAGCTCCGGCAGCGAGATCGCGCCGAGGACCAGGTCCGTCGCATAGCTGCGACCGGCGCTGAGATCGATCATGAGGACATCGAACTCGCTGTAGAGCCGTAGGAGGATGTCGGCGCAGCGGTTGGTGGTGTCCCGGTTCGAGACGAAGTCGCCACCGCCGCGGTCGCCGGGCAGCAGCACCAGTTGACCGGCACCGACAGGGCGGTCCTGGCGCAGCACCGGGCTCTCGGTCTCGGCCCAGACGTCGATGCGCACCGCGTCCCCGACGCGGCCCAGCAGATACGTGTGCAGGCCGGAGCGCTCGACGCCCTGGGCGGCACCGGGGAGGTCGAAAGGGACTGCGGCCGTGGGCGAGCCGAAGTCGAAGTCCAGACAGCAGACGTCGTCACCGGCGAGAGCCCGCCGGTAGGCGAGGTTGGCGCTGGTCACGGAGCGCCCGGTGCCCCCGGTGCCGGCGGCGGACAATACGAGCAAGGGTCACCCTTTCCGGGCACCGGGTACCGGACGTCCGGTTTCCGGAGCGCACTTGCGACGCCCGCAGGCCAGGATCATCCCGGAGTATCCGTCACGGAGCGGAGCGTCGGTGAAGGTGACGAGGTCGATCCGGAGATCCGGCTCCGCGTAGTCGCCGAGAGCTGCGCGGACTTCGTCCTGACCCACACTGCACGCCGGGAAACTGGCTCCGCCCACCGTATAGCCGCGCGAGGACTCCATGAACGCGGCGGCGAAGGGCGCGCCGGGCACGAGGCATTCGGCGAATGACCGTAAGGCCTCGCGGAATTCCTCGTAGGAGGTGGTCATCCCCTCGGCCACGAAGAACAGGGTTCCGACGTCCCAGCGTTTCTTCGGCAGTTCGAACAAGTCGCCTGGCTGCACCCGGGCCGCCGTCCGCAGCGCCAGTCGCGGATCGCTGATGGCAGCGTAAGGTTCCGCCTTGCATAACAGGTCCCAGAAGTTGTCCCAGTTGGTGCCGTAGTGGGGCGTCTGCTGCCGCAGCCACGCGATGTTGGCCTGGGAACGCTCGAAGAGCGTGACTTCCCGGCACCACGGCAGGAGAGCGAGCGCGGGATAGAGGTTCGCACCGGTTCCCACGTCGATACCGGCGAGAGGAGCGCCTGGGTTATCGTGACAATGCTGGCTGAAGTGGTCTCGCATGATGCCGACGATTGCCGCGTCGTCCTGGCGCAGGGACTGGTAGTTATGGTCGACATACGCTTCGGGATCGAAGACGTTCCAGTCGATGTCGGCGTTGCGCGCGCCGTGCCCTTCGGCGTCTTCCGGCGTCGGCGTCGCGGCGGGCCAGAGGGTCATTTTCCAAGGATAGGGAACGGGTGGCAATCTGCGTCTGGTTTCAGCTCAGTCGGGGGACGCTGCCGGAGTTGACCGCGTCCGAACCAGCGGTCCGCGAAGGTCTCTCTCCGCGGCGTTCGACCTGGCCCGTGGTCAGGTCCGCGGGGTGGCGTCGTCCGCCGCCAGGCGGGTCAGCCATTCGCGCAGCAGGCGCTGCTCGGCGTCGCTCAGGATGTCGGCGTCGTCCGGGAGGGCCGCGCGCAGCGCGCGGGCGGCCGGGGCGGGGCCGGACTCGGCGGCGGCGGCCGGGACCGCGGGTTCCGCGCGGGTGACGGCGGCGACCATGGACTCGCGCAGGACCGTCAGCAGCGCCGGATTGCGGCGTTCCGCCGGCGTGGAGCGCCAGGTGATGACGGCGCCCTGGCCGGTGGCCTGGATGATCTGGGCGGCCAGTTCCTCGTCGACCCGTAGCCAGCCCGCGGCGGCCAGCCGGCGTACCCGCCCGTGGAGGATCTCCAGGCCCGCGCGGTGTGCCGCGTCCGGCCCCCGGCCGGTGGCCCGGTTCATCACCGTGAACAGCTCCGGGCGCGAGACCCCGAACTCCACCACCAGGTCCCAGCCGCGGCGCAGCTCCTCCACCGGGTCCGGTGCGGCGGGATCGAGTTGCGCGCGCTTGCTCTCCAGGAACTGCGCGTAGCCGTGCTCGGCGACGGCCTCCAGCAGCCCCTCCTTGTCGCCGAAGAGGCGGTAGATCGCCGGCGGCTGCATCCCGGCCGCGGCGGCGACCGCGCGGGTGCTCACCGCGTCTGGCCCGCCGTTCTCCAGCAGCTCGACGGCGGCCAGGACGATGCGGCGTCGGGGGCTGTCGGTGGTGTCGCGAGGAGGCATGGGTTCAACGATATCGGAGACGTGCTTCCACCGATAATATCGGTGTTACCGTTGGAGTGATTCCACTGGAAGCATCGTTGGGAGAACCCCGTGATCATCGTGACCGGAGCCACCGGAAAGCTCGGACGCCGCATCGTCGAGCGCCTCCTGGACCGCGTTCCCGCCCACCGCGTCGGGGTCAGCGTGCGCGACCCCCGCATGGCGAATGGCCTCGCCGACCGCGGCGTCCGCGTCCGGCAGGGCAGCTTCGACGACCCTGCCTCGCTCGTGCACTCCTTCGAGGGCGCCGAGCAACTGCTCCTCGTCTCCCTCGATCGCACCGGCGAGGAGTGCGTCACCGGCCACCGCACCGCCATCGACGCCGCCGTGAAGGCCGGCGTCGGCCGCATCCTCTACACCAGCCAGACCGGCGCCGCCCACGACTCCCGCTTCCAGGCATGCCGCGACCACGCCCAGACCGAGGACCTGTTGCGCTCCACCGGCCTGCCCTGGACCGCGCTGCGCAACGGTTTCTACGCGGCCAGCGCCATGCTGTTCCTGGAGTCCGCGCGCCACACCGGCGCCATCGCCCTCCCCGCCGACGGCCCCGTCGCGTGGACCGGCCACGACGACCTCGCCGAGGCCGCTGCGGCGATCCTCGCCGACGAGGGCCGCTTCGAGGGACCCACCCCGCCGCTCACCGGCCCGGCGGCGCTCGACTTCGACGCCGTCGCCGAGATCGCGGCCCAGGTCACCGGGCGGTCCTTCACCCGCGCCGTCGTCGCCGCCGACGACTTCCGCGAGCAGGCCCTGGCGCACGGTGCCCCGGCGCCGATCGCCGACCTGATGCTGAGCATCTTCGCGGCAGCCCTGAACGGCGAGTTCGCCGCCGTCGACCCGACGTTGGCCGAGCTGATCGGCCGCGAGCCCGCCACCTTCCGCACCCTGCTCGTACAGGCCTGGGCCGCGTAGATCCGGGGCAGAAGCGGCGACGATGACCGGCCGGCACCCGCCTTCCTACCCGACGGGACTGCTCCTTCTGCGGGGCGCCATCAAAGCCGGGTGGCGGCCCGGACGAGGGCGGCGACCGCCCGCGAGCGGCTGTGGGGCGGCCAGGCGATCACCGTTGTCACCGTCGGCGCGTCGGCTACGGGGACGGTGGCGAGGCCGTCCCTCAGTTGCGCGCGCACCGACTCCGGCAGGACCGCCGACGCCCGCCCGAGCGCGATCAGTTGGAGCAGTTGCGTGTGGTTGTGCACCGGCGGGCCGGCGCCGTCCGGGAAGGTGCCGTCGAGGTGCGGCCAGCGGGGCATGGGCAGGCCGGGGAGTGCGGCGACGTCGGACATCCGCACATGGGCCCGGCCGGTGAGAGGGTGCCCGGCCGGCAGGACCACGACCTGTCCCTCCGCGTGCAGATCCTCCGTGTCGAGCCCGGCCGTCGAGTCGAACGGCCGGTGCAGCAGCGCCACATCGGCCCGTCCGTCCCGCAGCAGCCGCTCCTGCTCGCCGATCCCGCACAGCAGCACGTCGACGGCGACCGCGCCAGGCTCGGCCGCGTAGGCGTCGAGCAGTTTTGCCAGCAACTCGCCCGTCGCCCCGGCCTTCGTGACGAGGACCACGCCGGGCCGGCCGGTCGGCGCGAGAGCGGCGCGGCGGGTTATGCGCTCCGCGGCGTCGATCGCGTCGAGGGCCGCCTGCCCTTCCCGCAGCAGCACCGATCCGGCCTCGGTCAGGGTGACGCCGCGGCTGCCACGTTCCAACAGCGCGGCCCCGAGGCGGCGTTCGAGCTGCTGGATCGCCCGCGACAGCGGAGGCTGGGCGATCCCGAGCCGCTGCGCCGCCCGCCCGAAGTGCAACTCCTCGGCGACAGCGACGAAGTACCGCAGCTCCCTCGTCTCCATGCCGCCAAGCTACCCGACCCCGCCTGGGCGGAAGCTGGAACTGCCGCACTGAGCTGGTCCGATACCGGGGAGGTATCGCCGCTTACCCAGATGGTGTTGGCCGCCTCGCGGGGGTGCGGGACACGATGGACCGCATGAGCGGACAGACGATCACGCTGGTCACCGGCGGGAACAAGGGAATTGGCTACGAGATCGCCGCGGGCCTTGGCGCCCTCGGCTGGAGCGTCGGCGTCGGCGCCCGGGACGAGGCGCGCCGGGAAGCCGCAGTAGAGAAGCTGCGGGCGGGCGGCGCGGACGCGTTCGGCGTTCCGCTCGACGTGACGGACAACACGAGCGTGGCGGCCGCCGCCCGGCTGCTGGAGGAGCGCGCCGGCCGGCTCGACGTCCTGGTCAACAACGCCGGAGTGACCGGCGGGATGCCGCAGACGCCCACCACCGTCGATCTCTCGACCGTACGGACGGCCGTGGAGACCAACGTGCTCGGCGTCATCCGCGTCACCAACGCGCTGCTGCCGCTGCTGCGCCGTTCCGCGTCGCCGCGGATCGTCAACATGTCCAGCAGCGTCGGCTCGCTCACGAAGCAGACCGCTGCCGGCGCCGACACCGGGCCGATCTCCGCGGCGTACGCACCGTCGAAGACGTTCCTCAACGCCCTGACCGTGCAGTACGCCAAGGAGCTGCGGGACACGAACATCCTGATCAACGCCGCGTGCCCCGGCTACTGCGCGACCGACCTCAACGGCTTCCGCGGCGTACGCACTCCCGTACAGGGCGCGGCGATCGCGATCCGGCTCGCGTCCCTTCCCGACGGCGGCCCGACCGGCGCGTTCTTCGACGAGGACGGGGTGGTGCCGTGGTGACCTGGGCAGCGCTCCCGGGCTGAGGCCACGGCACCGGCGGGCCCTCGCGCCGGCTCCTACGAGGGTTCGGCCGGGGTCCACAGACCGTTGCGGAGCCAGTCCGATTCCACGGTCCAGCGAAGTACCGGGTCCGCCATCCATTGCGACGCGAAGTGCGCACCGCTGTAGACCGCAAGCAGGAACTCCACCATCCCACCGTCGAACGGCAGGACTTGTGCGGGTCCCCGGGCCGGCATCACCACCGGCCACCGGTCGGGATCGGGGTGCTCGGTCGACCAGTAGAAGGTGTCGCCGTCCTGGTCGTGCCCCCAGGCCAGCAGGCCGCCGGTGGTTGGGAGATCCGGATAGGCGGGGCCGTCCCAGTGGTTCCATTCGTGGCCCAGGGGCAGTTGACCGGCCTCCGCCACAAGTGCCGCGAAGCCACGGGGAGCACCGGGCCTCCGTGGCACCGAACAGGGCGCGAGCACCTCGACCGGCCACTGGTCGGCGCCGGCGAGGATCGCCCCCACCTCCGTAACGGTTCACGAACTCCCGGTAGTCGGACGGGAAGTCAAAGCCGCACTCCGCCTTCGATCGCTCCCACGGCGGGGCCGCCAGGTTCTCCGGCGGCGGCGGCAACAGCCGGGCCAATGCGTCGAGATTCGCACTCATAAGGGTTTCCTGGTGTGCTGTTGTCCCTGCCCGCCATCGCGCCGGGCAGGGCCACTGGGTTGACGCGCGCAGAGTAGCCCCGGACACCGGGACCGGAGTCGGCCGGGACCTCCTCGTCGTCGAGCGGGATCGAGGAGCCAGTCCGCCTGCGCGGCCCGGACGGCCCGGACGGCCGTGCCCGGGAACAGCCGGTCCGGTCGGCACGGTTGCAATGACCGAGCGACCGGCGCCGCACGCGCGGGGAAGACGGGGCCGCAGCGTCGCCCGTCTCGCCGGGTCCGGGCCTGGCATCGTGGGACCTGCCGCACGCACTTCCGATCACGACGTATTCCTGCAGGAGGACTGTTTCATGACTGACCGCCCCTTGACGCTCATGGCGGTACACGCCCACCCCGACGACGAGGCCACCGGAACCGGCGGAATCCTCGCGCGATACGCGGCGGAGGGCATCCGCACGGTTCTCGTGACGTGTACCGACGGCAGCTGCGGCGACGGGCCGGAGGGCGTGAAGCCGGGCGATCCCGGGCACGATCCGGCGGCAGTCGCCGCGATGCGCCGTCAGGAACTCGAGGCGAGCTGTGCCGTCCTCGAGATCAGCGATCTGGAGATGCTGGACTACGCCGACTCGGGGATGATGGGCTGGCCGAGCAACGACGCCCCCGGGGCCTTCTGGCAGACCCCGGTCGAGGAAGGCGCCGCCCGGCTCGCGGAGCTCATGCGGCACTACCGACCCGATGTGGTCGTCACCTACGACGAGAACGGCTTCTACGGCCACCCCGACCACATCCAGGCCCACCGCATCACGATGGCGGCGCTGGAGCTGACCGCGCCGACGCCGAAGGTGTACTGGACCACGGCACCCCGCTCGATGATGCAGCGGTTCGGTCAGGTCATGCGCGAGTTCGGTGGGGACACGCCGGAACCGGACCCGGCGGAGACCGCCGCCCTGGCCGAGATCGGCCTCCCCGACGACGAGATCACCACGTGGGTGGACACGACCGCGTTCAGCGGTCAGAAGTTCGACGCGCTGGCCGCGCACGCCAGCCAGGGCGAGAACATCTTCTTCCTCAAGATGGGCAGGGAGCGGTTCAGCGAGCTGATGGGCGTGGAGACCTTCGTACGGGTCAGGGACACCACCGGCGCGACCGTGCCCGAGAGCGACCTCTTCGCCGGCCTGCGCTGAGCCGCGCGTCGTCCCTACGGCCCTACGGCCAGGGAGCTGCCGGCCGGCGGCTGAGGCGGCGGCCGGCCGGACGTTCTCGCCGGTGCCGGCCGCGATCGGGCGCCGGCGGCCGGGATCAGACGCCGGCGGGCGCGATCAGGCGCTGGCGGCGCCGTTCCACTGGCAGAACAGGACGGTGGCGTCGTCCTCAAGGCGGCCCTGCTGGTGCTCCAGGAGCGCGTGGATGAGGCGGCGCAGCGTCTCGGCGACCGTCAGGCCGGCCGCGTGGTGGCGTATGACGAAGTCGGTGAACCGGTCGATGCCGAACTGCTGCCCGTCGGCGTCCCGTGCTTCGGTGATGCCGTCGGTGTAGAGCAGCAGCCTGTCCCCGGGTTCGAGCTGTTCGCGGCACACGGTGATCGGCAGCTTGAAATCGGCGCCCATCGGACCGGCCGGGGGGCAGCGGACCACGCTGGCCCAGCGCCCGCCACGGATGACGATGGGGAGCAGGTGGCCGCGGTTGACCCAGGTCAGGGCCCCGGTGTTCAGGTCGAGATCGGCGAGTATGCCGGTGGCGTAGCTCCGGTGATCGAACTGCTGGAGCAGCAGCTCCTCGATGGCCCGGCTCACTTCTGCGATGCCCGCGCCCCGCCGGCGCTCGTTGCGGCAGGCGGCCATCACCAGACTGGCGGTCAGTCCTGACATGGTGTTGTGG
Organism: Streptomyces sp. NBC_01198; assembly: GCF_036010485.1. NCBI lineage: Bacteria > Bacillati > Actinomycetota > Actinomycetes > Kitasatosporales > Streptomycetaceae > Streptomyces > Streptomyces sp. NBC_01198. Next base: position 4,349,203 of record NZ_CP108568.1, read on the forward strand.
CCCATGGCATCGAAGACCGCCAGGTGCACTGTGTCGTCGCATATCGCGTAGTCGAAGCCGTCGCCGGCGACCTGGTACGCCGGTTCCATCGCGGCACTCACGGTGACCCGCTCGTTGGCGAACGTGGGCGGCGGCATCAGCGTCCACTGCAACTCCGCGGAGACGGCCATGTGCCGGGTCCGGATCAGCCGCGCGTAGGAGTCGCTCTGCGCGCGCTTGGCTATCAGCAGCAGCCCGGTCACCAGGGCGAGGGACTGCGCGGCGGCGAGATCCGCTTCGGTGTTCTTCTGCGAGCGCAGCCGCAGAACACCCAGGCGCTGCGTGCCGTCCACGATCGGGAGCCAGTGGTCGCGTCCGTCCGAACTGCTCAGGATCTGCTCGGTCTGGTAGACGCGGCCCGCCAGCGTGGAGTCGATGCGCAGTTCGGCACCGCCTGCCCCGGCGTTCTGGCCGTGCCCGGTGACCTCGCGCAGCACATCCTGCTGGAGGTCCGCCACGTACAACCGGGCCCGCCCGACACCGAGGCGTCCCGCGGCGGCGTCCAGCAGCGCCGGCAGTTGCTCGAAGGCCGCTCGGCAACTGTCCTGCAGCAGGCGGGCCAGCGCGCCGGACCCATCGGTGTGCGGTGCTGCCATGGTGTGAACCCCGAGGGAGAGGGAAGGGAGCCGGTCCGCCTCCATGCGGTCCGCGGCTGCCAGCAGCGCGACGGACGGCGGCGAGAAGCCCGGGCGACGGTCGCCGTCACCCTACCTCCGCCGCGGCACGCTGGGCCCGGGGCCGGTGGGGCACACCGCCCGCAACTCCCTCAGGTTCGACACGAATGCCCGGCCGTGTCCGGTCCGGGCGAACCGGTGGGCGAGTGGCATCATATAGAGGTGGACACGCCTAAATTGGCCCTCGCCGCCCAGCGGTACGACGACGCCGAAGACGCCCGCGAGGCGGCGGCGGAAGACCTCAGGGCCGAAAGCGCGGCCGCCCTGGCACAGGGGGCCGACGAGAACGAGCTCGCCGAAACCATCGGCAGACCGCTGGCGGACCTGCCCAAGCTCTGACGGCGACGACGCCTCGGGGCCGAGGGGCGCGCCGTGACGGCGATCACCGGTCGGTCGTGCCGTCGTGGCCGCCGAACGGCGGGGCGTCGCCGGGTCGAGGTCACCGCGAGACGCCGGGGTGAAAGGTCGCTGCCGGAGACCGTACGGCCCGTCGCCGTCGGCCGACGGCTCGGCGGGGACGGTTCTCGGCACTGTCCGGAATATGGGCACTGGCCGGTCCGGACCGCCGCGTCGGCCCAGCGACAGGGCGCCCGGTTCTCCCAGCGGCCGGAGCCCCGGCCCACCCTGCCGGGGCCTTCGCTCCGCCGACCCCGGTCCTCCCGCCGGCGATGAGCCGACGGACGCATGGCACGCCGAGCGCGAAAGGCAGGACCATGGAGCCTCGCCCGCACTGGCTGTTCGGGGACCAGCTCGGCCCGCACTTCCTCGACCCCCGGCACGGCGGCCCCGATGCGCGGGCGCCGGTGATCATGATCGAGGCGCGCTCGGTGCTGCGCCGCCGTCGCTTCCACCGGGCCAAGGCGCATCTGGTGCTCTCGGCGATGCGACACCGCGCAGCCGAACTCGGCGACCGGGTGACGTACATCCGGGCGGAGACGTACGCCGACGGGCTGAGGCAGGCACTGGACCACGGTCTGCCACGCCGGACCGCGGCGCGTGGCGCGGACGCGGACGGCCGGCGGAAAGGCGGCCGCGCCGAGGGCCGGGTGACGGTCTGCCACCCCACCTCACGTGCGGCACTGCGATTCGTCAGCGCGCTCGACGGCGTGGAGATCCTGCCGGCCAGGGGCTTCCTCGTGTCGCGGGAGGACTTCCAGGAGTGGGCGGGCCGCGACAGCGGGCAGAGCCTGCGGATGGAGGGCTTCTACCGCTGGGTACGCCGACAGCATGACCTGCTGATGGACGGCGATGAGCCGATCGGCGGCCGGTGGAACCTCGACCACGACAACCGCGAGCCCCCGCCGCGCGGGCGGGACGCCCTCGATGTCCGGGGCCCCTGGCGACCGCGCGAGGACGCGATCGACGCCGAGATCCGCCGGGACCTCGACCGCTGGGAGCGCGACGGCCAGGTGTCCTTCGTCGGCCGGGACGGCCCCCGCCGCTTCCCCGCCACCCGGCATGAGGCACTCAGCGCGCTGCGCCGCTTCACCGCCGACCGGCTGCCGGACTTCGGCCGCTACGAGGACGCCATGCTCGCCGCCGACCCCGTGATGAGCCACAGCCTGCTCTCGTCGTCGCTCAACCTCGGACTGCTCGACCCGGCCGAATGCGTCGAGCGCGCCGAACGCTCCTACCGGGCCGGCGACGCGCCCCTGAACAGCGTCGAGGGCTTCGTCCGGCAGATCGCCGGCTGGCGCGAGTACGTATGGCAGCTGTACTGGCACTTCGGCGAGGACTACCGGCACCGCAACGCGCTCGGCCACACCGCCGCGCTGCCCGGCTGGTTCCTCGATCTGGACGCCGACGCCGTCACCGCGAACTGCCTCTCCACCGTGCTGGCACAGGTACGGGACACCGGCTGGACCCACCACATCCCCCGGCTCATGGTGCTGGGCAGCCGCGCCCTCCAGGACGGCTGGGACCCGGCGGCCGTCACCGACTGGTTCCACCGCTGCTTCGTCGACGGCTACGACTGGGTCATGCTGCCCAACGTCGTCGGCATGTCGCAGTACGCGGACGGCGGCCTGATGACCACCAAGCCGTACACCTCCGGGGGCGCGTACATCAACAGGATGAGCGACCTGTGCGGGCCGTGCGCCTACCGGCCCACCGACCGCACCGGGGACCATGCCTGCCCCTACACCGCGGGCTACTGGGCCTTCCTGCACCACCACCGTGCCCGGCTGGCCGCCAACCACCGCACGGCCCGGGCCGTTCACGGCCTCGACCGGCTGCAGGACCTCCCCGTACTCCTCGACCAGGTGGCCGAACGCGGAGACGCGGCGCCCTGATTCCCGGACGCAGGCCCGTCGTCCGGCAGGACCGGTGCACGCGGCACCCGCCGATCGCGCCTCCGGCTGCGGGCTCGGCATGCGTCGTACGGAGAACGCCTGTAACACGCCGGGGGCCCCGCGCATCGAGTACGGGTAAGAGCACGCCGTCCTGAGGGGGCCGCCCGCATTGCGACAGGTACAGACCAAGGCGTACATCGAGTTCGCCCAGGCCAGGGCTGGCGGGACGTCGCCACGGGGATGCCGGTGCCGTCGGAGTCGGCCGCGGTGCCGTTCAGGCTGATCAGCACAGAGCAGTGGTCCTAGGTCTGGCCCTTCGGCCGGCGTCGGGTACGGTCCGGGTCCGGGTCCGATGACGGGTCCCGGCCCCGGCCCCGGCCCCGGTGTACTCCCTGCGCGGTAGCCGCGGTCACGCCTGGCGCACGACGACCCGGGCGCCCGCGGCTGCCACGCTGGGCGGGTGAGCACGCTGCCGAAGAATCTCCCGCCTGCACCACGGACCACCGCCAGGAAGCGCCCGAGGCTGTCGCCGCCGTGGCGCAAGCTCCTGCTGACCATCCACGTGACCGTCTCGGTCGGGCTGCTCGGCACCGACGCGGCCGTGGTCGCCCTGGTCACCTCGGGATGGCTCGGCCACGCCCGCCCCGTCACCGTCTACCCGGCGGCACACCTGCTCGGCGAATACCTGCTCCTGCCGCTCGCCCTGCTGGCGCTCGTCACCGGTCTCGCGCTCGGGCTGCTCACGCCCTGGGGACTGCTGCGGTACTGGTGGGTGCTGATCAGCCTGGCGGTGAACACCGTCGGGACGGCGCTGGCCGTCTTCGTGCTCCTCCCCGGACTGGACACGGCGGCGACCGCCGCACTCGCTGGGCACGCCGTGGCCTCCCCGTCCTCGCTGGTACGGGATTCGGGCGCGGCCTGCTGCGTTCTGATCGCGACCGTCGCGATCTCGTACTACAAGCCCTTCGGGCGGATCAGGCGACGGAGCTGATGATGCCCGCGGCCTGGCAAGGGCTTCCCGTGGATCCGCCTCCGCCAGCGGAGATGATCGGCCGGACAGGTCGTGGAGCCTGTCCGACCCGGTCAGGAACCTGCCCTGGCACCTGCGCTTCGGCACGTCGCGCAGGAGGCGGTGCGCTCGGCCCGTTCGTGCAGGAAATCGGCGAACCAGGCCGTCGCCGAGGCCGCCACCACCGCGGCGGCGACCCCGAGTCCGACCGGGTGGATCGCGGCCGGCCAGGTCACAATTCGGGCCCGAAGGCCGTTCCAGGGGTCCACCGGGGTGAAGCAGGCCACGACCGACACGATCACAGCGACCAGTTGCGTGGTCGCGACCAGCAAGGCGGTCCTGCCCCAGACGTTTCGCACCACGGGTTTGACCGCCTGGTCGCAGTTTCGGCAGAACCCCTCGGTGCCGACCGCCGGGCTGGGCTGCGCCGCCGCCTCGGCGCCCGGCCTCCCGCGCGGCGGCTCGATCACCTCGGCCCGAGCAGTACCCGGCGGCTCGGACGGATCGCGGCCCACCCGCGCCTTGGCCTCTCGAACTCTCAACGCCATCCCCCACTCGCTTACGGCAGTCGGGCCGAGTGTCCCACCCCACCCCGGCCGGTGGGGGCGCCCCGTCGTCGCTCGCGAGGCAGCCGTCGGCCAGGCCGACAGGGCCTTTCGGAACGCTCAATACGCCATGGCCGCCGGCTTTGTCCTCCTCGATCTGTTTGTCTTCGCGGCCTGGCGCTCCCCGTTGACCTCGGGCAGCGTCGCTGCAGCCGGGCTTGGGACGGTTGCGGCCGCCCTCGCCGGATACGTAGCGCGAACGTTCATCACGTCACAGCAGATGACCTCGTCGGCGATGCGCTCCTACTTCGATCAGCCATTGGAGCTCTCCCGCTACCTGGCACTGAGCGGCTGATTCGCAGTTCCGGTATCAGCAAGGACACGCAGTCCGAACTGCCCTACACCCTCGTGCACTCGACGGTCACCGGCAGGGTGCCCGCAGCGAACCCATCGCAGACGTCGAGCGCAGCCGAGGAATAGACCCTGCGGCAGCGGTGGACCCATGGGCCCTCGACTCACTTTCGCCAGAACAGGTGGTGTGTCACACCGCTGGGGCTGGGCACGACCTCCAGGTGGAAGCGGTCGAGCAGTTCATCGGGCGATTCCCAGAGCCGTAGCCCGGACCCGAACTTCACCGGCGAGACCGCGATGTGCATGGTGTCGACGAGGTCGGCGTCGAGGAACTGGCGGATGGTGCTGACCCCGCCGCCGAGCCGGACGTCCTTGCCCTGCGCGGCATCGCGGGCCTGATCGAGGACCGCGGCGGGGTCGCCGTCGACGAAGTGGAAGGTGGTGTCGGAGAGCGTGAACGACGCACGAGTGTGGTGGGTCATGACGAACACCGGTGTGTGGAACGGGGGCTCCTCCCCCCACCAGCCCTGCCACTCGTCGTCCTGCCAGGGGCCGCGCTGCGGGCCGAACTTGTTGCGGCCCATGATCTCCGCACCGATGTTGCGCGCGAAGTCCCGCGTGAAGTAGTCGTCGATACCCCGGCTCCCCCCGGGAGCCGAGCGCATGGGCCAGCTCGCCGTGGCGCCGGCCCAGGCGAACAGCTTCCCGGGATTGACGTGACCGAACGGCCGCTCCAGCGTCTGGTCCTCGCCGGCGCCGACGCCGTCACTCGAGACGCCGAAGTTCATCACTCTCACCAGTTGGTTCACGGGTTTCCTCGTCAGATCGGGTCCAGTCGTCGTGCGGCGAGGCGCCGCACACCATGGCGTCGAACGGGACTCGGCCGGATCGACAGCGGCCCGCCACTTTTGCCGACGGCACCGGCGGTCGGCGTAGACCGTCGATGGCAGCGTGTACGGGGACAGCAGCGCCGAGTGCACACGGGGGCGGCTTCGGCTGAGTCAGAAACCCCGTTCCCTGTTCCAGCGGTTCACGTGGGCCGCGTAGAAGTAATTGCCGATGCCCGCGGTGAACATGAACAGCCAGAAGTGGACGGCGGCCGACTGGCGGCGGCGACTCAGGCCCGCCCCGCCGACGAACGCCGCAGCCGACGCCGATGCCGACGCGGAGCTGGTGTTGTTGATGATGATCGTCGGGGGCTGCTGCCCGTAGGCGTGGGCAGGCTGTTGATCCGGTGCTGTCGTCATGCTGTGTCGGCTCCCTCAGTACCTTCCGGTGTGCAACGACGAATGGCACGGTAGGGGGCCTTGCGGGATCAACGGGGGTGAATCACCCCCGCGTCACCCGTTCGGATCAACGTTTTCGGCCGCGACTGCTCTCCGCCGTGACGGCCTGCCTGCCCGTACGGTGACGTCGTGAACGTTTCCCCGCCGCGGCCTGTCCTTTTCCTTGACGTCGACGGCCCGCTCATTCCCTTCGGCGGGACGCGGGAGCAGTACCCGGACGGCTACCCGGCGTACGTGCCGCAGAAGGCGGCCGGGAATCCGCTGCCGGCCAGGGTCAATCCCGCGCTCGTGCCCCGGCTGCTGGGGCTGGGGTGTCACCTGGTGTGGGCCACCACGTGGGGGCACGAGGCCAACGAGTGCCTCGCACCGCTGCTGGGCCTGCCGCAACTCCCTCTGGTGGCCTGGCCGGAGCCGTCCGACGAGCCCGAACCCGCCGGCCTGCACTGGAAGACCCGCACGCTTCTCGACTGGGCCGCCGGCCGCCCCTTCGCCTGGCTCGACGACGAGATCACCGACGCCGACCGCATCTGGGCCGAGGCCGCCCACCCCGCCCGAACCCTCCTCCGCCGCGTCGACTCCCGCCATGGCCTCACCGATGCGGACTTCGCCGCTCTCGACGCATGGCGGGCGGGCGGGTAACCGCGATCGACGGGCCACCCCAGCGTCGCCCGGCGCCGGCGCGAGGCGTTCCCGGTTGCCGCCCGACGGCCTCCGGCCGCCCAGCCGGGTCGGTTCAGGCGGACGTCGGTACGTGGGGGACCGCCGAGTTGGGGTCGGCGCCGGCGAAGGCCAGGGCGATGACGAAGCCGGCGACCTCCTCCCGGTTGGCGCTGACACGTAGGGGGTCCTCCGGCTCAAGCCGCAGGCGGACATTGATCACGGCTAGGTCACAATAAGTGGACTTTTCCGACCTTGGGTGGCTCACCGTCGCCTTCTACGCCCGCACGATGATCATTCCGGTCGAGATCGCGATGCTCAACATCGAGTTCGCCCCAGCCAGGAGGTCGTCGAGACCTACATCCGGGGCGGTGTACGGATGTTCCTCGCCCGCTACGGGACGGCGGCGACCGCATCTGCGGCAACTGGCGGCTGAACCACGGCGGTTCCTCCAGGAGCAGGCGGTCCGGCGCCCCGGCCCAGCCGGGCCGGTCGCGTCCCGTCCGGGGAGACGTGGCGGAGAACCGGCCACGTGCGGGACATGCGGGATTTCGGCCCGCGCACGGATGCGGCGGAGGACGATCGGGGCGTCCTGATCCCGATTCCGCTGGGGAGCGTCCCTGTGAAGTCCGTTCTTTTCTACGAGTCGGCACCGGATGTGGCGGTCAGGGCGCCCCTGCACTACGCCGCCCACAGCGCGCACGTACGGGAGTTCCACGAGCGGGGGGTGCTGCTGATGATCGGTGTGTTCGCCGATGTGCAGAACGACGGGGCGATGGCGGTGTTCGTCGACCGGGCGGCAGCCGAGGAGTTCGCCGGGCGGGACCCGTTCGTGGTCAACGGTGTCGTCAGCGGGTGGCGGGTCAGCGAGTGGGCCGAGGTGCTGACCGGGGAGGGGTCGCGGGGGTGAGCGGGATGCGGGAAGGGGTGCCTCCGGTGGGGAGGCACCCCTTCTGTTCAACTTCTGTTCAACGCGGGGTCCGGCCCGGCGGACGTACGGTCGCCGGGGGCTCGGGAGCCGCTACTGCAGCCAGGTGTAGGCGTTCCAGCCGGCGGTGCCGATCTTCTTCTTTGTCTTGAAGGTCGCGCCCGCGCGGCCGGTGCCGCCGTAGAAGTAGAGCTCGCCGGCGGAGTCGACGGCGACGAGGTCGGCCTTGCCGTCGCCGTCGAGGTCGCCGGGGGCGGCGAGCTTGGTGTACGCGTTCCAGCCCGCGCCGATCTTCACCTTGGCCTTGAAGGGGGCCGAGGCGCTGCCGGTGCCCTGGTAGAGGTACAGGGTGCCGGTGTTGTCGCGGGCGACGATGTCGGCGTAGCCGTCACCGGTGAAGTCGCCGGCGCCGGCGATCTGGGTGAACGGGGACCAGCCGCCGCCGACCTTGACGCGGGCGTTGAACTTGCCGTCGCCCTTGCCGGGGTACAGCCACAGCACACCGCCGGAGTCGCGGGCGAGCAGGTCGCTGTGCCCGTCGCCGGTCAGGTCGCCGGGGCCGAGCACCAGGCTGTAGCTGCCGAACCCGGTGGCCAGCGCGTTCGCACCGCCGGCGACGGTGTCGTCGTAGAGCGTGCCGTTGTAGATCTCCATCACCACCGGCTCGCCCGCGTCGGTGAAGGAGACGGAGTTGACGAGCTTGGCGCCCTTCAACCCGCCGCCGAGCGAGTCGCGGGGGGTCAGGGTGCCGTCGCCGTTGGAGAGGTAGAGGTACAGATCGCCGGCGGAGTTCAGCGCCAGCAGGCCGTCCTTGCCCCAGGCCGGATTGCCGCCCGCGCCGGCCACCAGGTACTGATCGACGGCGTAGCCGGGGGGCAGGGCGGTGCCGGCGGTGTCCTGACGGGCGGTGAGCTGGCTGAGGCCCGAGCCCTTGGGGTTGCCCTCGTAGTAGTAGACCCCACCGGACACGGTCCGGCCGAGGAGGCCGCCGTGCGCGCCCGAGTGGGCGCCGGGGAAGCCGATGATCTGGTTGTAGGTGTTCCAGCCCTTGCCGATCTGGACCCGGGAGGCCAGCCGCGCCGGGGCGTTGCCGTCGATCTCGTAGTACCAGAGGTCGCCGTCGAGGTCGCGGCCGACGAGCGAGCCGTGTCCGGTGCCGGTGATGTCGCCGGCGCCGACCAACTGGTCGAAGATCCCGAAGCCGGTGCCGACCTTCACGCGGGGCGCGAACGGGCTCGTGACGCTGCCGGTGCTCTGGTAGAAGTACAGGTCACCGGTGTGCGTGCGGGCGAGCAGGTCGCCCTCACCGTCGCCGGTGACATCGCCGACGGTGACGACCTTGTCGTACGTCTGCCAGCCGGACCCGGTCCACAGCGGGCTGCCCTGCGGGAACGACGTGTCGTCCCACAGTGACAGCCGGCCCGAGACGGTGAGGGACAGCACCTGCGAGTCGGCGGAGGTCTCCTTGCCCGGGGTGAGGACGTCGAGGTACTCCGGGGTGTCGTCGTTGTCGAAGGAGATGCCCCAGCCGCTGAGCCACTGCGAGATCCCCCCGGTCGGCCACTGCATGAGGAGGTCGGCTTTGCCGTCGCCGTCGGAGTCGTAGAGCGGTGCGTCGGGACCGGTCACGACGGCGCTCCTGGCGGAGCCGGCGAGCTTCTTGGCGGCGGGTGGTGCGGACGTGTGCGGCTGGTGGGATTCGAGCCGCTGGACGGCGATGTCGCGGTGCGGTACGCCGGTGTCGGCCTGCGCCAAGGCGGCCGGCCCGAGGACGAGGGCACTCGCGGAAAGGACGGTGAAGGCGTGGACCGCCAGCAGGCGGCTGCGACGGCGCGGGCGCCCGCTCGTCGAGGTGGATGACATGACAACCCCCCATGGGTTCGACCACCGCGTTCGGCGCGGCAAGCCGTCGAGCGGCGGGCAACGGCGGGCGGACCGGCCGGACCGCCCGGGTCCAGCGGAAAACCGGGCTGGACAGGCGGGAAACCGAAGCCGGACCGAGTCGCTCATGCGTCCGACTCGAACGTCGTGAGTGTAACCACCACCCGGACGCAAGATCGGCGGCACCTTCACCACCCCCGTCGCCGAAGGGCGGTCGGCCGTACCTGCGCTCTCGCCGAACACCGGTCGGCCCCCCTGGGAGCCGCCAGGTCGATGCCATACGCTGCCCGGGGGGAGACACGCGAGGTCGGGGGAGCGATGGCGGGAGGGGCAGCCGACAGGTCGGCGGCCGGGCGGGAACGGAAGGCGCGGGTGCAGGCGGGCGGCGCCTGGGACTCGGCCCTGTCGGCCCAGGAGTTCGCCGCCGTCGAGGGCGCCGGCTTCGAGCCGGTCGGGCAGGTGCTCGGGACGGCCGTCTTCCACATCGGCTACGTCGGCAACTGGTGCTCGAACACGTGGTCGTCCAGTTGGGGTTCGGCCATGTCGTCCACCGCGCGGGCGCCCTTCTCCGACCTGGTGCGCGCGATGTACGCGGCCCGCAGGCAGGCCGTCGGCCGCGCGGTGGCGGAGTGCCGCGGGCTCGGCGGGGACGGGGTCGTAGGGGTGAAGCTGCGGGTCGGCGCGTTCCCGGCGGGGGGAGTGGAGTTCACGGCGCTGGGCACCGCGGTCCGGGCCGTCTCGCCGGTCCGGCCCGCGCGGCCCTTCACGTCGCATCTGAGCGGCCAGGACTTCGCGCGGCTCGTGCACTCCGGGTGGGTCCCCACCGGGCTCGCCTTCGGGATCAGCGTCGCGACCCGGCACGACGACTACGACACGCGGGTGCAGACCGGCCGCTTCGCCGGGAACCGCGAAGTCGACGGCTACACCGAGCTGATCACCCACGCCCGCCGTGACGCCCGGGCCCAACTGGCCCGTGACGCCGCCTCGAACGGCGGCGACGGTGTCGTGGTGGACGAGACGGACGTGCGGGTGCGGGAGCAGGAGTGCGGCAACGGTTACCGCGACCACATCGTGGAGGCGGTCTTCGTCGGCACCTCGATCGCCCGGTTCGGCCGTTCGCGGCGGCACACCGGACCGCGGCCACTGACCATCATGAGACTGGAGCGGGAGCGCTGACATGAACGAGCAGGCGAGTGGGGAACCGGGGGGCCACGAGGCCGCCTTGACGGCCGCGGGCGTGTCCTCCGACGCGATGCGGCGGCTTTCGCAGCTCCAGCCGGGCCAGGCCGGCTCGATCTTCACCTCGGACCTGACGGTGAACGAGTTCCTGCTGGTGCGCGAGGCCGGGTTCCGCCCGCTCGGCCTGGTGCTCGGCTCGTCCATCTACCACGTCGGCATCCAGACCGGCCGGTGGTCGAAGAACCAGGAGCTGGACAAGCTCTCGCAAGCCATGTACCACGCCCGTGAGTTGGCGATGAACCGCATGGAGGCCGAGGCGAGCGAGCTGGGCGCGGACGGCATCGTGGGCGTGCGGCTGGACGTCGAGATCAAGGAATTCGGCGCGGACATAGCCGAGTTCATCGCCGTGGGGACGGCGGTGAAGGCGGACGGCGCCGACCCGGGCCACACCGGGACCTGGCGCAACAACAAGGGCAAGCCGTTCACGTCCGATCTGTCCGGCCAGGACTTCTGGACGCTGATCCGGGCGGGTTACGCGCCCCTCGACATGGTCATGGGCTCGTGCGTCTACCACGTGGCGCACCAGCGGCTCGGCCAGGTGATCGGCAACGCGGGCCGCAACGTCGAGATCGAGCAGTTCACCCAGGCCCTCTACGACGCGCGCGAGTTGGCGATGAGCCGGATGCAGGCCGAGGCGGAGGAGCTCGACGCCGAGGGGATCGTGGCGGTCCAGCTGCGGCAGCACTCGCACACGTGGGGGTCGCACACCACGGAGTTCTTCGCGATCGGGACCGCGGTACGGCCCCTGCGCGACGACCACGTCATCGACCGGCCGACCATGGTGCTCGGCCTCGACGCCTAGCGCCCGACTCACGACGGAGGACGCCATGCCCGACAGGGACGTCGAACTGCTGGCCGCGGCGCTGCGGCGGGACAGCGCCGACCTGAACCTCTACGCCAACGTGCTGTCCGTCAACCTGGCGGACTCGCTGCCGCCCAGGGCGGTACGCGTCAAGCGCCGGCGCTCGGTGGCCGACCGGATGGCAGGACGCGAGGGGACGGTCACCGAGCTGGACGTGGCGCTCGGGGAGCGGCGGCTGTCGCTGCGGGTCGAGCGGGAGCGGGTCGTGGCGGAGATCCACAAGGAGGTGCGGGGCGTCGTGCTCTCCCGCCGGCAGGTGGGCCTGGACGAGTGGATCGACGCCCTCGCCGCCGCGCTGGCGGACGCGGCGGCCGGCAGCGAGCGGGCCCGCCAGGCGGTCGAGCGCTTCCTGACCTGACCTGACGTGAGCACGGCCGGGCAGCGCCGGGCAGGGCACGGCGGCCCGCCGCGCCCCGGTCGTCGACGAGCGGGCCGGACCGGGGTCGCTTAGCTTGGGCCGGGGAAGCGCTGACGCCCCCACCCTGCATCGATGCCCCGGGAGGCGCAGACATGACGGAGAACCGGCCGTCCATCGACCTCGAGAACTTTCCGGCCCCGTCGGAAGGCTTCGTGGCCACGCTGTTCGTCACCGTCCGCAGCGTCGCGCGCTCGCGCGAGTTCTACGCGAAGGTGCTGGGCGGCACGGTGGTGCTGGAGGAGAACCCGTGCATCGTGAAGCTCGCCAACACCTGGATCCTGATGAACCCCGGCGGCCCGCCCACGCCTGACAAGCCCGGGATCACCGTCGTCGACTACGAGCCAGGCGACACGACGTCGATCTTCCTCAACCTGCGGGTCGCCGACATCGACGCCTGCTACCGCATGTGGAGCGAGCGAGGGGCCGAGTTCGTCACGCCGCCGATCGACCGCGGTGCGGAGATCCGCTGCTACATGCGCGACCCCGACGGCTACCTCATCGAGGTCGGCCAGTCCACGGGAGCACTCAGCGGGCACCTGGCCGAGAAGCGGCCCGAGGACCTTCCCGGCTGACGCGGCGCCACGCCCGCCCGCGCGGCCCCGGGCTGCTTGACCATCCGCCGAACGGGTTGCGGTCAGGAGGCCAGTCGGCCCATTCGCGTATGCGCGGAATGTCTGCTTCATATATATATCTGATCGTCGGTCTGTGGCGCTCAGGGGCGAAGTCCGCTCGGTGACTGGGTGCCGTCCCGATCACCCAGCAGTCCTTCCGCCCCTCACACAGCCAAGGAAAACCGAATGACTGACACGTTCAGACGCGTATCCCTCGGCGCGGCCGCCGGCCTCGGCCTGTGCCTGACCCTCCTGCCCGTCGGCCAGGCCCAGGCCCAAGCTCTGGGGCAGGGGCAGGGGCAGGGGCAGGGGCACGGGCCGGGGCAGGCAGCGACGCGCGTACCGTGCGACGTCGCCGCGCTGAAGACGGCCATCACCGCGGCGAACGCCGGCGGCGGCGCCATCACCCTCGCATCGGGTTGCGTCTACCTGCTCAATGCGCCCGACAACGCGGACGACGGCCTGCCGGAGATCACCGGCAAGGTACAGATCACCGGCGGGACCCGCACCGTCATCCAGCGCGCGAGCAAGGCCGACGACTTCCGCGTCTTCCACGTCGTGGCAGGCGGCAGCCTCAGCCTGAACTCGCTCACCGTGCGCGGCGGCGTGGCGTCGGGGGCCGGCCTCGCGGCCGGTGGCGGCGGCATCCTCAACGACAAGGGCACCCTGAAGCTGACCGGCGTGACGGTCAGGAGCAACAGGGGCGACTTCGTCGCCGGCGGGATCTGGAACAACCTCGGGACGCTGGTGATGAAGGACACCACGGTCCACGACAACTCGGCCCGCATCGGTGGCGGGGTGGTCACCAGCGGAACGATGACCATGCAGGGCGGAGCCCTGCGCGGCAACGCGTCCGACTCCTGGGGCGGAGGGCTGGCGAACGCGGGCGACACCAAGCTGTCCAACGTGTCGATCGCCGACAACAGCTCCGGCCTCGGGGGCGGCATCATGACCCTGACGGTCAACAACGCGAGCGGGCCGCTGCGGCTGGACTCCACCCGGGTCACCGGCAACATCGCCGAGAGCAGCGGCGGCGGCATCTTCGTCGGGATCCATGAGCCGACGACGTTGAACAAGAGCACCGTCACCCTCAACACCGCCAACGGCGGCCCCACCCAAGGTGGCGGCATCAACAACGACGGACGCCTCTTCGGCGTGATCATCACGCAGACCGGCGCCCCCCTGGCCCAGGAGCAGCCCGCCGCCACCGCCGATCCGGCGCTGCCCACGGTGACCCTCATCAAGAGCACCGTCGTGAAGAACACCCCGACCAACTGCGCGCCTCCCGGGAGCGTTCCGCACTGCGACGCCAGGGGCTCCGGTGCCGTCACGGGGACACCGCAGCGCCACGGCAACTGACATCGCCGCAGGTGCCGGTCCGGGCTGTCACGTACCCACCCCGGACCGGCACTTTCGCGTGGCTCAGCGGGACCCGCCGGACGGGCCGGCCACGCGATGGGCGTGGCGGCGGCCGGTCAGTGCGCGCGGGTGAGTGCCGCGTCGGACCAGATGTCGATCACGATCCGCTGGTGGTCCGGCACGGCGGCCGCCGTGCGGCCCGCGTAGTTCCGGTCGACCCGTGCCGCCTCGGCCGCGGTCGGCTTGGCGTTGGTGCACGCGGTGCCGGGGCCGTGGCCGGACATGATCTCCGAGCAGGGGCCGGTGTAGTGGTCGGGCAGCCCGAGGATGTGCCCGGTCTCGTGCGCGGCGATCCGGGTCACGTCGTAGCCCTCGCTGACCGCTTCCTGGCCCAGCTGGACCTGGCCCCTGCTGCCGCCGGGGACGATCGGCCCGAGCGTCGTCTGCGGCCAGCCGCTGGTCGCCACGTAGACGAAGTTGGCGCTGCCGGCTGAACCGGCGGGCTGCAGGTGCACGTTGTGCACCGCCGCGTTCCAGTTCTGCACGCCCTGCGTGATCGCGGCCGACCACTGCCCCGCTCGGCTCGCGTCGTAGGTCAAAGTGACCACCGCCGCGGTCGCTTTCGGAGCTGCCTGCGCCGGAGCGACCCCGGATGCGGCGCCCAGCATGGCCGGGATCAGTACCGCGACGGCGGCTATTCGCTTGATCATGAGACTCGTTCGCCTCCCTGACATCGGTTGACCCGTGGGCCACAAGGGCAGCATGGCGGGGCGCGTTGCACAAGTGCGCAGACTGCAACGGCAGTTGGGGCGGCGCCCGGTCCGCCGGACGGACGATTCCCGCGGGCGCCGTGTGGCGGATGATGGAGCGGACGGTGGACGGCGGGTGTGAGGGGCGGCGCAGTGGCAGACAGCGAATCCATCAGGGCGGAGGCCGGCGTCGAGCCGGCCGGCGGGGAGCCGGAGAGCGGCGTGGCCGTGGCCGCGCCCGTAGCCACGCCCGAGGCCGAGGGCGGGACCGGGCCGGCAGGCGGGCCGGGCACCGATACCGAGGGCGCGAAAGCCGCCCCCCGGCGGTCACTTCGCCGGCGGCTGGGCGGGACCGTGGTCCTCCTCGTCCTCGCGATGCTGTTCGCCCTGCCCTGGTGGACGCTGTTCGCCTCCGGCGTCGACTGGCCGTTCCCGGTCTTCCTGGCCGGCACGGCCGTCTTCGCCTGCTGGCTGGTGTCCTTCCCCTTCCTGATGGCCGCGGGTCACGGGCGCCGGCGCAACGACCGGGCGGCGCGCTTCGCGGACAGCTCCCTCGGTGTGGTCTGGGTGCTGTTCAGCTGGTCGGCGCTGGGCGGCCTGGCGCACCTGGTGCTGATCGCCCTCGGCGCCGGCGGCGCCGACCGGGCCAGGTTCGTCGCCCTGGCCGTCGCCGTGGTCGCCGCCGTGCTGCTGGCCTGGGGACATCACGAGGCCATGCGCGTGCCGCGGGTGAAGCGGCTGGACGTCCGGGTGCCGCGGCTCGGCGGCGGTCTGGACGGCACCCGGGTCGTCGTGCTGGCCGACACCCATTTCGGGCCGATCGACCGGGCCCGCTGGTCGACGCGGGTCGCCGAGGCGGTCAACGCGCTGGAGGCGGACATCGTGATCCACGCCGGTGACATCGCCGACGGCACCCCCGCCCAGCGCCGGGAGCAGTCCGCGCCGCTCGGCACGATCAGGTCGCGGCTGGCGAAGGTCTACGTCACCGGCAACCACGAATACTTCGGCGAGGCCCAGGGCTGGCTCGACCGCATGGCGGACCTGGGCTGGGAACCGCTGCACAACCGGCACCTCGTGGTCGAAGGCGGCGGGGACCGCCTCGTCCTCGCGGGCGTGGACGACGTGACCGCGGAGTCCTCCGGCCTGGCCGGGCACCGCGCGAACCTGCTCGGCGCGCTGGCCGGCGCGGACCAGGACCGGCCGGTCCTGCTCGTCGCCCACCAGCCCAAGTACGTGACGCAGGCGGCTGCCGCCGGAGTCGACCTGCAGGTCTCCGGGCACACCCACGGCGGCCAGATCTGGCCGTTCAACTTCCTGGTCCGTTTCGACCAGCCGGTCGTGCACGGCCTGAGCAGGCACGGCGAGCGCACGCAGCTCTACACCAGCCGGGGCGCCGGTTTCTGGGGGCCGCCCTTCCGGGTCTTCGCGCCGAGCGAGATCACGCTGCTCACCCTGCGGTCCGGCGGCACTTCGTCCTGACTTCGTGGTGACTCCGTTACCGGGAGTTGCTAGGTTCGGTGTGATGGTCTTACTGCCACGGGGGTGGGGCGGATGGGTCTGAGGTCGTTTGCCAACAAGCTGGGTGACGGGCTCGAACACGGCGTCGACAAGGTCAAGAAGAAGGCCGGCGAGATCATCGACGACGGTGCCCACATCGTCGGGGACGGTCTGGAGCACGTCGGGCTTGATGACGCGGCGGACTGGGTGGAGGACAAGGGCGACTCGGTCGCCGACCACTTGGGCGCGCACGTCGCCGAGCAGCAGCTCGGGCAGACCGACGACCCGAAGGAGCTGCTGCACGGGGACGCGGGGAAGATCCGGGCGGCCGCCACCCATCTGACCAAGTTCTCCAAGGCCTTCGACACCGGTCATACGGGCCTGACGCATCTGGATCCCGGGGACTGGGACGGCGCGGGAGCGGAGGCCTTCCGCGCCAAGTTCAAGCCCCAGCCCGCGAAGTGGGCCAAGGCCGCGACCGCCTGCCAGGACGCAGCGACTGCGCTGGAGACCTACGCGCACACGGTGGACTGGGCGCGCGGCCAGGCCACCGAGGCCGTCCGGCTGTGGAAGCAGGGCGTCGCCAAACGCAAGGCGGCGGCCGACGCCTACAACAGCACCCTCGACACCTACCACGACGACGTGAAGGCCTACAACGACAAGGTCGACGACGGGAAGGACCCCGGCACCAAACCCGTCGCGCCGGCGGCGTTCACCGACCCGGGCGCGAAGGACAGGCAGGCCGCGCAGCACACTCTGGACGCCGCCCGCAAGCAGCGGGACACCGCCGCGAGCCACGCGCAGACCGCGATCACGACCGCGACCGCGCTGGCCCCGGCCAAGCCGGACTTCACCGGCCGGATGGAGAACGACTTCGGCGACGTCGGCAAGGCCGCCCCGATCGCGGGGGAACACTTTCTCGGCGGCCTGGTGCGTTCGGGCACCGACCTGGTGAAGTTCGCCCGCGGCCTGAACCCCACCGACCCGTACAACATGACGCATCCGGCGCAGTATCTGACGCACCTGAACGCGACCGCCGCCGGTCTGGTCGACATGACGCAGCACCCCGAACGCCTGCCCGGCATCATCCTCGGCTCGGGCTGGGGCTCCGACGGCTCGGAGGCGGGCGGCCGGCTCGTCGGCAACATCCTGCTGGCCATCGCCACCGACGGCGGCAGCGCCGCGGGCAAGACCGTCGCGGAAGGCGCCGCGAAGAACGCCGCCAAGGACGCCGCGGAGCAGGCCGCGAAGAGCGGTGCACGCGCCGCCGCTGAGGACCCCGTCAAGGCCGCCATCGAGAAGGCCGCGAAGAAGTGCGTCTCCGACCCGGTCGACATCGCCACCGGCGACACGCTCCTCTCGCAGACCGACATCACCCTCCCCGGCACGCTCCCGCTGGTCCTGGAGCGCACCCACCTGTCGTCCTACCGGATCGGCCGCCTCTTCGGGCCCTCCTGGGCCTCCACCCTCGACCAGCGGCTCGAACTCGACGACCAGGGCGTGGTGTTCGTCAACGCCGACGGGTCGCTGCTGATCTATCCGATACCGGTGGCCGGCAGCCCCGTCCTGCCGGCCGACGGCCCGCGCTGGCCGCTGGAATGGGACGGCACACCCGGCGCCCCGCTCCGGATCACCGACACCGACACCGGCCGCACCCTGCACTTCGCCGCCGCTGACGTGCCGAGCGCCGGCGGCGCCACGGTGCTCGCCCTGGTCGAGGTCACGGACCGCAACGACAACGGCTACACCGTCACGTATCGGGGCGGCCTCCCGACCGCGATCCAGCACTGCGGCGGGTACTCCCTGCGCCTCGACGGCGACGGCGGCCGGATCACGGCCCTGCGCCTGCTCGACCCGGCCTCTCCCGGCGGCCCCGGCACCCTCGTTCGCACCTACGGGTACGACACCGCGGGCAACCTCACCGAGGTCGCCGACTCCGAGGGCGTCCCCTACCGCTTCACCTACGACGCCGCCGGGCGCGTCACGTCCTGGACCGACCGCAACACCACCCCGTACGGCTACACCTATGACGCCCGCGGCCGTTGCGTCGCCACGCACGGCGCCGACGGCTACCTGTCGAGCACCCTGAGCTACGACGACGCCACCCGCACCACCGCGTTCACCAACTCCCTCGGCCACACCTGGACCTACCAGCACGACGAGGCGTACCGGCTCGTCGCGGAGACCGACCCGCTCGGGCACACCACCGTGCGTGAATGGGATCCCGGCAGCCGCAAGCCGGCCCGGATCACCGATCCGCTGGGCCGCGCGACGTCCTACCACTACGACTCCGCGGGCAACATCGTCTCGGTGGTCCGCGCCGGCGGCCCGAGCGCCACCGCCGTCCACAACGACCTGAAGCTGCCCGTCGAGATCACCGACGCCGGCGGCGGGCTCTGGCGTCATGCCTACGACGCCCGGGGCAACGAGCTGTCCCTCACCGACCCCGCAGGATCCACCACGCGTCGCGCGTACGACGCGTCGGGCCATGTGGTCGCCGTCGAGGACGCGCTGGGGAACACCCGGCGGGTGGTCAACGACGCGGCGGGGCTGCCGATCGCGGTCACCGACCCGCTCGGGCGGACCACCACCGTCGAACGTGACGCCTTCGGGCGGGTCGTGACCCTCACCGAGCCGATGGGCCGGGTCACCCGCTGCGGCTGGACGGTCGAAGGCAAGCCCACGTGGCGCGAGTTGCCCGACGGCACCCGGGAGAGCTGGACATGGGACGCCGAGGGCAACCTGCTCACCGAGACCAACGCCGCCGGGCTGCGCACCTCCCACCCGCCGACCCACTTCGACCTGCCGATGTCGCGGACCACCCCCGACGGCGTCACCTACCACTTCACGTACGACACCGAACTCAACCTGACCGCCGTCACCGACGCCCAGGGCCTCAGCTGGGACTACACGTACGACCCGGCGGGCCGCCTCACGGCCGAGAAGGACTTCAACGGCCGCGCCCTCAGCTACGGCTACGACGCGGCCGGCCAGCTCGTGTCCCGGACCAACGGCGCCGGCGAGACCGTGACCCTGGTACGCGACGACCTCGGCCGGGTGGTCGAGCAGCGCGCCGGCGACTCGGCCAGCACCTTCGCCTACGACTCCGCGGGCAACCTGCTGCGCGCGGTCAACGCGGACTGCGAAGTCGTGCGCGAATACGACGTGTTGGGCCGCCTGGTCGGCGAGTCGGTCGACGGCAGGACGATCGCCTACGGCTACGACGCGGAAGGGCGCGTCGTCGAGCGCCGCACGCCGGGCGGGGCGGTCTTCAGCTGGAGCTACGACGCGCTGGGGAGGCCCGCGGGTCTCGCCGGGGCCGGCGGCGACTTCACCTTCACCTACGACGCCGCGGGCCGGGAGACGGCCAGGGCGTTCGGGCCCGGCCTCACCCTCAACCAGGGGTGGGACCGCACCGACCGGCTGACCAGCCACTCGATCACCCGGGCCGACGACGCCGGAGCCGTCCTGCTCCAGCACCGTGAATACGCCTACCGTGCTGACGGCTTCGTCACCGAGGTGCGCGAGCTGAC
Organism: Streptomyces sp. NBC_01198; assembly: GCF_036010485.1. Taxonomy (NCBI): domain Bacteria; kingdom Bacillati; phylum Actinomycetota; class Actinomycetes; order Kitasatosporales; family Streptomycetaceae; genus Streptomyces; species Streptomyces sp. NBC_01198. The sequence goes on from NZ_CP108568.1 coordinate 4,369,132, forward strand.
CGGCGCCGGCGGCTCCCGGCACTTCGACCTCGATCCCGCCGGGCGCGTCACCGCGGTGCGCGCGCACGACTGGACCGAGCGATACGCCTACGACTCGCTGGGCAACCTCGTGCAGGCCGCCACGCCGGCGACGGAGGCCGGCGACGTCCACCACGAGCTCCGCGGGACCCTGACCCGGCGGGTGGGCCGCACCCGCTACGAGCACGACGCACAGGGGCGCGTCGTCAGGACGACGAAGCGCCTGCTCAACGGCCAGGTCCGGGTCCGCGAGTTCGTCTGGAACGCCGAGGACCAGCTGACCGCCTCCGTCATGCCCGACGGCACCCGCTGGCGCTACCGCTACGACGCGGGCGGCCGCCGCACCGCCAAGCAGCGCATCGCGCCGGACGGACTGGTCGTCGAGGACGTCCACTTCACCTGGGACGGCACCCGCCTCGCCGAGCAGACCGACGGCAGCGGGCGGACGACGAGTTGGGAGTACACCCCGGGGACCCACCGCCCGGTGGCCCAGGTCGAGCGCGAGCTGGACGACCTCGACAGCCGCTTCTACGCCATCGTCACCGACCTCGTCGGCAGCCCGACAGAACTCTTCGCAGCCGACGGCGAGTTGGTCTGGCAGCAGCGGAGCACCCTGTGGGGCAGCCGGCTGACCCCGGCCGCCGCCGGCGGCGTCGACTGCCCGCTGCGCTTCCCGGGGCAGTACGCGGACGCCGAGACGGAGTGGAACTACAACTACTTCCGCCACTACGACCCCGCCTCGGCCGGCTACGTCACCGCCGACCCGATGGGGCTCGGCCCCGCGCCCAATCATCACGCCTACGTCGACAACCCGCTGACCCGGTCCGATCCACTGGGGCTGTACGGCTGCGAACCGGTGGGGCCGCTCGACCATGTCGCGCTCGGCCGCGACATGCGGGGCGAGATCAACGTCAAGGACTTCGCGGACAAGGTCGGCGCGCGCCACCTGATGGGCAACGTGACCGACTGGCGGGAGCAGGTCGTGCGCGCCGCCGGGCGCGTCTCCCGGGGCGAGGGAAAGATCTCGTTCATGCTCGACGGACTGCCCGGCGCGAACGGCGGTGCCGCCCAGGCTCTGAAACGGGCGATCGAGGACGTGCAGGCCGGGCGGCATTTCGCCACCCAGTGGGAACTCGTCCAGATGCACGAGCATGGGATCATGGACAAGGTCGACTTCTACCGGTGGAGCAGGAAAATCAACACCTGGGGGCTCTTGTGACGACCACCGTCGGTGGCGATCTGGAACTCACCGACCCGCGGGACTTCTGTCTCGTGGATGTCGGGCACGGGCACGCCTACGCCGTTCTCCGCGGGTATCCGCCGGTGGACGAGGACGGCGACGCGGGACCCGCGGGACCCGTCATGGACGTGGTGTTCGCGGGGGTCGAGCGCATTTCCTGCTGGAGCGACGTCGGCCCGATCCGGGTCCGCCGCGCCGACGAGTCGGAGCGGCAGCGCATCGCGGACGGCCTGGGCGGGAAGATCCGCAGGAGCAGCGCGGTCTTCCTGCTGGAGGACGGCTCGATCGCGAGCTACGTCATCGCGTCCAGGGTCTACTGGGCCGAGTTCGACCTTCCGTACGACGCCGTGAGTCCCCTGGCGTCCGAGGACGCGGCCTACCGCGAGGACAATCCGCCGGTCGGCGGCGTGATCCGGTTCGCGGACTGACCGTTGCCCGGCTGCGGCGCCCTGCGCCGCGGGCCGGACGGCGACGGGTGGGGGTAGCCCCCTGCTGACGTCCCGCCTGCGGACCCGGGGTCAGCGGGACGTCAGGCCCCACGTCTGGAGGAGGTAGGGCCGGCCCTTCTCCTCGCCCTCGATCAGCGGGACGTCGAGCAGGGTGAAGCCCGCGCCCTTGGCCACCGCGACGCTCGCGGAGTTCTCCGCTTCGAGCTCCAGGATCACCTGGTCCGCGCCCAGTTGCCCGAAGGCGTAGCCGGCCGACACCAGCACCGCCCGTACGGCCAGCGCCTGGCCGCGGTGCGCGGGGCCGACCACGTAACCGAGTTCGATGCCCTCGGGCACGCGGCGGAGCATCACCTCGCCGAGCGGGGTGCCGCCGTCGGCGGTGATGGCGAGCAGCAGGGCCGTGCCGTCGGCCTTGAGGCGGCGGGCCCGGTCCAGCCGCGCGCGGGCGGCCGCCGCGTCGAAGGGCGAGACGAGCGGCGTCCAGTAGGCGATGTCGGTGTGGTCGAACAGGCCCGGCATCGCGGCCAGATCGCCCTCGGTCCACTCGCGCAGGACCACGCCCTCCCCCGCGAGCTCGACCGGTCCGGGAAAGGGCGACGTGCTGCTGCTCATGGTGGAGACCTCCCTGGCCTGCCTGTTCCGGACGAGGCAGGATAACCGGGGGCGGTTTCCCGGGAGTCCCGCCCCCGGCCGGCGCGGAACGCCTACGGCGGTCAGGTCACGTTGACCGCGGTCCAGGCCGCCGCGGGTGCCCGGCCGGTCAGACCCGGTCGAGGTGCGGGGCGCCGTCCAGGATGGCCAGCTCGCGGGGGGTGGCCTGGCGCTTCCACTCGGGAGCCACGGCCGCGTAGGTCGTGACGTCGTGCCAGCAGCCCTGGGTGCGGAACAGCTGGCGGAGGGTGGCCTCGGGGCGCAGGCCCGCCGCGTGCATCACCTGGGGCATGACGTGGTGGTCGCTGCGGTGGCCGGCCCAGATGCGGTGCAGCCCCAGCGGGCCGAAGCCGTACGCCATCAGCAGGCGTCCCGCTTCGTGGCCGTGGCCGCGCATCGGGGCGCCGGGCAGTAGCACCAGGCTGGTGAGCATCGCGTTGCTGCCGTACCCCTCGACCAGCAGCCCCATGGTGCCGACGAGGGTGTCGCCGTCGTCGTCGCCGCCGCCGAAGAAGTCCGCCACGGTCTCCTCGGTGACGCCGCCGCGGTGGACCTCGATGTCGAGATAGGGGTCGAGTTCGTACAGGGGCCGGGCGCACAGCACGCTCTTCTCGGTGCCCAGGTCGTGGACGCCGGCGCCGAGCCGGTTCAGGTTGGACAGGCTCAGCCGGTCGAAGTCCGCCAGCCGGAAGGCGCCGCCGACCCCCTCCAAGGCGCAGGCCAGGGCGGCGCTGCTGCCCACCGACAGCCCGATGACGCCGATCCGCCGCCGCAGCAGGCCCTGTTGCTGCTCCCGGGTGATCTTGTCGCGGTTGCGGTCGGTCCGCACCTGCCGGAACTCGGCCTCCGGCAGGACGTGCACCAGCCCCCCCCGACCACGGATACCAGGCCCACCTGCCGTACGTGTCCGGCCGGCCGTCCGTGGCGCCGGCGACCGCCCGCTCCAGGGGCCGCCCGTCGAGCACCTCGCCCGGGGCGCGGCAGCGCAGCAGCTCCGCGACCTGGTCCTCGATCCGGTCGTGGACCTCGGGCAGCAGGGGCGAGTCGCGCAGCACGGCCAGCGCGGCGGCGCCGTCGGCCCGCGCCGGGTCGAGCAGCACCGGACGGAACGACTCCCTCGCCTGTCCCGGCGAGGGCAGCACGAAGGGCTCCGGGTCCGATCCGGAGGAGATGAAGTGGGTCACGGCAAGGACGCCAGCAAGGAGTTGATCTTGGAAAGCCGCCCTCACCCGACGGGGCGTACCCGAACTGATCTTCTACGGCTGTGCCCCCACCAGCGGCAGCAGCTCGTCCAGCCGGTCGACGGACCAGTCCGCGGCCGCGCGGACCTCGGGGTCGTCGGCCCACCAGTGGCCCCAGGGCCCGCGGCGCAGGTGGGCGCAGCGCAGGCCGGCGGCGCGGACCGGGAAGACGTCGTTGACGGGGTGGTCGCCGACGTAGAGGACCTCGCCGGGACGGCAGCCGGACAGCTCGACCACCCGCGCGAAGAAGGCCGGGTCGGGTTTGGCGACGCCCCACTCGCCGGAGGTGGCGATCGCGTCGGCGGGCAGGTCGAGCGCGCGCAGCAGCGCGCCTGCCGTGGCGGACTGGTTGCCGGCCACCACGACGCGTACGGCCGCCTGCCGCAGCGCGCCGAGGACGGGGCGTACGTCCGCGTAGAGGTCCGACTCGTCCAGCTGCTCGCCGCGGCCCGCTGCCTCCCGGGCGGCGAACTCGGCGGCGACGTCCACGCCCGGGCGGGCAAGCCGCAGGGCGTCGGTGTTGTCCCGACCGGCCGTCACCACCGCGCCGACCAGCGCCGAGAGCGTGTGCAGCGGGATCCCCAGCCAGTCGGCCCACGCCACCCAGCCCCGGTCGTCCCTGATCAGCGTCTCACCGACGTCGAAGGCCACCGCTCGGATCACCATGCGCCCAGCCTACGGAGCCGCCCGCCCCCGCGGCCGCGGCCCGCCGGTGTCTCGTAGGCTCCGTGCTGGGGAGCCCTTCCCCCGCCCCGAGCCGCAGGAGAACAGGGCATGGCTGACCAGGACGTGGAACGGGGCCGCCGGTCGCGGGTGTTCGGCACGGTGGCCGAGGAGTACGCGCGGCTGCGGCCGCCGCCGTGCGAGGCGGCCGTGGACTGGCTGCTGCCGGACGGCGCCGGGCGGGTGCTCGACCTGGCGGCCGGCGCCGGGACCCTCACCGCGCTGCTCGCCGCACGGGTGCCCGAGGTGACGGCGGTGGAGCCGGACGGCCGGATGCGGGCGGTGCTCGCGGGGCGCTGCCCCGGCGCCACGGTGCTCGACGGCACCGCCGAGTCGCTGCCGCTGGCCGACGGCGGCTTCGACGCGGTGGTCGTCGCGTCCGCCTGGCACTGGTTCGACCCCGTCCTGGCCGTTCCCGAGATCGCCCGGGTGCTGCGGCCAGGCGGCCGGCTGGGCGTGGTGTGGAACAGCCTGGACGCCTCGGTGCCGTGGGTGGCCGACTGGTACGCGCTGCTCCGCCCCGAGCACGCGGCGGCGCCGCAGGAGACCCGCCGTCAGGAGGGCCGCGGCCCGCACCTGCGCGCCGACCTGGGCGGCCCGGACTCGCCGTTCGGCGAGGTCGAGGAGAGCTCCTTCAGCTGCACGCGGCGCAGCACCGCGGCCGAGGCAGCCGCGCTGCTGGGCACCTACAGCCGCGTCATCATGCTGCCCGCCGAGGAGCGGCAACAACTGCTGGGCCGGGCCGAGGGGCGGCTGCGCGAGCGCCTCGGCCTGAGTGGCGACGAGGAGTTCGACCTGCCCTTCCGCTCCCTGTGCTGGCGCACCTCCCGCCCCGCGGACCCGGCGCCGCACTGAGGGATCCGTCGCGCGGGGAGTGCCCCCGCCGCCCCACCGCCCGGAGGCCGGGAACACCGGGTGGGCCCTGCGCCGGATTCGGCCCGGCGCACCGCGGCGCCTACGGGCAGTTCTCCTCGTCCAGGTCCGTGTTCTTCCTGAACCGGGCGAAGAGCGGCGGGGAGTACCAGCCGGGACGCTCGCCGGCCATCCAGTCCTCCACCGACGGCTCCGGCGGGCGCACCCCGCTGGCCACGTAGAGGCCCGCGCCGATCACCCCGCCCGCGACGGCGAGCCCGAAGCAGATCCACAGGGCCGTGCGCGTACCCGAGTCGATGCTGTTGCCGACGGTGGCGGCGATGTAGATCAGGATCGGGGCGATCAGGAACGCCGCCACGGCCCGCAGCAGCTCGATGATCGCGAAGACGCGCTGCACGTTGTTGGAGCGCAGCGAGAAACCGGCGATGAACAGCGCGGGGACGACCGAGGAGCCGACGCCGATGCCGATCAGCCCGGAGCCCACGGCGGTGAGCGCGTCCGTGGGCGGCTTGGACGCGTTCATCACCAGGATGCCCGCGACCAGGAGGGTCAGGCCGACGAGGACGAAGTAGTGCAGCAGGCGGGTGTGGAAGACGGCGCCGAAGATGAAGGCGGTGAGCACCGCGCCGCCGAACTCCGGCAGGTAGAGCAGCCCCAGGTGCAGCGGCGAGAGGTGGTGCGAGAGCGAGGTCAGGGTCAGCGAGATCGCCGACACCGAGGCGGCCGCGGCGCAGATGGCGGCGATGATGCCGGCCACCGGGAGCGTGCTGACCAGGCTGCGCACGCACAGCAGCGGGTTCTTGGCCGTGTACTCGTGGACGAACAGGATGATGATCAGCAGCAGCCCGCCGAGCAGCGGCCCGGCCGCGGTGGGGTCGAGGAAGCGGTGGGTGAGCAGCCGCGAGGCGCCGAAGAACGCGGACGCGCAGCCGAGGCTGGCCAGGCCCAGCGCGATGTAGTCGATCGGCGCGTCCGGGTTGACCGGCGGGGTGTCACGGAAGGTCAGCAGGGACAGCGCGAGCGCCGCCGCGGCGATTCCTGCGATGATCCAGAACAGCGGCCGCCATCCGTGGTAGTTGGCCTGGATGCCGCCGACGACCGGCCCGAGCGCCACCGCGCCGAAGATGCAGACGTTCAGGATCACCGCGGTCTCGCGCAGCCTGGCGACCGGGTAGTCGATGATCAGCGGCGGTACGGCCGCGATCAGCAGCAGGCTGGTGCACAGGCCTTGCAGGACGTGGCCGATGATGAACATCGTCGGGTCGACCGCCGCCGCCGTGAGCACCGAGCCGATGACCAGCAGGCTGCCGTAGACGATCAGCATGCGCCGCTGGTGCAGATGCTGGGCGAACTGCACGGCAAGGACGGTGCCGACCGCGTATCCGGCGTTGGCCATGCCCGAGGTGATGCTCATGGCCTGCAGGCTCATGCCCAGCTCGTGGGCGATGACCGGCGTGATGGGCCCCAGCGCCGCCGAGAGTGCCAGGTAGGGGACCAGGGCGAAAACGACCATCGCCGCCACCACGGGATAACGGCCGGCCAGCGGACCTTGTCGCATCGGTCGAATTCTCCTCGTTCGGCGGGAAAAGCGGCGTTCAGTCACCATGGTGAACCGCCGCCGCCGCTCTCCCGCCAAGCGCAGCCGTTGAAGTCACCCGATCGACACGTGTGCCCCGGCCGCCTGGCGGTCGGGGCCTGCGTGTCGCGGCCTGCGTGTCGCGGGGTGCGCGGGTCAGCCCTTGACCGCGCCGGAGAGCATGCCGCGCAGGAACTGCCGCTGGAAGAACAGGTAGAGGATCACCACGGGCAGCGAGATGATCACCGCGGCCGCCGCCAGCAGGTTGACGTGGACCATGTAGCGCCCGGAGAAGGCGCCCAGGCCGAGCGTCAGGGGCTGGTGGGCGGGGTCGGACACCAGGATCAGCGAGAGGAAGTAGTCGTTCCAGGTCCACATGAAGCTGAGCAGGACCAGCGTCATGACCGCGGGCTTGGCGATGGGCAGGTAGATCCGCCACAGCGAGGTCCAGGAGTTGGCGCCGTCCATCTGCGCGGACTCCCCGATGCTGACCGGGATGGAGCGGAAGGCGGCCCGCATCCAGAAGGCGCCGAAGCCGACGCCCATGCCCACATGGGCCAGGATGATGCCCTGGTAGGTGTCGGTCAGCCCCTCGGACTGGAAGTCGTAGTAGAGCGGGACGATGATCGCCTCCATCGGGATCATCAGCCCGAAGAGCATCAGCGGGAAGAGCAGCCTCTCGCCGACCACGCCGAGCACTCCGAAGGCGTAGCCGCTGAGGATGGCGAGCACCGTCGAGAGGACCACCGCGGAGCCGGTGATGATCAGGCTGGACTTCAGGTACTGGCTGAAGTCGGCCTGCTGCCAGGCGTCGGTGAAGTTGGACCAGCTCAGGTGGCCGAGGTCCAGCGTGCCCGAGGTGTTCGGGCTGACCGCGACGCCGAGGATCCAGAGCACGGGGAAGAGCACCGCCGCGGCCAGCAGGGTCAGGACGGCGTAGTTGAAGACCTTTTCCCGGTTGGAGATCATCAGTCGTCACCTTCGGAGATCTTGACCACGACCAGCGAGACGACCAGCGAGACCACGGCGAGCACGACGCCGATCGCGCAGGCCGCACCGACGTCCGGATTGGCGAAGGCGCGCTGGTAGAGGACCACGGTCGGGGTGATGGTCGATGTCCCTGGGCCGCCCTTGGTGGTGAGCCAGACGATGTCGAAGACCCTGATGGCCCCCAGCATCGTCAGCGTCAGCACCACCGCGAGCTGGCCGCGCAGACCCGGCAGCGTCACCGTGAAGAACTCCCGCAGGGCGCCGGCGCCGTCCATCCGGGCGGCGTCGTAGAGCTCGCTCGGGATGTTCTGGATGCCGGCCGCGAAGAGCACCATGCACAGCCCGTACGCCGCCCAGGTCCCGGCCAGGCCGAGGGCGGGCAGCGCCCAGGTGTAGTCGCCGAGCCAGCCGCGGGCCAGGCTGCCGAGGCCCACTGCCCTGAGCACCGAGTCGATCGGGCCGTCCGGGGCGTAGATGCGCTTCCACACCACCGCGGCGACGGCCGGGGTGAGCACCTGGGGCAGGAAGAGCACCCAGCGGTAGACGGCGGCGCCGCGCACCTCCTTGCGCGCGGTGAGCGCGGCGCTCGCCATGCCCAGGAGGATCGGCAGCAGGGAGAAGAAGGCGATGAAGAACAGCGTGTGCGCGACCGCACGGCGCAGCGTCGGGTCGTGCAGGAAGCCGGTGTAGTTGGAGAACCCGGCGTTGGTCGCGGCGGTGACCCCGTCCCAGTGGACGAAGGACAGCCGCACCCCCTGACCGGCGGGCAGCAGCACCACGAACGCGTAGATCAGCAGCGCGGGGCTGAGGTAGACCAGCCCCAGCCAGCGGCGCCGCCGCCGGTAGGGGGCCGTCGTGCGGCTCCCCGAGGGGCGCCCGGGGCGGCCGGCGGCCGCCCCGGTATGCCCCGCGGCGGCGCCGCGGGTGCGGCTCTCGCGGACAGTGGACACCGTTACCTCGCCAGCGTCTTCACGAAGGCGGCGTCGTTCTGCTCGGCCGCGGAGACCACCGCGGCGGGCGTGGTCTTGCCGGCGAGCATGTCCTGCATGGTGGTGTTGATGGTGTTCAGCAGCGTCGGCGTGGACCAGTCCACGTAGGGCACCGAGGTGCCGTCGGTGGTGACCTGCTGGGCGATGGCCACGTCGTCGGTGAACAGCGGGTCGTCGGCGGGGGCCTTCACCTCCGGGTGCAGCAGCGGCATCGTGCCGTTCTGCACCGCGAGCTGGGCGGCCTGCGCGCCGGCGGCGAAGTTGAGGAAGGCCGCGGCGGCGTCGGCGTGCTTGGACTTGGAGGAGATGGAGAAGTTCGTCGCCGAGGAGGCGGTGGCGATCGGCTTGCCGCCGTCGGACCGCGGCAGGATGAAGGAGCCGAAGTTCTTCGACTGGCCGGCCTTGAGCGGCAGCGACCCGGAGTAGTCGAAGTGGAAGAGCCCCTGGCCGTTGACGAAGTTCTGGGCGGCGTCCGCGGAGGCGACGCCGGCGTAGTCCTTGGTCAGATACCCCTTGTCGGACCACTGCTTGAAGGTGGAGACCGCCTGCGGGAAGCCGGTGTCGGCGATCTTCACCTGGCCCTGCGAGTAGACGAAGTCGGAGATCTTGCGCTGGTCGCCGAGGGCGTTCATCAGCGAGAAGAGCGGCTGGGTGACCCCGCCCTGGTCGACGTTGCCCAGCGATATCCCGGTGAGCCCGGCCGCCTTGGCCTTGGCCAGGTCGGCCTGGAAGTCCGCGAAGCTGTGCGGGATGCCGGCGCCTATCTGCTTGAGCAGGTCGCGGTTGTAGTAGACCTCGATCAGCGAGGCGCGGGCGACGGGGGCGCCGAACATCGAGCCGATGCCCATCTCGGTGCCGTCCGGGCTGAACTCGTGCTCGCTGGTGATCGCCTGCGGGAAGGACGTCTTCCATCCGTAGGCCTTGGCGTAGTTGTCCAGGTTGAGCACCAGCCCGCCGCGGACCAGGGTGCCGAGCGACTGCCAGCCGTTGTTGGCCGGGACGATGTCCGGCGGGTTGGCGGACTTCAGCTTCAGCGGGAGGGCGGCCATCACGTCGCCCCAGGGCAGTGAGGTGCGGTTGATGGTGATATTGGGGTACTTGTGCTCGAATGCCGAGACCACCGAGCTCATCCAGGCGTTGTCGGTGCCGCCGGAGAAGTAGTCGAGCACCTGCAGTTTGACCTTGCCCATGGAGGCGGGGTCGGTGGCGACCGGCCCTGCCTTGGTGCTGTTCCCGGAGGCGCCTGCGTTGGTTCCCGGCATGCAGCCGGAGAGCAGTGCCGTCATCACGACCGGAACCAGCGTGGCGCCGATCCGCCCTGTTGTCCTGCGCGAGACCACGATGTCTCCTGTCGTCGGTGGACGTTTGGTGTCCGCGGGGGTACCGCGAGCCTAGGACTGGCAGACCAATTAGTCCAGATCTCCGGGAGCTGGTTTGTTTTTACCTATCTGGCTCTCCTGGTCCGGTCCCCTTGCTATCGTTGGGGGATGACAACCATCGGCGAGGACGTCGGAGCGGGGGCGGCGGTCACCCAGACCTACCGCCGGCTGAGCGAGGCTTTGCGGCGGGGCGCGTTCCCGGCGGGTGGACGGCTGCCGGGGGAGCGGGATCTGGCGGGGAGTCTGGGCGTGAGCCGTTCGACGCTCCGCCAGGCTCTCGGGCGGCTCGCCGACGAGGGAAAACTCGAACGCTCCTCGCAGCGCGGCTGGTTCGTGCGCAACGCGGTGGTCGGCGAACCGCCGAGCACCCTGCAGAGCTTCTCCGAGATGGCCCGCGCCCGCGGGCTGCGGGCGCGGTCGAGGATCCTCAGGCACCGGAGCCGCGCCGCCACCTTCGAGGAGGCCGAGCAGCTCGGTATCGCCCCGGCCGCGCGGGTGTTGGACCTGCGCAGGCTGCGCAGCCTGGACGACGTCCCGGTGTGCGTGGACAGCAGTGTCGTCGTCCTCGGCCTCGCCCCGGGACTGGACTCACTGGACCTCACCGACCGATCGCTCTACGAGTCCCTGGAGCAGGAGTGCGGGCTGCGGATCGCCCGCAGTTCGTACACCGTCCGGGCCGAGGCGGCCGACGAGCCCACCGCCGAGCTGCTGTTGATTGAGCCGGGGGCGCCGGTGCTGGTCGGCGAGGAGACCACCTACACCGAGGACGGCGCCACCGTGCTGACCGGCCGGATGACCTACCGCAGCGACGCCTACCGCTTCCAGGCGGATCTCTTCCGCGTCATCTGAACCGCGGCGCGGGCCGGCCGGCCTGACCGCTCAGGTGGCCAGGAAGTCCGCGGGCGGCATGGTCCGCGCCACCCGGGCCGCCACGGCCTCGGTCACCCGCACGCCGCTCTCGGCGAGCGCGTCGAGCAGCGCCCCCGCCACCGGCGGCAGGACGCTGCGGTGCGGCACCGCGTGCGGTACGTGCGCCGGCAGTTCCGCGAGCAGCGCCGCCGCGACGGGCGATCCCGGCGCCATCAGCACCGAGCCGGACAGCACCACGTCCACCGGGGCGCCGGCCGCGGCCAGTCCGGTGAAGCGGGCGGCCACGCCCGCGTAGGAGGCCATGTAGCGCCCCTGGGCGCGCACGATGTCGCCCGCCACCTGGTCGCCGCCCTGGGCCGTCGCGGTGACGACCCGGGCGCAACGGGTGCGGTCCCGGTGCCCGGCCCGCCCCTCGCGGCGGGTCAGCCAGTGGTTGAGCTCCGCGGCGGAGGGCTTGTCGAAGTAGTCGAGCAGCGCCCGGGTCAGCGCGGTCGGCGGGGCGAGGCCCAGCTCGGCGAGGAAGACGGCCTTGAGCGCCTCGTTGGCCAGGCCGATGGCGCCCATCGCGTGCTGGCCCCACCACCCCATGTCCCACAGCTCGCCGTTCGGCCCGCGGGCGGCGATCGCGGCGGCCGTCCCGCCCGCCAGCGCGATGCCGACGCCCGAGGGCGCCCCGCAACGGATGGCCGCGTAGCCGTCGTTGAGGATGCTGCGCCGCTCCAGTGCGGGCTGCCGCCGGCTCAGTGCCGCGTCCCAGTAGGCCGCGTCCTCCGGCCAGTCGACACCGGCCAGCCGGAAGGCCGCGCCGGCCGGCGCGGCCTGACCGGCGCCCGCCTGGGCCAGCGCCCCGGCGATCGCCGACATCACCTCGTCGACCGCCGCCTCCGCGGTGGGCGCGCCGTAGATGTCGCCGATGCCGGAGCGCCCGGCGCCCACCACCTCGCCCGAGGCGGTGGACACCAGTGCGGCGGTCTTGCTGTTGCCCGCGTCGACGCCGAGATACAGCGCTCCCGCGGTGGCCGGGTCCGTCACGGGAGCAGCCGCTCCGGCAGCCACGCGGACTGGGCCGCGGCCAGCTCGGCGTACATCGCCTCCGCGACGCTCAGCGAGGGCACCAGCGGGTTGGCCATCAGCGCGCGGACGGCGTCGGCGGCAGTGCCCTCCCACGCGGCCTTGGCGGTGAGGATCTGGTACTCGGCGAGCTGCTGGGTGATGCCCACGACCGAGTGCGGCAGCGGCTTCTGCGACTCGGGGTGGAATCCCTTGCCGTCGACGGTGCCCCACAGCTCGACCACGGTGGAGTCGGCGAAACCGGGCAGCCAGCCGCCGGTGTTGGTGATGTTGAACGGCAGGCGGGTCGCGGCGTCGTTGTAGTACGCGCTGATCGCGTCGATGGCGAGCTCAAGCTCGTGGATGCCGCCGCGGGATCGGCCCTGCTCCAGCCGGGGTGCGTCGGCGACCGCCTGCTCGCGGTAGTGCTCCCAGTAGTCGGGCAGCGAGTCCATGATGATCTCGGAGCGGGTCTTGGCCGCCAGTTGGTGCTCCCGCAGGATCTCGTCGCGGAAGTAGTAGTAGTTGAAGTAGTCGGACGGGATGGACTCCATCGCGACGGCCAGGTGCAGCGCGCGCAGCCCGTTGACGTCGTCTGTCGGCTTGCCCTTCAGCGCCTCGTAGCGCTCGCGCAGGATCGGGAAGGCGTCCTGGCCGTCGTAAGTGGCCTCGTTGGACCAGCAGTTGTGGTTGATGCCGACCAGGTTCGCCTTGAGCTTGGCGGGGTCCAGGCCCGCGGCCTTGGCGACCACCGGCGGGAAGACGATCGGGCCCTCGCAGAAGGAGGCGATCGGGATGTCGGTGTAGTCGGAGACGGCCTGCGAGACGATGTTGACCGGGTTGGTGTAGTTGAAGATCCGTGCGCGGGGCGCCACGTCGGCGAGGTTGGCGCACAGCTCCTTGATCACCTGGACCGAGCGCAGCGCCATCATCATGCCGCCGGGGCCCTGCGTCTCCTGGCCGATGACGCCGTACTTCAGCGGGATGCGCTCGTCGATGGCGCGGGCGCCGAAGCCGCCGGGACGGAAGCTGGAGAGCACCGCGTCGACGTCCCGCAGGCCTTCGCGCTGGTCGGTGGTGGCGGTGACGGTGATGTCCAGGCCGGACGTGCGGATCAGCTGCTCGGTGAGCGTCCTGACCACTTCGAGGTGGTCGGGGTCGAGGTCGATCAGCACGAACTCCGAGCCGTCGAACTCGTTGCCGTGGTGCATGAACGAGGCCATCGTTCCGGGAGCGCGTGAGGAGCCGCCACCGAGGTAAGCAATCTTGACGCGGGCCATCGATCCTCCAGGATCTGGTTGGGTTCCGGATACCCGGGTGTCCGGAGAGGTGGGGTGTGCGTGCGTCAGGCCGACGCGGACAGCGCCGCGGCGGCTTCGAGGGCGGCCTCGTCGACGTAGAGGCGCGGCTGGGCGCAGTCGGTGAAGATGGTGGCCGGCCAGTCGGGTTCGTAGTGCTCGGCGTCGGCGAGCCGGCTGACCGCCCGCGCCTTGTCGGTGCCGTGCGCGACCATCACCACGCGCTTGGAGTGCTCGCGGATGGTGCTGACGCCCACGGTCACGCCGTGCCGCGGGACGTCGTCCAGGCCGCGCAGGCTCGGGAAGGTCGCCAGGTTGTCCCTGCGGGTCTGCTCGGTCAGCGCCACCACGTGCGTGCCGGCGTCGGGCGGCGTGCCCGCGGGGTTGAAGGCGATGTGCCCGTCGCCGGCGCCGGAGGCCAGCAGGAACAGGTCGATGCCGCCGAGGGCTTCGATCTGCCGGTCGTAGGCCGCCGGGTCGGCGGGATCAGGCACCAGGAAGTGCCCTTCGGCGATCCCGCGCCCCGCACCGGCCGCCGCGTCCAGGCCCCGCACGATCTCGTGCCGGCCGAACCGCACGCAGCTGTGCAGGAGTTGGGGGTCGATCCGCCGGTAGGCGCCGGAGCGCCCGTCGCGGTCGACGTACTCGTCCATCATGACGATCACGACCTGGGAGAGGTCCAGGCCGCGCGCGGCCACCTCGTCGGCGAGGGCGCGGTACGTGCTGTGCGCGCTGCGCCCTCCGGGGCATCCCAGGACATACCGCCGCCCGTTGCGTGCCGCGTCGTCGATCTCGTCCGCGATCTCAGCGGCAAGAACGCGCCCCAGGGCTTCGGGGCCGCGGAACACAGTCGGTGCTACCCGCACAGAGTCACCTCCGTCATGGACCAGATACGCCACTGACCTTAGCCTGGTCTGACTGGTCCACGCAACGGTCTGTCCGGCTCATTCCGGCGGCACCCGCGCCGGCCGTCGCGGACCGCCGCGCGGATCGGCCGTGGCCGACTGGCGGTCATGGAGCGCGCGTTGGGACCGCCGGCACGCGCGCTCTTCGAATCCCCGCGCCCGCCCTCGCGCCGGCCGGCCCCGACCGGGTGCCGGCCGGTGCTCCGGCCAGGCGGGATCTTTCAGACACGGGCTAGGCTGCGCCGCATGGCCACCCACCCCGTACCGACGTGCGCATGCTGCGGAGTTCCCACGCCGGACGAGAAGCGGATCGACGTCCGCTTCAACCTGCCGGACCGGGTGGTCGGCGGCGCGGAGTCGGCGCGGAGGTATCCCAGCGGCCTGCGGGCGCTGCTGGAGACCGACGACGACGGCTGCTTCATCCGCTGCCTGCTGCCGATCGCCCTCACCGAGGGGACCGAGCTGGTCCTCGGCACGTGGCTGCGGGTCAGCGAGGCCGACCTGGGCGTGGCGCAGGAGTGCTGGGAGGCGCCGGAGTACGACGAGCTGACCCTCGAAGGGACGATCGCCAACGCCATCCGGCCCTGGGGGGACGACCTGCTGGGCGCGCCGGTCACCGTCGGGGTGCGCGACAGGAACGACATCCCCTACGTCACCGGTTCGCGGCGGCCCGAGGTGTCCCGGATCCTGACGACGACCTGGAACCGCGACTACGTGCTCAGCCGTTTCGCCCACGCGCTGCCCGTGCCCGTACGCACCCGGGCCGGCGACCGCTGGTCGATCGAGCGCACCCCCGGACTCGCCGAGAGCGCCGACGAGGGCGGCCTGCGGTTCACCGGCCCCGGCCGCACCGTCATCGTCAACGCGCTGACCCACCCCGACGCCACCGCCGAGGTGGACACCCTGCTCCCCGGGCTGCTGCGCGGCGCCCCCGAGGTGCCGCCCGGCCGGCGGATCACCGAACGGCAGCCGGGGCGGACCCGGCACGCGCTGTGGACCGCGGTGACCGGCGGCGGCCGGGAGCAGCACGAGTTCTACGGTTTCGACGTCGTCCCGGGCGCCGCCCTCGCGGTCGTCTGCATCTGCGACGACCGCGGCGACCTCGCCTGGGCCGAGCACGTCTGGCGTTCCATCAGCGTCGAGGAGGGCGCGGAAGCCGGGACCGGGTGACGGCGGCGGTGACTGCCCCGGTCCGGCCGCCCGCCGTGGGCGGCCGGACCGGGCACGCGCTCAGAAGCCGATGGCCTCGCGGACCAGCAGCACGGTGCCGCGGCCCGGGATGTGCTCGGCGTTGAGGATCAGCAGCCGGTTGACGGCGCTGGGCTTGCCGTAGGCCCCCTGCGCGCGGGTGTTCTCCAGCGGGAGGGCGTACTCCTCGACACGCCGCAGCGCGGTCTCCACGTCCGGGACCACCTTCTGCGCCCCGATGATCCAGATCGCCCGCCCGGCGCCGCCGGAGTAGGGCGGCAGCTGGCTGCCGCTGGCCGAGGCCACCACCAGGGACCCGGTCTCGGTGACCGCGGCCACGCTGCCCACGACGACGTCGGGGCTGGCCAGCAGCCGCCGGATGTCGTCGCCCTGGGTGACCCGGTCCATCGCCAGGACCTTCGGCTTGAGCGCTTCGTAGCGGCCGCCGGTGTTGATGTCCTCGTCGATGCCCGACAGGCGGGTGGTCTCGCTGGCCGAGGTGAAGACGCTGGCGCCTTCGGGGATCAGCTCCCGCACGCGGGCGCGCGCGGCGGCGGCGTCGTCGAGGATCTCCACGGCGAAGCCGTGCGCCGTCAGCGCGGCCGCCGTCCGCTCCAGGCGCTCCGCGGGCACGGGGTCGGCGAAGAGGGTCGCGGGAATCTGCGAAGTCATGGGCAACTCCTGGGCTGGTCGTCATGGGATGGCACGCACCCGTACGACAAGCCGGCCCGCCGGAATGTGACGGGGATCCCCGCATCCGGGCAGCGCAGGACCCGCCGGGAGGTATGACCGAGGTGTGAGGTGTGACACGCCCAGAGGCGCTACGGCCGGGCGGCCGCGCAGGCGGGGCACAGCCCGCGGTAGGTGACCTCGACGGCGGCGACGGTGAAGCCGAAGCGCTCGCCCGCGGGCAGGTCGGACAGCGGGTCGCGGCTGGGGTGGACGTCGCGGACGGTGCCGCAGCCGGAGCAGACCAGGTGGTGGTGCGGCCGGTGCGCGTTGGGGTCGTAGCGCCGGGCGCGGCCGTCGGTGGCCACCTCTATGACCTCGCCGAGGGATACCAGTTCGCCCAGGGTGTTGTAGACGGTGGCCCGGGAGATCTCCGGCAGCAGCACGGCGGCGCGGGCGTGCACCTCGTCCGCTGTGAGGTGGACGTGGTCGCCGTCGAGGACCTGCGCGACGACACGCCGCTGGGAGGTCATCCGCCAGCCACGCCCTCGCAGTCTTTCCAGCAGGTCACTCATATCGTTCACCTGTCACATGATCGTCTTCACGGCCGTCCTCGCGGGATGCCAGGACTTTACCAGCGGGTGTCCGTCTTTCGATGAGGTACGCGATTGGCCCGCTTCTTGACTTGGACTCTGTCCATCGTAGGATCGGTTCCGGCGGTAGCCAAGGGCCAGGACGAGTCGCGTACGGCGACCGGCCCGCGGGTGACGCCCCCCGCTGTCCTGTGCCCTGCTGCCCACACCCCGCAGCTCCTGAGCACGTGATCCGCCAGGTCCGGAAGGATTTCCATGACTGAGAACCACGACGCAATCGTCACAGACCCGAAGTCGGAGAGCGCGGGGGGCTGCCCGGTCGCCCACGGGCCGCGCGCCCCGCACCCGACCCAGGGCGGCGGCAACCGCGAGTGGTGGCCGGAGCGGCTCAACCTGAAGATCCTCGCTAAGAACCCGGCCGTGGCCAACCCGCTCGGCGAGGCCTTCGACTACGCCGAGGCGTTCAAGACCCTCGACCTGCCGGCCGTCAAGCGCGACGTCGCCGAGGTGCTGACCACCTCGCAGGACTGGTGGCCCGCCGACTACGGCCACTACGGCCCGTTCATCATCCGGATGGCCTGGCACAGCGCCGGCACCTACCGGATCAGCGACGGCCGCGGCGGCGCCGGGGCCGGGCAGCAGCGCTTCGCGCCGCTCAACAGCTGGCCGGACAACGCCAACCTCGACAAGGCCCGCCGCCTGCTGTGGCCGGTGAAGAAGAAGTACGGCCAGTCGCTGTCCTGGGCCGACCTGCTGGTGCTGGCCGGCAACGTCGCGCTGGAGTCGATGGGCTTCGAGACCTTCGGTTACGCCGGCGGCCGCGAGGACCGCTGGGAGCCCGAGGAGGACGTGTACTGGGGCCCGGAGACCACCTGGCTCGGTGACGAGCGCTACACCGGCGACCGCGAGCTCGAAGGCCCGCTCGGCGCGGTCCAGATGGGCCTGATCTACGTCAACCCCGAGGGGCCCAACGGCAACCCCGACCCGCTGGCCTCGGCGCGCGACATCCGCGAGACCTTCCGCCGGATGGCGATGAACGACGAGGAGACCGTCGCGCTGATCGCCGGCGGCCACACCTTCGGCAAGACCCATGGCGCGGGCCCGGCCGAGAGCGTCGGCGACGACCCCGAGGCCGCCTCGATCGAGCAGCAGGGCCTCGGCTGGCGGAACACCTTCGGCACCGGCAAGGGCGCCGACACCATCACCAGCGGCCTTGAGGGCGCCTGGACCAACACCCCGATCGCCTGGGACAACAGCTTCTTCGAGATCCTCTTCGGCTACGAGTGGGAGCTGTCCAAGTCCCCGGCGGGCGCGCACCAGTGGAAGCCGAAGGACGGCGCGGGCGCCGGCACGGTCCCTGACGCGTACGACGCGGCCAGGACCCACGCCCCGACGATGCTGACCACCGACCTCGCGCTGCGGGTCGACCCGGCCTACGAGCAGATCTCCCGGCGCTTCCTGGAGAACCCGGCGGAGTTCGCCGACGCCTTCGCCCGCGCGTGGTTCAAGCTGACCCACCGCGACATGGGCCCGATCGTCCGCTACCTCGGCCCCGAGGTGCCCACCGAGACGCTGGTGTGGCAGGACCCGCTGCCCGCGGTCACGCACGAGCTGATCGACGCGGCGGACGCCGCCGCCCTCAAGGAGCAGATCCTCGGCTCCGGCCTCACCGTCTCGCAGCTGGTCTCCACCGCCTGGGCGTCGGCCTCGACCTTCCGCGGCAGCGACAAGCGCGGCGGCGCCAACGGCGCGCGCATCCGCCTGGAGCCGCAGCGCGGCTGGGAGGTCAACGGACCCGACCAGCTGCCGGCGGTGCTGCGCACCCTGGAAGGCGTCAAGGACTCCTTCAACGCCGCGCAGACCGGCGGCAAGCAGGTCTCGCTGGCCGACCTGATCGTGCTGGCCGGCGGCGCCGCCGTCGAACGGGCCGCCAAGGACGGCGGTTTCGTGGTCGAGGTGCCCTTCACCCCGGGCCGCACCGACGCCTCGCAGGAGCAGACCGACGTCGAGTCCTTCGTCGCGCTGGAGCCCGCATCCGACGGCTTCCGCAACTACGTGGGCAAGGGCACCCGGCTGCCGGCCGAGTATCTGCTGCTCGACCGTGCGAACCTGCTGACCCTGAGCGCGCCCGAGATGACCGTGCTGGTCGGCGGCCTGCGGGTGCTCGGCGCCAACCACGCCCAGTCCACGCACGGCGTGCTCACCGCCACCCCCGGCGCGCTGACCAACGACTTCTTCGTCAACCTGCTCGACCTGGGCACGACGTGGCAGCCGACCTCGCAGGACTCGACCACCTTCGAGGCCCGCGACGCCGCCACCGGTGAGGTGACCTGGACCGGCACCCGTGCCGACCTGGTCTTCGGCTCCAACTCCGAGCTGCGCGCCCTCGCCGAGGTCTACGCGAGCGACGACGCCAAGGAGAAGTTCGTCAGCGACTTCGTCGCCGCGTGGGTCAAGGTCATGAACCTCGACCGGTACGACCTGGTCTGAGTCCGCTCCGGCCGGACGTGGTCCGGTGCGCGGCCCCGCGGTTCACGGCGAGCTGCGGGGCCGCGGTGCGTCCCGGCCGTGGGACGGCCCCGTCACGTCCAGGTCGGCGCGCATCGCCGCGCGCATCCGGGACAGCAACTGCCAGCCGCGCCGGATGCCGGCCTGCGCGGCGGGGAGTTCGTCGCCGTCGCGGGGCACGCCGCGGGTGAGCCGGGCCAGGGTGCCGTAGATCGCCCCGAGCGCGGTGTTGACCTCGCGGACCTCGGCGAGCACCGCGTCGGGCACGATCATCTGCGCCTCGGCGTAACGCCGGCGGTATTCGGCCCGCGCCGTGTCGACCGCGGCGAGCGCCGCGTCCTGGTCCTCGGCGCCGGGGTGCAGCAGGACGTGGGCGTGGTCGTTGAGGGCCGCCAGGTAGTGGCGGGCCGCGGTGTTGAAGACGGTGTAGGCGGCGCGGCGGTCGGTCACGTCAGACTGCCGCCGCTGGGCCGCGAGTTCGGCGGTGCGGGTGCGTTCGAGGCGCTCCCACTCCTCGCGGCGGGCGGCGTCGCCGCGGCGCTGGGTCAGCCACGCCGAGCCCAGCGTGCCGCCCACGCCGATCGCCGCCGCCAGTAGGCCCGTTACGGCCGAGTCCATCACGCCTCCCCTTTCGCGCGGCCCCGCGGCCGGTCCGACCTCAGTGTCCCTGGCAGGAGAACGCCGCCCACAGATCGAGTGCGGCCGGATCGCCGTCGTTCAGGATGTCGGCGATGGCGCGCGGCATGCCGGCCGGGAGCTCCCGCTCCGGGTCGAGCAGCCACAACTGGGCTTCGCGCAGGGCCCGTACGGGCGTCGCGCCGCGGCGCAGGCGGTCGTGGAAGACGTACATCATCAGGCCGGTCAGGCCGTCGGGGACCTCCCAGCGCGAGCCGACCACCGCGGTGGCGCCGGCGGCGAGGAAGGCCGTCGACAGCGTCAGCGCCTCGTCGAGGTCGCCGGCGGCGTGGTCGCTGACGCACGCGTCGAGGACCACCAGGCCGCCAGGGGCGCCCGGCGGGCGGCCGCGTGCCTGGCGCAGGATGTCGCGGACCGGCAGCCGGCCGCTGCCGCCCGCCGGGCGCGCGAGCAACAGGCAGGCGTCCAGCGGGGAGTTGCCCGACGGGCGGGCGTGGCAGGCCAGATGCAGCAGCGAGGCCCCGGCGCCCCCGCGCCCGGGCAGCGCGGCCAGCACCTCGGCGGGCACGCCCCGTCCGACGGCCCGCCGCACCGAGCCGAGCAGCCGGCCGCCGGGGCTGTAGAGGGCGGCGTGGATGTGCCGCGCCTCGGTGCTGGCCCCCGGCAGCGTGCCGTCCGGGTTCCCGACGATCACCGGCGCCGCGTCAAGCGGCGGGCGGGGGCGGTTCGAGACCTCGTGCAACTGCCTGGCGGAGGCGGCGTACGACAGCGTCATCCGCTCGACGGCCCGCACCGGGCGCCCGCCGTACCGCAACCCGCTGCTGAGCAGCGCGGCATGCCACGGGATGCCGCCGAGCTCCCCGAACGGCACCATGACCAGGTGCGGTTCGTCCCCCGCCGCCCGCACGAGCGGCGAGCGCGACAGCGGCGCCATGACGACGGGCCCGGCCCAGTCGCACACCTCCTCCAACGTGCCACGCCACCGCGCGTGCGCGGCCGCCAGCCGCCCTGGATCGGGGTCGCGGCCGGGCGCGCCGCCGCTGTCCGCCGGCTCAGCGGCGGTCCCGTGCGCCGTGGTTGGGGTACCGGCCGTGGCGTCGGGCGCCGTGAGTGCGGGCGGGCCGGGCGGGTGCGGCGCCGGTCGCCCCGGATCGAGCTCGTCGTCGGGCGCATCACTGCTGTCCACTGGCTGAACGGCCGTCGCCCGCGCCGTGGTTGCTGTGCCGGGCGTGACGCCGGGCGCCGTGGAAGCGGGCGAGCCGTGCGGGTCCGGTTCCGTACTCTCCGGATCCGGCTCGCGGCCGGGCGCGCCGCTGTCCTGCGGCTCAACGGCGGCAGCCCGAGCCGTGGTTGCCGCCCGGGCCGCACCGCCCGCCGCCTGGGGAGCAGGCGGTGGCGGGCCCGCCCGGGCGGTGGCCGCCGCCTCCGGGGCCGGGCCTGACGGGTAGGTCGCGGCGTCCAGGGCTTCCTGGTGGGCGCGGTGGGCCGCGCGGTAGGCGTGCAGGGAGGTCAGGGAGTCGTGGCGCAGGAGGCCGAAGGTCACCGTGTCGACGGCGGCGTCGCGGGTGACGATCACTGCCGAGCCGGGACGGTCGCCGCCCGGGGGGAGCAGGTAGACCAGCGCGTCGGCCCCGGCTCCGCGCAGGGCGGCGGCGATGGCGTCGGGGGCGAGGGGGGTCATCAGGGCCGTGCCGGCCCGGGACTTGGCGAGCGCCGCCAGCGTACGCTGCCGCAGGTCGTCGGGCAGCGGCAGCTCCGCGCCGTCGCCGAGGCCGCCGAGCAGCGATCCGGGGCCGTCGAGCAGCGCGCCGGGGTCGGAGATCAGCGGTGCCCTGCGCGTACCGCCCTCCCATTCCTCGGCCAGATCCGCCCGGCCGGCCTCGCGCAGCAGCGCGGGCACGTCGGCGGTGGTGGTGGAGGCGTGCAGCACCAGGCCGCGCCCGAGCTCCAACGCCTCGACGGCGCCTGGCAGATCGCCGTCCGCCAGGCACCAGCGGGCGATCTTCAGCGCCCGGTCGGCGGCGCTGCGGGCCACCTGGAGCGCGGGTTCCGCGGCGGCCTGGAGCAGCACGACGGTGCCGGCGTCGCGCAGCCCGGCGATCCCGGCCCGCCGGGCGGCCGCGTGGTCGCCGGGCGCAGAGCGGGACCGCAGCGACTCGGCGAGGACGTCGGCGATCTGGGCGCTCAGCGGCGACGGGGGCCGGTCCGCCAGCCGTTCGCGGACGGAACGGGCCAGCTCGACCGCCCGGTCGGCGTCGGCGGGCGCGCGCCTGTGCAGGAAGCGCACGTGGCACAGGATCGCCAGGGCGGCGTCGACCCGCAGCCCGACCTGGCTCTGCGGCGCCACCACGCCCGCCGCGTCCTGCAGCAGCTGCTCGGCGGCGGCGACGGCCCGCTTGTTGTACGGGGTGAAGGCGGTCGCCATCATCGCGCCCGCCGCGCGCAGCAGCATCACCGGCCGGTCGGGGTGGTCCTCGGGCAGCGCCTGCGCGGTCTGTGTGGTCAGCACCAGCCCGTCGAAGCGGTCCCGCCCGGTGCCGCCGAAGAAGGACCGCACCACCAGCAGCAGGCCGAAGTCCGCGTCCACCCCGAGGCGTTCCGGGTCGTCCTCGGGCACCGACTCGCGCAGCCGGCGCATCGACTCGACCGCCGCCGCCATGCCGGCATCCGAGCGCTCGGTGAGCGCCAGCATGAACTGCATCTGCACCAGGGCCCGTTCGATGTGCAGCCGGTCCAGCTCGATCAGGTGCACCTCCATCGGCACGGTGGCGGCGCCCCTGGCGACCGCGCCGACCTCCCTGAGGTAGCGGGCGGCGGCCTCCAGGTCCTGGTGGTCGCCGCCCGCCTGGTAGCGCTGGTAGAGGTTGACGGCCAGATTGTGCAGGCACACCAGCCGGTTGACGTCGTCGGCAGCCGCCTGCCGGAAGGCCGCCGTCAGATGGCGGATCGCCGCTTCCAGGTCGTCGGCGGAGTTGGACAGCGCGTGCCGCTGGCTGAGGGCGGCCGCGTACGCCCCGTGCGCGGGGGTGCCCGCGTCGGAGACCCCGGAGGGCAGCCGCGCGGACTCGTTCAGCAGCGCGATCGTCCGGTCGACGCCTGCCAGGTCGGGGGCGACCTCGTCGTGGTGGACGAGGGTCGCGTGCGCGAGCTGCTGTAGCAGGTCGCCGCGCAACGGGTCGTCGGCGGGGAAGAGTTCGGCTGCTCGCTCCAGATGGCGCAGCGCCTCGTCGTTGTCGTAGCGCGCCGGGTGGAATTCGCGCAGCGCGTTGAGCAGGCAGCCGAGGACCGCGTGGGTGGCCGGGCGCAGGTCGTCGTCCTCGGCGAGGCCGTCGAGCGCTTCGCGCAGCAGCCCGGCCGCCTCCTCGTTCTCCGCGGTCGGCGCGCTGCCGGGGGGCGCCGGGTCCACCCGTTCCGCGAGGGCCGTGCCGAGCAGGGCGTTCGCCCGGGCGAAGTAGACGTTAGCCGGGTCGAGCAGGCGGCGCAGGTCGCGCAGCCGCGCCAGATACGCCGGGCGGTCCTCGGGGCGTACCCGCCCCTCGCCGCGCTCGCGGTAGGCGTCGACCAGGTGCCCGGCGGCGAAGATCCGGGCCTCGTGCTCGTCCGGCAGCGTCGCGGCCAGCAACTCCAGGTGCTCGCAGGCCAGTTCTTTGTCCGTGGCCTCGGGGGAGCCCTGGAGCAGCCGGATCAGCCTGACCCTGGTCTCGGTCTCCAGCTCGTCGGCCTCGTCGGCCCACGATCCCGCCCCGTCCTGCGAGGGCTCCCACCCGGCCGGGCGCAGCTCTTCGAGCACCGAGTCCAGGACGGCCGCCGCGTGCCGCAGTCCCTCGGGGGTCGGGTCGAGGTCGTAGCGGTCGGCGAGCGCGCAGCCGTAGGCGGTGAACAGCCCGGGGTGCGGGTCCTCGTCGAGCAGCGGCAGGCCGTCGTCGAAGGCGGCCAGCGCCTCGTCCAGGTCGTCGCGCGCGCCCGACCCGGTGACGGGATCCGGGCCCGGCGCCGCGTCCGCGGCGCCGGCGGCCTCGGCGTCCAGCGTGTCCTCGTACCGCCCGTGCAGCAGCAGGCCGAGGCGTACGCACGCGGTGGCGTACGCCGGGCCGTCCGCCGGCAGGGTGGCGCGGGCCAGGGCGAGCAGCGAGGCCGCGCTGCGGCGGGTGCCGTCCAGGTCCTGGAGCGCGTAGGCCTCCGCGTTGCCGCGCACCGCCTGCCAGTAGCCCACCGAGAGGGCCAGGCCCAGCAGGTAGCGGGCGCGGGCCAGTTCGGCCGGATCGGCGGCCGCAGCCCTGCCCTCCAGCAGGTCGCGGGCCCGCAGCAGGGTGTCGCGGCAGCGCCGCCAGAAGGCGCCGGCCTCCGCCGGGCGGTCCTGCTCGTCGTGCAGCTCAAGCAACCGCTCGGCGTGGTCGAGCAGTTCGGCGGGGCCCGCGTCCTGGGCCGGTTCCGGCGGGCCGAGTTCGACCGCGGGCGCGGTCATCGCCCGGCGCGCCGGGTGCGGCGGACGGCGAAACCAGCCGCGTAGAGGCTCAGTGGGAGGGCCAGCAACAGGGCGGCCCAGAAGGCCTCGTGTCCCCACAGCCCGGCCAGGCCGTCGAAGAGGCCGGACAGCACCGGCACGCTCACGGCCTTCGCCGGCTCCACCGGCGGCGGCCAGAAGCCGAGGACCAGCACGCCGGGCACCGCCCACCGCAGGATCCGCCGGGCGGTCGCGGGGACGTTCAGCGCGGCCAGCACGCAGAGCACCGCGCAGGCCACCACGAACTGCGACTGGTAGGAGGCTCCTTGCTGCCCGGTGCCCCACGAGCCGGGCGTCGGGTGCTCCCCGGTGTAGGCGACGCGCACCTCGACGGCCGCCCACAGCAAGGTGATCAGCGTCAGCAGCGCGGCCGCGGCGAAGAGCGCCCGGTCCCTGGCGCCGAGCGCGCCCGGCCGCCAGCGCGCCGGGCTCTCGTACGGGCGCCGCGGCAGCCCGGCGCGGGCGCGGCGCTGCTCGCCGCGCTCGCGCAGCAGCGCGGCCCGCTGCTCCTGGGCGGTACGGGCCTGGCCGAGCAGCCAGCGGGTGAGCAGCACGAGCAGCACGACGGCCACCGGCACCACGATCAGCCCGACCACGCCGTTCCACCTGCCCCAGCCGCCCAGCAGATGGCGCAGCCGTTCCGTCGCCCAGCCGGGGGCGTGCAGCGGGTGGAGCGGCGGCAGGTCGGGCCGTGCGTAGCCGACGTAGGCCGCGAGCGCTGCCGCGGCGAGCAGCATCCGCGCCGAGATCCGGGTAGGGGCCGCCGCGAAGGCCACCGCGCCGGCCAGCGCCACCGCGCACAGCCCGCCCTGGGTCACCGAGGCGACGTCGGCGGCCTGTGCGAGCGGTGCGGTCAGCTCGTCGGAGGGGTCGACGGTGTGCCTGCCGAGCCCGTTGTCGTGGACGAACCTGAACATCGCGCCGGACCAGATCGGCAGCCACAGCAGTAGGAACAGCGTGCCCGCGGCGCCCAGCCGCTGCGCCAGCGGCACCCGGGCGCCGCCCCACCACTCGGCGAAGCTGCTCTCGTGGTCCTGCCCGATCGCGTCCGCCCGCAGCGCCCTGGGCAGCAGGACAGCCGCGGTGACCAGCGCACCGCGCCCCGCCACCGTCCGCACGTCACCCGTGGCGGCCCTGCGGTGCAGGACGGCCCAGCGGCGCAGGAAGGCGGCGTCGGGCGAGCGGCGGTGCAGCAGCGCCGCCGCCCGGTGCCGCAGCGCGCCCAGCCGGGCCAGCGCGGCGAGCGCTCCGGGCGGCGCCTTCGCCAGCAGCGCGGTGAGCGGCACCGGCAGCCCGGCGAGCGGCAGATACGCCCGGCCGCGCTGCCCGGGGTGCACGACCAGCGCGGCGGACAGCCCGTAGGCGGCATCGGTCTCGCGCTGGTCCGCGCCGCCGTCGCCGCCGCCGCGCCGCCCGAGGGTGCGGGCCCTGGCCCGGAAGTCCTCGATGGTGCGCGGCAGTTCGTCGGCCAGCGCGAGCAGCACCGCGCAGGGCCCCTGCCCGCACTCCGGGTGGGCGCAGCGGAAACGGGCCGCGATGGTCGGCACGTTGGCCTTGAGCAGCTCGTCGATGAAGGCCACCGCGCCCTGGCCCTGGGCGATGCGGACGATGCCCTCGGCGTCCACCCGCCGCCCGCGGTACTGCGGGGTCGCGGTGGGCGCGAAGACGGCGACGAAGGACAGCGCGGCCACGGCGGCGCGTACCGCCGTGTCGGGGGCGCCCTTGAGGGTGAGCAACTGGCCGCTGTCGTAGGAGGTGTCGGCCAGCTCGTCGCGCAGCCAGGCCGCCAGGCGCGGGCCGTCGGCGCCGGCGAGCCAGTCCGCGGCCTCCTGGGAGTGCTGGGCCATCGCGGCCGCCAGGGTCGCGGCCTCGTGGTGGGCGGTGCCGCGGAAGGTGATCGGCCGGTTGGCGTGCGGAGCCGCGGCGGGCCCGGCCGCCGGTGCGGCGGGCCGGATGACCGGCGGTGTCTCGTCGCGGAGCCAGCGGCGGACCTCGGGCGCGGTCCACCGGTCGTCGGGGTCCTTGGTGAGCAGGCCCTGCAGGAGCAGGTTCTGCCGCTCGTTGGTGACGGTGGACAGGTCCACCTCGTGGTTGATCACCAGCCGCCGCGTCCAGGCCTCGTCGGTGATCCGCGCGTCGTCGCCGAGCACGTACAGCGGGCGGCCGGTGAACACCTGGTAGAGGACCAGGCCGATGGTCCACCACGGGGTGGCCCGCAGGTTCTGGTGGGCGATCTGCTCCGGCGCCATGTAGAGGACGGTGATCTGGAAGTCGTGGTAGCTCTGGCTCGCGGTGAAGCGGGCGACGCCGCCGAAGTCCGCGACGACGAACTGGTGGTGGCCGCGGCCCCTGCCGCTCCCGCCGCCCTCCTCGGCGGTGCCGCCCTTCGCGTCGACCGGCCGGACGAGGATGTTCGCGGGCTTCAGGTCCAGCGGGTTGCGGTCGATACGGCTCTGCCAGAAGTCGAGCAGGTCGGTGAGTTCGCGCACCGTCGCCTTGACCCGCCGCTCGTCCTCGCGCGGCCTGCCGTCCCGCAGCCGCCGGCCCAGGTGGTCCTCGAACGTGGTCGGCAGATACTCCATGGCGACCCAGCCGCAGACGGCCGAGCCGACCGCGACGTCGCCGAACTCGTGGATACGCGGTACGTGCCGCCGGAATTCGGGCCTCGCCAGGTAATCGAGGGTGTCCATGTCCATGACCTGGCCCGGGTGGGCGATCTTGACGGCCGCGTCGGTGCCGTCGGCCAGCCGCCGCACATGCCAGACAGCGCCCTCGCTGCCGACGCCGGCGATGCCGTAGGGCTCGTAGCGGTCCCGCAGGCCGGGCGGGAACTCCGCCCGGGCCGACGGGACTTCGCGCCGCGTCGGCGGATCGCTGCGGCGCGCGCCGGGGATCTGGACGGTGGCGGGCTCGGGCGCGCCCTGCACCCGGGTGCGCGGACTCGGCTCGGCGTCCGGCGGCGCTGCGTCCTGGGGTTGGGCGCGGGTCGGGGGGCTGGGCGGGGGTGCGTCCTGGGGTTGGGCGCGGGTCGGGGGGCTGGGCGGGGGTGCGTCCTGGGGCTGGACGCGGGTGGGCGGACTGGGGGACGCCGCGGCCTGTTTACGCGTCGGGGGGCTGGGCGGGACCGCGTCCTGCGGTTGGGCGCGGGTGGGCGGGCTCGGCGGAGGCGCGTTCTGGGGCTGGACGCGGGTCGGCGGGCTCGGTCGCCTGCCCGGTGGGTCGGCGGCGCTCGACGGCTCCTCGGTCGGGTTGTCGGCCATGCGGGTCCTCAAAGGGTCACTTGTCGCCCGGCGTTGCGGCCGGGCTTCCTGCGGATGCGGGGATGCCGGCGGGAGGCCGGCTCAGCGGGGTGCTCCGTACTCGTCCAGCTCGATCACGTTCACGTCCACCGCCTCGGGCTCCTGGGCCAGTTGGAGGCGGTGGGCGCCGGGCCACAGCTGGACCGGGCGGGTGACGCGCACACCGTCCACGAACGTGCCGTTGACCGAGTCGGAGTCGGTGACGTAGAGCCGGCCCGCCTCCCACCGCAACTCGGCGTGCACGCGCGAGACCTGGTCGAGCGCTTCGAGGCCCGGTACGTGGGCGCAGTCGGGTGCGTCCCGGCCCAACGTCGTACGCCCCCGGTCGGCGGGCTGCACCGGGACCACCACGCCGAGCAGCACCAGAGCCACCTGCGGGGCCGCGGCGGCCGGCCGCGACGGCGCGGGCGCGGGCGTAGGCGCGCGGGACGGCTCCGCCCGCGCCTGCCGCCCGGGCGCCGGCGGCGCAGGCGCGGGGGCCGCCTCCACCACCGCCTGCCGCACCGTCTCCGCGGCCGGCTCCTCCGACTCGGCCGTCAGGTAGACCCGTTCGGGGACCAGCGGCTCCCAGTCGTGGTTGGGGCAGAAGCCCCGGCGCGGTGAGGACGGGCACTCGTCGGGGGTCACGGGGCAGCGGTAGCGGGTGGTCACGGTCGCCATGTGTTCTCCCGGAAGGTCACCCCTCGGGCGGCCAGGTCCCTTTCCAGGGCGCTGAGTTCACCGGACCGGGGGACACCGATGATATGGACGTCGCCGTCCGTCACGCGCACCTGCAGCTCAGGGCGGTCCGAAGTGCGCTCCAGGTGCGGGCCGTAGCGGCGGCGGCCGAGCGGGGTGCGCGGGATCAGGTGCTGGTTGGCGGAGCCGCGCCAGACCAGGCCGGTGGGCTCGCCCGCGCGGTACCGCCCGGTGATGACGGCGTCCGCGCGGTCGAGCGCCGCCGCGGCCACCGGTGAGGCGGCGATCTCGGAGTCCTCCCAGCCGCTGTAGACGAGCAGGTCGGCGTCCGTCCGCCCGGCCTCGGTACGGAGGCGGTCGGCGCCCGCCAGCAGCGCGCCCAGCGCCGCGGGTTGCTCCAGCGGTTCGCCGCCGCTGACGGTCAGCCCGTCGTAACCGTCGGCCAGCGCACCGGCCCACAGCCCCAACAGCCGTTCCAAGCCCACGTCCTGGCCGCCGCCCGGGTCCCAGGTCTGCCGGGACATGCAGCCGGCGCAGGCCAGCGGGCAGCCCTGGACCCACACTCCGAGCCGCCTGCCCGGGCCCAGCGCGGTGACCGGCCCGAGCACCTGCGACACCCGCAGCACCGGACCAGGCGCGGGGGCGCCGCCGGTCACATCCATCGCCGTACCTTCAGCGTGTACGCCTCGTCCTCGCCGTCCACCGCCTCGACCTCGATGTGCTCGCCCGGCCGGGCCGGCTGGTGGAAGAGCTCCCGGGACAGCGGGTTGACCAGGGCCGACTCCACCGCGGTCACCACCCCGCGCCCGCCGTGGTCCAGCCGCCTGGTGGCCTCGACCCGCAGCACCTCCCAGGGCTCGTCGGCCACCGTCAGCTCGGCGCCGTGCACCTCCTTGACCCGGCCGGTCACCGAGGCGAGGGCCTTGTTGAGGATCGGCGGCACCGACGCGGGCTGGATGAAGTCCATCGCGACGAAGCTGTCGCCGAACCTGTTGCGCAACTCCGGCCGCCCGATGCGGTCGTTGAA
Organism: Streptomyces sp. NBC_01198; assembly: GCF_036010485.1. NCBI lineage: Bacteria > Bacillati > Actinomycetota > Actinomycetes > Kitasatosporales > Streptomycetaceae > Streptomyces > Streptomyces sp. NBC_01198. The sequence continues at coordinate 4,398,486 of NZ_CP108568.1, forward strand.
GAACGCGTCGAAGGCCATCCGCAGCGCCTCCCTGACGTCCTCCGGCTTGTCGTGCCGGCTCAGCCGCGGCTGCTTCCTGGCCTCGGCGGCCTCCCTGCTCTCGTCGTCCTGGCCGTCCCCCTCCCCGTCCTCGCCGCTGCCGCCGGCCGCGGCCCCGCGGCGGTCCCGGGGGCGGACGATCTCCGCCGACACCCCCAGGTTGGAGGTGAAGATCAGCACGCACTCGGTGAAGTGGACGGTGGCGCCCTGCCCGTCGGTGAGCCGGCCGTCCTCCAGGATCTGCAGGAACAGGTCGAACAGCCGCGGGTGCGCCTTGTCGATCTCGTCGAAGAGCAGCACGCTCATCGGGTGCGCCCGCACCGCGTTGGTCAGCTCGCCGCCCGCGCTGTGCCCGACGAAGCCAGGCGGCGCCCCGATCAGCCGGTCCCTGGCGTGCTCCTCGGCGAATTCGCTCATGTCGAAGCGGATCGGGCGGGCGTCCTCGCCGAGGATCATCGTGGCGACGCCCTTGGCGAGTTCGGTCTTGCCGACGCCGGTGGGCCCGGACAGGAACAGCGTCCCGCGCGGCCTGCTGGGCGAACTGGACGACTGCGCGCCGGTGAGCCCCGCCGCCGAGCGCATGAAGATCTCGATGGTGCGCCGCACCGCGTAGGGCTGGCCGATGACCTGGCCGTTGAGATAGGCCTCGCCGTTGAGGATGTTCTCGCGCACCGCCGTGGTGGCCCACGGGTTGTCGATCACGCCGACCCGGTAGAGCCGGGCGGCCTCGTCGAGGCGGTTCAGCGGCAGCCGCCGGTCGGCGGCCATCCGGCCGACCGCCAGGATCTCGCCGACGCCCATGCCGTACGACGAACGGGCCAGCGCCTCAGTCGCGTTGAGCTGCTCCTCGTCCGTCGCCTGCTCGCCGCCGTCGGCCTTCCGCCGCCGGGCGAGCCGGTCGACCACGAAGCGGCCGGCCGCCCGGCGCTGGTCGTGCGGCGGCTCGGGGACGGTGACGACCCGCAACGCCCGGCTGCCGATGGCGAACTCCAGCGGCAGGTCCTCCTGCTTCTCCACCACCCAGAACAGCGTGTTGTACGGCATGACGCCCGCGGCGCCGCGCACCGGGCGGGCGGTGTGGCCCAACTCCTCCGCGGTGGCCAGCAGTCGGCCGGCCTCGCCCGCGACCGGGCCGCGCGGCGAACCGAGGCGGGCGGTGTAGGGGACGATCAGGCCGATCGCGGGGCCGGTGTGCTCGACCGTGCCGATCATGATCTCCCGGAAGCGGGAGAGCGCCCTCTCGGTGTCGTCCTGGCCGTCGTCGTCCTCCTCCGGGTCCTGGCCGTCGTCCACGCCTGCGGCCGCGGAACCGCCGGCCTCCCGCCGCTCGCGCTGCGCGCGCTCCCGGTCGGCGCGGGCGTCCTCCTCCGCCATCCGGCGCAGGGCGGGCGGGAATTCGAAGGCATCGCCGGTGAGCCGCCAGGCGACCACCCGGTCGATGACCAGGCTCTGCCGCGCCAGGGCGCCGTAACCCCGGGCGCGGCACAGCGACTCGATCACGTCCTCCAGGCTGTAGGGCATCAGGTCGCCCTCGGCGTCCGGTGCCGCCACCCCGCCCGCGCCGTCCTCCGGCAGCAGGAAGACGTCGCGGACGTTGCCGGTCAGCAGGACCTGCGGGTAGACGGTCAGCGCCATGTCCAGCTCGCGGATCCACCCGGGCGCGAGCTGCGGCGCCGGCCGCTCCTCCTCCTTGCGGTACGCACCGCCGTTGCCGTCAGCGCTCACGCGGCCGCTCCTGCGCGTATCCGGTGCGGCGGGCCGGCTTGGCCTTCTTCCTCGGCTTGCGGCGCCGGTCCGCCGGGTCGCCGTCGTCGTGGCCGCGCTCCGCGTCCGGCCAGGAGCCGTCGGGCACCACGGCCGTGGGCAGGACGCCGGGCGGCAGCGCCGAGGTGCGGGACAGGTCGACGCCCTGCTCGCGCACCGCGTCCTCGATGGCGGGCAACTGGGAGTCGCAGAACCAGCGTTGGACCTCCCGGTCCGCCTCGGCCGCCGCCTCCCGGCCGTCCGCGGCGCCGCCGTCCTGCTCGTCGCCCGCCGTGTCGTCGAACCCGGCTTCCGCGGCCCGTACCAGCACGGTGGTCAGTCCCGGCCGGTCCCGCGCGAGCGCCAGCCGCACCCCGTAGCCGTCGGGGACCGCCCCGGCGCCCGACGCCTCGGCCGCGTCGGCGGCCTCGCCGAACGGCACGACGACACTGCCCTGTTCGGCCAGCAGGTCGGCGAAGCCGTCGCCCACGGCGTAGCGGCGTTCGCTCAGCACCTGCATCAGGGTGTCCGCGAGGGTGGACCGGTGCCGGGCGGTGTCGGCCGCCGCCACCGCGAGCTGCACCTCCCGCTCCAGGTGCGACGGGTCGGGCGCCTGCTTCACCGCCGCCGTCAGGTGCTCGCGGTCCGCGGGGGAGGCGTCCTCCAGGCGGTCGAGCAGCCGGGCCCGCAGCGCGGCCAGCCGTACCGCGTGGCGCTGCCGCTGGGTCGACTTGTGCACCAGGACCCCGAGGTCGTGCAGCAGCGTCCTGGCCTCGTCCGCGCTGCCCGCCTGCCGTAACGCCGCCAGTCGGCGGGCGAAGACCGGCAGGTCGTCCGGCTCGCAGGACGCGCCGTCGCGGCGCAGCATCGCCTCGGCCTCCACCAGGGCGGAGGCCCGCACCTGCGCGGTGCGGTCCGGCGCGGCGGCCACGGCCGCGGGTTGGGCTGCCGGGGCCGCGGCGTGCTCGGCGCCCGTGTCGGCCTCGCTGCCCGGCGGGACGGTCCACACGTCTGCGGCGATCCTGCTGAGCTCGGCCTCGGCCTGCTCGTTGGTCCTGCGGGCCGACTCCAACGCGGCGGCCAGCTCCGCGGAGTCCGCGGAGGCCGGTACGGACACGAGGTGCACGTCGACCTTGGGCGTGCGGTACGCCCGGCGCAGCGACCTGGCCTGGCCGCGCAGATGGTGCGTGCGGGCGGTCTCCTGTGCGAGCTGCCCGCGCAACTCCCTGCGCCGCTCGGCCTCGACGTCCACGTAGGACCAGCTGTATCCAGCGGAGTTGCTCATGGACCCTCCCCCGGGGCCGCAGGTGAACCGCGTGGGAGTGGGCGCGTCGTCGGTGCGGGCTGCGCGCCCGCCGGCGGGCGACCGACGGCGTGCACCGGCTCCCTCGGGCGATGCCAAGCGCCATGATGCATCAACTGCCGCGCGGAATGTGCCCGTTCGGCCAGATCCCGGCCCGCCCTGCTGCCCGCGCTGTTACGGTTTTTCCCGCTGGCCCCCGCCGTGAACCCGGCTGCGGGCCCGGGAGCGTGGAGGGGGGTGAGGCGGAATGCCGTTCCTGCGGGACGCGGTCGAGGCGATCAGTGCCAACTGGTCGGAGCTGTCAGGGCTGCTGGACGCGGCCGAGCGGGACGAGGTCGTGGCGATCATGGCGGACGCCGACGCGGACCCCTGGGCCGCCGCCGACGAGCTGCGCGACCTGGTCAAGCCCCTGCTGCCGCCCGGCCACCCGGTGCGCGAGGCGCTGACCCCGTCGGGACTGCGCTTCCACGCCGGGGAGACACTGGAGGCCGACCACCCCGCGCTGCGGGAGTCGTTGCGCCACTTCCGCGGGCTCCTGGCGGCCGAGGGGTCCGCCGCGCCAGCCGTCGCCGGAGAGCCGGCGCCGGCCGGCGGCCCGGCGTACGCGCCGGAGCCCGCCGCCCCGCCCCGCTACGTACCCGACGCCGACGACACCTGGCTGCTCGCCGAACCCGCCAGGCCCGCCGCCGAGTTGGGACTCAGCCCCGAGCAGGCCGGGCGGCTGATCGTGCTGACCGACGCCCAAGGGGTGGAGCGCGCGCCCGCCTTCCAGCTCGACCCGCGCACCGGCACGCCGTATCCGGTCGTGGTCGAGATCAACCAGCTGCTGTCGGCCGACGAGGACCCGTGGGGCGCCGCCGACTGGTGGCTGGGCTCCAACGTGTGGCTCGACGCCCCGCCCGCGCGGCTGCTGGGCACCGGAGTGGACCACGCACTGCTGTCCGCCGCGCGGGCCGAGATCCCGGAGTGGTGAGTACGTGCCCGACCAGATGATCCCCGCCCCGACGGTCCGGGCCGCGCCGCACCGCCATGTGCTGCCCGCCGGAACGGAGTTGTGGCGGGTGCACAGCGTCCGCCGCGCCGCGACCGACTTCAAGGCCGTCCCGGCGGACCTGCACTGGGGCGGCGGGCGGTTCTGCGACATCAGGGACGAGCTGAGCACCGACCGGCGCCCGTATCTCTACGCCGGCCTGTCGCCGCTGACCGCCGTGTGCGAGACGCTGGCCCGCGACCTGCGGACCCGCCAGGACGGCCGGCGGCGGATCACCCAGCCCCGGGTGCGGGACATGCTGCTGTCCAAGGTCGTCGCGGCCGTCGACCTGCCGCTGGTCGACCTGACGGACAACTCCCACCTGGCCGCGGTCCACCAGGACATCTGGCTGGTCCAGGCGCAGGCCCCGGAGTATCCGCGCACCCGCCGCTGGGGCTCGTGGATCCGCGGCCAGGCGTCCTGGGCGGTGGGCATCAGGTGGCCGTCCCGCCAGGACTCCGGCCTGGTCTCGGGCGAGGTCTGCGCCCTCTACGACCGCACCGGCGGCCCGGGGCTGCTCAAGCCGTCCTCGGACGACCCGCTGGAGCTGAACTCCGCGGCGGGCCGCGACTACCTCAACGACCTGCTCGCGCCGCTGCGCATCCGCGTCGAGCACCCCCGCAGGCGCCCCTGACCGTCCGGCGGCCGCCCGCCGGACGGTCGCGACGCGTCGGCGGCCGCCGAAGGGTGCGGCGCGCATGATGGACATATGTCACTCGCCGCCACCGCCGCACTGCTCGCCGACCGCACCCGTGCCGCCTTCTGCCTGGCGCTGCTCGACGGCCGGGCGTGGACCGCGGGCGAGCTGGCGCGGCACGCGGGGGTGGCGCCGTCCACCGCGAGCGAGCACCTGTCCCGGCTGGTCGCCGGCGGCCTGCTGGCCGAGGAGCGGCAGGGCAGGCACCGCTACGTACGCCTGGCCGACAACGCGGCGGCGCTGGTCGAGGACCTGTCCGCCTACGCGCTCGACGCCGGTGCCGCGCCGGCCCCGCACAGTCTGCGCGAGTCGGTGCGCAGGAGCGCCGAGGCGCGGGCCAGGACCTGCTACGACCACCTCGCCGGCCGCCTCGGGGTGGCCGTCGCCGACGCGGCCCTCGAACGGCGGCTGGTCACCGACGACGCCGGGCTCGCCGTGACGGAGGCGGGCCGGGCCTGGCTGGCCGGGCTCGGCATCGACGTCGCCGCCCTGCGGGGCGGCCGCCCGGTGCTCCGCCGCTGCCTGGACTGGACCGAGCGCCGGCACCACCTGGCCGGCGCGGTCGGCGCGGCCCTGTGCGCGCGGGCCTTCGAGCTCGGTTGGGTGGAGCGGATCGGCTCGGGCCGGGCGCTGAAGGTCACCGCGGACGGCGAGCGGGCGTTCCGCGACCAGCTCGCCGTCGACCTACGCGCCTGACGGCGAACGGCGCGGCGGGCGGGCGGCGGGCGGCGTCAGTATCCGCCGCCGCCGGGGTTCTGCGAGGACGACTTGGTGATCTGCTTGCCGTTGGTGCCGAGCACGTACCACTTGGCGCCGAAGTTGTTCAGGCCCTGCCCGTTGACGTTGCCCGGCTTCTTGTCGCCGGCGAAGTGGTAGAGCGGGTGGCCGTTGTACGTCACCTGCATCGAGCCGTCCGAGCGCTTGGTGGTGGAGAGCTTCTTGCTCTGGGCGCCGCCGGACGCGGTCGGCTTCCCCTTCACGATCAGCGGCGGCCACGCGGTGGCGCAGGCACCGGTGCAGGTCGACTTCGTCGTCTTGTCGGCCTGGAAGAGGTAGAGCGTGAGGTTCTTGTCGTTCACGAGGATCTTGCCCAGCGGCACCGACTTGGTGTTCACCGTCGCCGGAGCGGCCTTCGCCGCCTCCTCCATCGCGTAGGAGGTGGAGGGGGACGCCGTCTTCCCGGCGGACGAGCTGGGGCTGCCGCTGCCGGAGCAGGCGGTCACCGCGGCGGTGGCGAGCGCCGTACTCGCGACGGCGGCGGCGATGCGGACATGGGGCCTCACGGCGACTCCTCGGCTCTACGGGTGGGGCCGCCCGGGGCGGGCGGACGGCGGCCCGCCTGGCAGGGGCCGCACGTCCACTACACGACGGCGCCCGCCGTCCGGCCACACGGGAGCGCCGTCCGGGGCATGGGTCACCGGCGCGGCCTGGCGCGTACGTGCATGCGCTCGCCCTGCCGGCCGAAGAGGCTGAGCACCTCGGCCGGTTGGCCGCCGGCGCCGCTGAACCAGTGCGGCAGCCGGGTGTCGAACTCGGCTGCCTCCCCCGGCTCCAGCGTCAGGTCGTGGTCGGCCAGCACCAGCCGCAGCCGGCCGTGCAGCACGTACAGCCACTCGTAGCCCTCGTGCGTGCGCAGGTCGGGTTCGCTGCCGCGGGCCGGGACGATCATCTTGTACGCCTGCAGCGGGCCGGGCCCACGGGACAGCGGTACGACCGTGCCCCCGTTCGGCAGGCTGCGCGGCGCCAGCCGTACCCGCGGGTCCCCGACCTCGGGCGCGCCGACCAGGTCGTCCAGCGGTACGCGGTAGGCGGCCGCGAGCGGCAGCAGCAGCTCCAGGCTGGGGCGGCGGTGGCCGGACTCCAGCCGGGACAGCGTGCTCTTGGAGATGCCGGTGGTCTCGGAGAGCGCGGCCAGCGTGAGCCTGCGCTCGGCCCGCAGGCGCCTGAGCCGGGGGCCGACCCCGTCGAGCACCGCTTGGTGGGGCGCCGAAGTGTCCATAGGCGCATTCCACAGCGCCGTCCCGGAAACAGCAACGGGAGTTGCCACCCTCTCGCGGGCCGGTCCACCCTGCCCGGTATGAGCGCTGACGCATCCACCCGAGGGCCCGCACAAGGGCAGCAGCACCACGGCAACGGAGACCACGGCCACGGAGGCCCGGGCCACGGAGACCACGGTCACGCCGGCCACGGCCAGCGGACCGACATCGACTGGGAGGCGATGGCCGACACCCTGGAGAACGCCGGTGAGCTGCGGCTGCCGCTGCTGCGCACGACGGCGGCCCGGCTACGGGAACTGCTCGGGCCGCGGCACGACGTCCGCCGCGTCCTCGACGTCGGCAGCGGCCCCGGCGTGATGACCTGCGTCCTGGCCGAGGAGTTCGGCGACGCCGAGGCGGTCGCCGTCGACGGCACCCAGGCGCTGCTCGACCGCACCCTGGCCCGCGCGGAACGGCTCGGCCTCGGGAGCAGGGTCGGCACCAAACTCGCCGAGCTGCCCGACGGCCTGGACGACGGCCTCGGCCGCGCCGACCTGGTGTGGAGCAGCATGGCCGTGCACCACCTCGGCGACCAGCAGGGCGCACTCGACGCGCTGGCCGGGACGCTGCGGCCCGGCGGCCTGCTCGCCGTGGCCGAGGGCGGCCTGCCGATGCGCTTCCTGCCGCGCGACATCGGCGTCGGCCGGCCCGGGCTGCAGGCCAGGCTGGACGCGGTGCAGGAGGAGTGGTTCGCGATCATGCGGGCGGAACTGCCCGGCTACACGCCTGCGGTCGACGACTGGCCGGCGATGCTCACCCGGGCCGGACTGGCCGAGGTCACGACCTTCACCACCGTCCTGGACATCCCCGGCCCGCTGCCCGCCCCGGCGCGCGCCCACCTGCACGCCTACCTGAGCCGGGTCCGCGAGACCGTCGCGGGATCGCTCCCCGAGGACGACCTCAGCACCCTGGACACCCTGCTGTCCCCGACCGCTCCTGAGGGCATCGCGCACCGCGCCGACGCCTTCCTGCTGGCGCCGACCACGGTCTTCGCGGGCACCCGCGCCTCGGTGTGAGGCCGCGCCGCCGCGGACGAGGCCGGCGACCCGGCGGGCGTTACGGCGCCGGGTCGCCGGCCTCGTCCGCGGCGGGACGGGCGACGTAGGAGGTGATGCGGCCGGCGAGCGTGTCGTACTCGGCGGCCGTCAGGCCGAGGCGCGCCTGGCGCAGGACGGCCTGAACCAGGGGCCACCGCTCCTCCACCCGGCTGCGGCCGGACGCGGAACCGGGGTCCGTGCCGCGGCCGAGTGGTGCGGCCGTGGCGTCGGCCTCGCGCAGCACGGCGGCGGCGCCCTCGCGCCCGGCCCCCGCCAGCTGCTCTGCCGTGACGCCGACCGCGCGGGCCATCCGGGCCAGCGTGTCGTCGGGGCTGCGGACCGGCACCTTGGCGCGGCTGACCAGCTGGTAGCCGGAGACCAGCTGGCGCCACCGGGTCTCGCTGATCCCCGCCCGCCGGGCGGCCTCCCGCTGGGAGAGCCGCGAGCCGACCAGCGCTTGCTTGATCAGCTGTCCCTCGGGTGGCGCGTCCGGGCCCTCAGTCATGCGACCGAGCTTCGCACAACTACGCATTCTGCGTCCACCTGCTTCGGATTTTTCGCCCCGCCTGCCCAAGGCCTACCTGTGCGTATCCGTGTCAGTACGCAGGTAAAGCCGCGTAGCTTGCGCGTACTACTTGTCGCACGCGCTACTACGCGCTACGTTCTCCTCATGGCACCACGCACCCGCACCAGGCCGAGCCGGCTCCACCAGGAGCCGGAGGCGGTCACGTGGGCGCGGGAGAAGGCGGGCCTCACCAAGCGCGCCCTCGCCGACCAGGTCGGCATCTCGGAGCAGCTGATGGGGGAGATCGAGTCCGGCTGGCGCAGCGCGACCCCCGCCAACCTCATCAAGATCGCGGCCGCGCTGAACTGCCCGATCGTCGTCCTGGAGCGCAAGCGGCACGCCACGACGGCCCCGGCGGCCACCACCGCCGACTGACCGCCCGCCGACGCCGAGCCGGCGGCGCCCCGCGCCGAGCCGCGGATAACCGGGTGAAGAAGAACGCCGAGCGCGCTGAACAACTCCGCCCGGCGGTACGTACCACTCCCCGGCAGACGTCCTCCGCACGACCGGCCGCCGGGGTGGGGCCGCTCCGCGGTCGCCACCTGCCGACGTCCGTCCCCCACGTCAAGGAGTGTCGTCTTGGACACCGACAAGCGGCTCGATGCTGCACGCCCCTACGTCTTAGCCCTGTTCCGCATGGTCGTGAGCCTGCTCTTCGCCTGCCACGGAGCGGCCACCGTGCTGGGCGCCTTCGGCGGCCCCGACGGCGGCCGGCCGGCGCTGGGCGCCTGGCCCGGATGGTGGGCCGGGTTGATCCAACTGGCCAGCGGAATCCTCGTCTTCGTCGGCATCGGCGACACCGGCACCCGCCTCGCGGCACTGGCCGGCTCCGGCTCGATGGCCTACGCCTACTTCACGGTGCATCAGAAGCACGCCCTGTGGCCGATCCAGAACGGCGGTGAGCCGGCGGCCATGTTCTGCTGGAGTCTGCTGCTGATCACGGTGATGGGACCGGGGGCGTGGTCCCTGGTCCGGGTGTCCAGGAGGTTCCAGCCGGCCGGCGCCGTCCCCGTCCCCGCCGAGCGCGAGCCCGAACTGACCTGACCCGACGGCACCCAGCGGGTCCGTCACCCGCCCCGTGACACCTCCGCCCGGCCCGGGCGGAGGTGTCACGGCCGCCTCGGGGGCGCTCAGCCCCCGTGGGTGCCGCCGCTGCGGTAGTCGGTGTACGTGTACGGGTTGTCCAGGATCTTCGTCGCCGGCACGTCCGGGTTCATGCCGCGCTGCCACGCCTCCTCGCCCAGCTCCGCGCGCAGGTGCTCCACGGTGGACTCGACCGTACGGCGCACCGCGGCCAGGTCGGTGTCCAGCAGCCGGCCTTCGTGCTTCACGATGCGGCCGTTGACCAGGACGGTGTGGACGTCGGCGCGCTGGGCCTGGAAGGCGACGTGGCCGTGCGGGTTGAGCAGCGGGAAGGAGACCGGCGAGTGGCGAGCTGGGCGCCCACCCCTTCCTCACGCTCACCCTCTTCATCGCGATGTTCGAGCGCGACCACGCCGAACCGCTCGCCTTCCAGCGCCAGTACGCCGAGCGGCTGGCCCATATGACGCTGCCCTACCCGGACATCAGCACCTGAGGGACGTCCGCGCCCCGGGGGTGGTCAGTCCCCCACCGCCGTGCAGCGGTGGAGGACGCCGTCCTGCTCGTACTCCACGCCCCGCTCGTCGAGGTCGACCTCGACGCCGGCCGGCTCCAGCGCGTCCCTGAGCCGCCGGGCGGCGGCGTCGCCGACGAAGTTGTGGTGCAGGTCGAGCCACGACAGGTGGGTCAGCGGCTGCCCGGCCAGCAGCGCCGCCACGCCCTCGTCGCCGAGCACCCCGAGCGACAGGTCGAGCGAGGACAGCCGGGCGACGACCGGCGCGCCGGCCAGCGCGGCGGCTATCTCGTCCTGGAGGGCGCTGTTGCGCAGGCCCAGGTGCCGCAGCGCGGGCAGCCGCTCGCCGGCCAGCAGCGGCGCCAGGTCGGCCACGGTGGCGTTGCCGCCGCACTCCGGCACGCCGAGCCACAGCTCCAGGTACTCCAGCGCGGGCAGCTCGCTCGCGGCGACCCCGCGCACCACCCCCGCGGGCAGCCCGCCCGCCTCCACGGCCAGCGTCCGCAGGTGCTCGTGCCGCAGCGGGCCGAACACCAGGTCCGTACCGCCCCGCACCCCCAGCTCCCGCAGCTCCGGATACGCGGCGAGCACCGGCGTCATGTCGCTCTGCGCGATCCAGGCGATCTCCGCGTCCTCCATCTCCAGGTCCCCGACGAAGACCGCCCGCAGCCCGGTCAGCCGCTCCCGCGCCTCCACCAGCAGCCGTACCGCCTCGGCCGAACTCTCCCCGGCGTCCTCGTCGAGCACGTCCCCCCACGGCCCGACGACCAGCGCCCGCACCCCGCCCGGGTCGACCCCCGCCAGGAAGCGCCCCCACACCTCCTCGTACGACTCCTCCCCGCCGTCCCCGTACGGATCGACCCCGACCCGCCAGGCCACCTCCCCGGCCTCCGGCAGCTTCGCGGCATCCTCCCCGGCAGCGGGAAAGTCGAATACGGGCAGGCCGTGCAGTTCCAGCAAGCGCTCTACGGCGGACATGTGGTACTCCCCTGACGCGGACGGCTCAACACAAGGATTTCTACCAACGCCCCGCGCCGCCTCTGCAATGAGGCCCGCCGTTCGGCGACGACCCACCTGAGCGCCCTACCGACCCGGCGGTCCACCGCTGTCGGAGCGGCCACCGAGATCGAAGCGGCAGCAGACGCTCTTGCCGCCCTGGTCACGCGGCGCCCACCACACGAAGTCCGAGAGCTGACGCACGATATGCAGCCCGCGCCCCCTGTCCGGCAGCAGCGCCTCGGGCAGCTCGTCCGCGAGGCCGGAGGTGAACGGCTCACCCTCGGGCAGCGTCGGTGCGGTCGAATCCCCGTCCTCCACGTCCACCAGGAGCCAGCCCGGCCACAGCCGTAACGTCACGGCCAGCACCGATCCCCGCAACGGCGACCGCCCGTCGGGAACGGCGTGCTCTCTCGCGTTCCCGACCAACTCCGAGACGCAGCTGCGCACGCTGTCCGCCAGCGGCGCCAGCCCCCAGTCGTTCAACGTCACCGTGACCATGTCACGCGCCACCCGACCCGTGTCGGGCGCGTCGACGGGCAGAGTGAGCTTCCGGAAGCGGTCCGCCGGGTGACGCTCCTCGCCGACTGCCGCTCGCTCCGGTCCTGCGCACCTCACGTTGTCCATCCCCGGCCCCGATTCCATGCCACTGGTCACCGTTCCTTCGCTCGGCTGGGTTGGGGCCTGCGGCGAGGCAGGGCTGATCTTCCCCACGCACGTGCGGTGATCCCGACCCCAGCCCTCAGCTGGCCCACGCCAGTGTTATAACTGGCCTGAGCCAGTGAAGTGGCTCAGGCCAGTTGATGTCAACCCGTTCCAGGAAGCTGGCTCAAGCCAGGCACTAGGCTGGTCAGAGCCAGTCAGGAGGGATCATGGTGGACGGCTCCGCAGACAAGAGGCCGCGCAGCCAGCAGATCGCCGCGGAATTGCGCAAGGCGATCGAGGACGGCACTTACCTGCCCGGCACCAGGCTTCCGTCGCAACGCGATCTTGCCCGGCAGTACGACGTCGCGCGCAATACGGTGGACGAAGCGCTGAAGGTTCTCGGCATCCAGGGACTCGTCACCTCGGAGTGGGGGCGGGGCGTATTCGTCCGGGAGAAGAAGCCGCTCATCCGTCTCGGGAGCGACCGGTACTCGCCGAAGTACCGGCAGTTGGAGCTGTCCCCGTTCCTTCTGGAATGCGCGAAGCAGGGGAAGCGCGGGCGTTTCGAAGTCCTCGGCATCGAGCGGGTGCAGCCGGATCCTGAGCTCGCAGAGAAGCTCAAGGTCCCCCTGGGCAGGAAATCACTGCTGCGCAGGGAGAACGTCTTCTACGCCGACGACGATCCCGTGTACCGCGTGACGACCTGGATCCCGTGGAGCATCGCCGAAGGCTCGGGGCTGGTCGAGGCGGAAGTGCCGCACCGGTTCGGCATCCACGGCGTGCTGGAGGAGCGGGGGCACGTGATGACCAGGATCAACGACGAGATCACCGCCAGGATGCCGACCCCCGAGGAGATCCAGTACCTCCGGCTGCCGCGCGGCGTCCCGGTGCTCGATGTGCTCCACACCAGCCTCGACCAGGACGGCGAACCGTTCGAGCTGACTCGTTTCGTCATGCGGGCCGACATGAACGGCCTGCACTACAACGCCCCCGTCGAATAGTGGCTGAGGGAGAATTTCCATGGCCCATGACGCCCCCGCCGAAGACGCACCGGTCGTTCGTCCCCGCCTCCGGGGCGATATCCCGGCAGCGGCCGCCGGGCTCGTCGCCGTTCACGAGTCGGACGGTTATCCGGTCGAAGGCGTGAGCGAGCCCGAAGCGTGGCTCACACCTCCCGGAATGGTCAACGCGTGGGTGGCGGAGATCGGGGGGACCGTCGTCGGGCATGTCGCGGTCAGCCGACCCGACGGGGAAGAGGCCGTTTCTCGCTGGCTCGACCGGAGCGGTGTGAGCACCGAAGGCGGGGTGGGGGTCCTGGCCCGGCTCTTCGTGGTTCCGGCGGCCCGGAGCAAGGGCGTCGGTGAAGACCTCGTGCGGGCGGCCGTCGCTGACGCCCGGAGCCGGGGGATGCGACTCGTCCTGGACGTGCTGACCAAGGATACCGCCGCGATCCGCCTCTACACCCGGCTCGGCTGGACCGGCCTCGGCACCGCGGTCCACACCTTCGCCGAGGGCCGGCAGGCGGCGGAAGCCCTGTGCTTCGTCTCGCCGCCGGCGGGCTGATCCCGGCCCCGCCGGGTACGTAACGAGGCCCCGCCCTGGTGGGCGGGGCCTCGGGGTCGGGCGGGAGGGGTGGCGGTCAGTGCAGGACGACCGGGACCGACTCCGGGGTGGAGTCCGACGTCGCGGCGTCGTCCTCGCTGGAAGCGACCCGCACCGTGCTCGGGCGGCCGGCGTTGACGAAGGTCAGCGCGATCAGCGCCGCTGCCGCCTCGATGCCGACGGCCCACCAGATCGCGTGGGTGTAGCCGTGCACCAGGCTGTGCGCCTGGAGCAGCTTCGCACCGCCGGCGCCCGCCGCGTGGGAGGCGAGGTAGCCGGCCGTCGCGGACGCGGCGATCGTGTTCAGCAGGGCCGTACCGATCGCGCCGCCCACCTGCTGCGAGGTGTTGACCATCGCGGAGGCGACACCCGCGTCACGCGGCTGCACCCCGGTGGTGGCCAGCGACATGGCCGGCATGAAGGCCGAGCCCATGCCCAGGCCGAGCAGCACCAGGCCGGGCAGGATCACGCCCGGGTAGGACGAGCCCACGTCGAGCCGGGTCAGCAGCAGCATCGCGACGGCGGCCAGACCGAATCCGGGCGCCATCAGCGCGCGGGCCGGCAGCCGGTTGACCAGCCGGGCACCGATCTGGGTGGAGCCGACCACGAAGGCGGTGACCATCGGCAGGAACGCGAAGCCGGTCTTGATCGCGGAGTACCCCTGGACGACCTGCAGGTAGTAGGTCAGGAAGAGGAAGACCCCGAACAGGCCGATGATGGCCAGGCCCAGCGAGAGGTACGTACCGCCGCGGTTGCGGTCGGTGACCACCCGCATCGGCAGCAGCGGCGAGCGCACCTTCGACTCGACGATCGCGAAGGTGGCGAGCAGCACCGCGGACGCGACGAACAGGCCGATGGTGGACACCGACGACCAGCCGGAGGTCTCGGCGCGCGTGAAGCCGTAGACCAGCGAGACCAGGCCGAGCGTGGACAGCACCACGCCGGGGATGTCCAGCGGGGAGCGGTTGCGGCCGCCCTCCGGCTCGCGGATCACGAAGTACGCGCCCAGGGCGGCGATCACCGCGAAGGGGATGTTGGCGAAGAAGGTCCAGCGCCAGTTGAGGTATTCGGTCAGCACGCCGCCGAGCAGCAGCCCGACCGCGCCGCCGCCGCCGGCGATGGCGCCGAAGACACCGAAGGCCTTGGCCCGCTCCTTGGTGTCGGTGAAGGTCACCGCGAGCAGCGACAGGGCCGCGGGCGCCAGCAGCGCGCCGAAGACGCCCTGGGCGGCGCGGGAGCCGAGCAGCATCGCCTCGTTGCCCGCGACACCGCCGACGGCGGAGGCGAGCGCGAAGCCGGTCAGGCCGGTGACGAAGGTGCGCTTCCTGCCCCACAGGTCGGCGATGCGGCCGCCGAAGAGCAGCAGCCCGCCGAAGGCGAGGGCGTAGGCCGTGATGACCCACTGCCGGTTGGCGTCGGAAATACCGAGGTCGTGCTGCGCGCTCGGCAGCGCGATGTTCACGATGGTCGAGTCGAGGACCACCATCAGCTGGGCGAGCGAGATGAAGACCAGCGCCTTCCAGCGGCGCGGATCAGGAAGCGCCGTCTTGGCGGCTTCCATACGGGCGATTTGGGACATGGAGGTATCCACTTCGGTACGCGTGGCACAAAACTGCGGAGGTCGGCAGAGCCGCTGGGGCTCTTACGGGGTGCGCGTCGTCGCGTCGCCCGCTTCGTCGTCGTTCGGGTACGGGTGCGAGGTCTTGAGGCCGTCGAGGAACAGCTGCAGGTGGCGGTGCAGGTCACTGCCGGTGCAGTCGATGCCGGGCAGCGGGCGGGTGAGCCGCGAGATGGCGACCATCAGGTCGTTGAGGGTCACGTCGGACCGCAGGCGGCCGGCCGTCCTGGCCCGTTCCATCAGCTCTTGGAGCGCGCCCTCCAGGCGGGCGCTCTCCACGGCGATCTCGGCGGAGCGGGTCTCGTCACCGTTGACGAACAGTCCGCACAGGGCACCGATGTTGTCGTCCACGGCGGCGTGCGCGAAGCGGCCGAGCGCGGCGCACGCGTCGTCGCCTGCGGCCGCCGCGGCCACTTCCGTCTCGGCGCGGTCCGCGGTGCGGGTCACGCTGGACAGCAGCACGGCGTGCACCAGGGCGCGGCGCTCGGGGAAGTGCCGGTAGAGCGTGGCGTTGCCGATACCCGCGCGGCGGGCGATCTCGTCCAGTGGGGCGTCGGGGCCGAACTCGACGAAGATGTCCCGCGCCGCGGCGACGATCCGCTCCCGGTTGCGCAAGGCGTCAGCGCGCGTCCGGTGGGTGCGGATCACGGCGGGCACGGCGCCCGCGGTCACGCTGTCCGCTCTCTCGGCCAGGTCGGCCGGATCAGCGACGGTGGTCACAGTGGTCACTCCTCTCGACGTCGGGCACGGCATCCGGGGACTGCATCCCCGGTTATTCATTCACGTGCATGTAACGGGGAGGGAGTCCCCGGATATTTCACCGGGCCGATGTGACCTGCGTCATGCCGCGGTTCAGCCGGCCCAGCGCCCCGAGGTGAAGGCCACGGCGAGCACCGTCGCCAGCGGCCCGGCCACCGCCACGTACGCCGTACGCAGCCAGGGCCGCCGCAGCGTCCAGCCCGCCGCCACCGTCCACAGCGGCCACCACAGCAGCGAGGCCCGCGGGACGGACATGTACCAGTACGAGGTCCCCAGCGCCCACAGCGTCAGCGCCAGGTAGACCGCCTCCGCCCAGCGCCGCCGCCACAGCAGCAGGCCGAGCAGGGCAAGGCCCACCACCATCGCGGCCAGCTCGAACTGGAAGAGCAGCGCGTACGGCGTGCTCTGGGTGTGCGAGAAGGCCGCGTGCCAGGTGTGGCCCCAGGCCTGCCACGGCGAGTCGAACCGGCGGTACCAGCCGCGCTCCTGCGCGTGCTTCCAGTCCATCCAGTCCCCGGTGCGCGCGTGCAGGAACCAGCAGTACGCGGCGGCCGGCAGCGCGGGCAGCACCAGCCATCCGGCGGGCCACCAGGACCCGCGCGCCTCCCGCCCCGCGGTGACGAACCGCACGACGAGCGCGGCGGCCAGGAACAGCCCGCTCACCCGTACGGCGCAGGCCGCGCACCCCAGCAGGCCCGCCGCCGCCCAGCGCCCCTGCCGGGCGGCCAGCCAGCAGGGCAGGGCCACGGCGAGGAAGAGGGCCTCGGTGTAGCCGGCGGCGAGGAAGACGGCGCAGGGCGACAGCAGCAGGTAGAACACCGCGTGCCGCCCGGCGTCGTCCCCGGACCCGGCACCCGGCCGGCCGGGGGTGACCGCCTCAAGCCGCCCGGCGTCGTCCCCGGACCCGGCACCCGGCCGGCCGGCGGTGACCGCCTCAAGCCGGGCGATGCGGGCCAGTGCCAGCACGGCGACTGCGCCCGCCACGAAGGAGATCGCCAGCCCCGCGGCGGTCCATTGCGGTATCAGTACCGCGTGCACCGCCCGCAGCAGCAGCGGGAAGCCCGGGAAGAAGGCCTCGCGGTTGTCGGCGGTCGGGGCGCCGCCGCTTCCCGGCGGGCCGCCGAAGTAGCCGTGCTCGGCGATCTTCAGGTAGTGGTCCCAGTCCCACTGCTGCCAGCGGCCCAGCAGCGAGGGTGCCGCCCGCCCGCTGCCGTCCCCGGCGAAGAGCCAGCCCGCGCAGTACGCGGTCAGCCACACGCCGACCCTCGTCGCGGCGTAGAGCCACAGGACGCTGCGGTCCATCGGCGACTGCGCGGCACCCCGCCACGGTCGCCGCGGGATGGCGGCCGGCCGCCGGGCCGGGCGCCGCAGCCCCGCGGCGACCCGGGCGGGCGGGGCCGGGACCCGGGTGGAGGGTGCCTGGGTGTCGTGCACGCTGGGACTCCAGGGGTGGGTGAGGCGGGTGGGACGCGGGACGGGACGTGCCGGCATGGCCCGGCGGCGGGGGGTGAGCGCGGGCGGGCGGTGTTACGGGGTCGACGTCCCGCTGCCCGCCGGCTGGGTGGGGGTGCCGCCGGCGGTGGTGCTCGCCGGCGGGGCGGCCGGCGGCGGTGTGGTGGCCCCGTAGTCGGGCGGGCCGTTCCCGGCGCCGCCGGGGATGCCGTGGGAGGTGCTGGGGCCGTACGTGAAGGGGCCGTAGGGGGAATCTGTGACGTCGACGGTGGTGCTGATCGCCGGGTGGGCCGGGAGCGCGGGCCGGCCGTCGCCCAGCAGCAGCCCGGTGGACAGACCGACGATGAGCCCGAAGGCCAGGCACGCGCACGCGGCCACCAGCGCCAGCCGCGCCCGGCGGCGGCGGTCGCCGCGAGCGGTGATCACGATGACCGGCGGCGCCACGGCGGCATGCTGCCCTGCGGTGGCGGCGGCCTTGAACGCTGCGCGCAGCGGGTCGTGTTGCTCAGGCATCGGAGGGCTCCTCCCCCTGCAACTCGGGCAGCCGGCGCGCGAGCGCCGCCCGTCCCCGGACCAGATGGGTCTTGACGGTGCTGCCGGACACACCGGTCTCGGCCGCGATCTGCTCGACCGACAGGTCGCACACGTAGTGCAGCGCGATCGTCCTGCGCTGGTGCTGCGGCAGTTCGCGCAGCGCCGACACCAGCGCGACCGAGCCCGACCCCGGCGGCTCGGCCGCCGCGGGACCGCCGTGCCGCCGCCAGGCCTCGTCGGACCGCCGCCGACCCCGCCACCGGCTCACCGCGAGCCGCCAGGCGACCGTACGGATCCAGGCCTCGGGGTTGCCGTCCCCGGTGAGCTGCCGCCGCCGGTCCCAGCCGCGTACGAACGCCTCCTGCACGACGTCCTGCGCCTCGTGCAGATCCCCGAGCATCACGTACAGCTGCCCGGTGAGCCGCCCGACCGCGTGCGCGTAGAACTCCTCGAACTCCTCAGCGGTCACCCGCGGCCCCCCTTGCTCTTCCTCACCCCGCATACGACCGGGACGCGGCGCGCGGTCTACACGCGGCGGCGGAAACCGCGTGTGACCCCGGTCACTCGCGGCGCATGGTGCAGCTGAAGAAGGGCCGCACGCCTGGTCACGGCCTGCGCGTCAGGGGGCTCCATACCGGGCTGACGGTCCTGGCCCGTGCCAGGCGCCGCGGGTCGGGCGGGATGTGTCGGACACGCCTAGCCGAGCACGTGCAGCGACTCCGCCCCGACCGGGCGGAAGCCCGCCGCCTGGAAGGCGCGGACGCTGCGGGCGTTGCCCGCGGCCTGCTGGGCCCAGACCGGGCCCGGGACCAGGTGGCGGGCGGCGGTCGCCAGCGCCCGCCCGAGGCCGCGGTGCCGCGCGGGCTCCTCGACCTCGACGGCGGCCTCCCAGCGACCGGCGACCCCGCGCCCGAGCACCAGCAGCCCGCCGTCCGCCGCCCACACCCGCACGCCGTCGCGCCGGGCCAGCGCGCGGACCACCCGCGGATGCGCGGGGTCCTCGATCTCCCGCAGCGCCAGCGGCGGGTCGCCGGCCAGCGGGGCCGCCACGGTGAGCAGGTCGATGGTGTCGGTACGCCGGCCCGTCCGGTCGAGCAGCGCGGCCAGGAAGCGCGGGTTCATCGCGGCGGCCAGCGCGTCACAGCGCGCCGCGGCCAGCTCCGCCCGCACCCACGCCGGATCCTCGTCGGTGAAGACCACCGCGTGCGCGGTGAAGGCGATCACCCCGGCGTCCCGCACCCCGCCCTGCGGGACCACCGTCACTCCGCCGTCAGCCGGCGGGAACACCCCGCCGGCCGCGTCCTGCAGAATCCCCGCCAGCGCTCTCCCCATGCCCGGCATCGTAATCCGGCCACCGCAGGGGTCAGGAGCGCGTCCTCCGGATCAGCGCAGGCCGTGGGTGTCGAGCCATTCGGCGATCGCCTTGGCGATCTCGGCGGGGCGGTCCTCGGCGGCGTGGTGGCCCGCCGGGCCGCAGGGGACCGTGGTCAGGGCGGAGATGTGGCCGGCGCACCAGTCGGTGAGCGCGGGGCCGGTCAGCAGGGTGGGGGAGCCGGTGAAGGTGAGCAGGAGTTTGGGGACCTCGGGGGAGGCGCCCAGCCACGTGCCGTAGGCCTCGATGCGCGGGATCAGCTCGGCGGGGTCGCCGTCGACGGGGATCTGGCGGGCCCAGGCCAGCAGCGGGCGGCGGCTCTCCACCGTGGGGTAGGGGGCGAGGTAGGGCGCCAGGTCCTCCTCGGACAGCGGGGTGAGGACGCCGCCGGTGTAGGCGGTCCGCACCAGCCGGTTCTCGCCGCTGATCATCTCCTCGCCGCCGCCAGGAGTCCGCAGCATCCGGGTGCGCTCGCGGGCCTGCGGGGAGAGGTCCTCGCTGCTCAGCGGCTTGAGGATGGTCTCGAAGAAGGCGATGCCGGCGACCCGGCCGGGGTGCCGGGCGGCCCAGTCGATGGCCAGGGCGCCGCCCCAGTCGTGGCCGACCAGGACGACCCGGTCGAGGCCCAGCGCGTCGAACCAGGCGTCGAGGTAGCGGGCGTGGTCGGCGAAGGAGTAGGGGATGTCCGGCTTGCCGGAGGCGCCCATGCCGATCAGGTCGGGAACCAGGACGCGGCCGGCGCCGAGGCCGGGGGCGACGTTGCGCCACACCCGGGAGGTGCCGGGGTTGCCGTGCAGCAGCACCAGGGGTGTGCCGCTGCCGGTCTCCTCGTAGTGCAGGGTCGAGTCGAGTACGTCGATGGCGGGCATGGCGGCCTCCGCAGGGTGTTAGTGCTGTGAACGTTCGTCACGCTAACGAAGCTACATCGTTAGTGTTACTAACGCAACGGAGTAGAATCCCGCCATGGACTCCTCCCGGCCCGCACCCGAACGCCTGCGCACCCTGGCGAGCCGGCTGCTCGCGTTCGCCGCCACGCAGGGCGACCGGCTGGTCGGCGACCGGCTGGCGGCGGTCGGCGCCCGCAAGTGGCACTACGCGGTGCTCGCCTCGCTGCAGGAGTACGGACCCGCCAGCCAGGCGGAGTTGAGCCGGCGGGCCGGGATCTACCGCAGCGACATGGTGGCGGTGCTCAACGAACTCGCCGACGGCGGCTACGTCGAGCGCACCCCCGACCATGCCGACAAGCGGCGCAACGTCATCACGATCACCGACGACGGCCGCCGCAGGCTCGACCGGCTCCAGGGCCTGATCGCGGCCGGCGAGGGCGAGTTGCTGGTTCCGCTCAGCGCGGCCGAGCGGGACGAACTCGTCCGGCTGCTCACCCTGGTGGTCGACCACCACGGCGAACGGATGTGATCGGCCCGCACCCGCTCTGCCGGAGGGGCCCACGGCGTACGGTCGTCCGTACGCCGCCGGTTCCGCTTCCGCTTCCGGGCGGCGCCCACGCCATCGCGAGGAGCAGCCGTGATATCGGAGCCGGAAATGACCGGAGGTCCCGACGAGGGCGGGGCCGAGGTGATCAGCGACGCGGACCGGGCGCCGCGCTGGGGCGGGCTGCGGCGGCCGTGGGTGTGGGGGGCCGGCGGGGTGCTGCTGGCCTCCGCGCTGTGGGCGGGCGGGCTGCGGGCCTGGGCGGTGGCACACGACGGGCCACCCGACCTGCACGGTTACGCCCTCGGTGACAGCCCGTGCGCGGGCGACACGCTGGCCCCGCTGACGACGGCGCTGCACGCGGCAGACACCGCCGCGGTGTCACCCGCCGCGGCCCGGCTCGGGCCGGCCCTCGACCAGATCCGCTGCACGCTGTCGGTGGGCGCGCCCGGCGGCCCCGACTCCACCGACCGCTACGAGATCTTCGTGACCATCGACCTGCACAAACGCACCGACCCGCGGCCGGAGTTCGAGGACCAGGCCCGGGTCGACGCTACGGATCTGACGCCGGTGGAGTCCGTGCGGCGGGTCACCGGGCTCGGCGACGAGGCGGTCGCGCAGACGCTGAGCCGGCAGAGCGAGGAGCTCAAAGTCCTGCACGGTGGTGCGGTGTTCACCGTCACCCTGACCGGTTACAGCACCGAGTACCTCTCCGACGACACGCTCGCCGCGCTGCACGGCGGCCCCCGGCACCTCAGCTCGGACGTCGGACGTTTCGAGTCCGCGCTGGTCGACGCGATGCGGAATGTCATGAAAGCGCAGCAGAAGCCCCGGAGTTGACCCGTTACGGCTGAATTACGCCACCGGTCCGCCCCCTGCTGGTGAACGCAGAATCTTGCGCAAGAAAGTTACTTTCTCGCAATGATGAGCGTGGATATTGCGGACCGGTGTCCGCGACATTACGGTGCCCCTTGCGTTGACGCTCCACCCCCACCGGTGCAGATCCGGCATTCTGTGTCGAAAGGAGCACGTGATGTTCCGTACGCCCCCCTTCCTCCGAGGCCGCAGAAGGCCACCACGATCAGGCGGTTCGCCCCGCCGCACCGGCCTGAGAAGAGCGGTCGCCGTCGTCGGCAGCACCGCCCTGCTCACCACCGGCGGTGTGCTCGCCCTGAGCGCCGCCACCCCCGCCTACGCCGCCGCGACCGGCGGCAGCGGCGCGAGCCTGCCCTACGTCGAGGTGCAGGCCGAGAACTCCGCCACCAACGGCAGCCAGATCGGCCCGAGCTGGCTCGCGGGCCAGCTCGCCGACGAGGCCTCGTACCGCAAGGCCGTCACGCTGTCGGGCAGCGGGAAGTTCGTCACCTTCACCACCCCGGTGGCGACCAACTCGATCGACTTCCGCTACAGCATCCCGGACGGCTCCGGCGGCTCGGTCTACACCGCCCCGCTGTCCTTCGCCATCAACGGCGCCGCCCAGCCCGACTTCACCCTGACCAACGCCTACAGCTGGTACTACGGCAGCTACCCGTTCACCAACCAGCCCGGCAGCAACCCGCACCACTTCTACGACGAGGCCCACCGGCTGCTGCCGCAGACCTATCCGGCCGGCACCACCTTCACCCTGCAGACCAGCGGCGGCAGCGCCGCCACCACCATCGACTTCGCCGACTTCGAGCAGGTCGGTGCGGCCCTCCCGCAGCCCTCCGGTTCGGTGTCGGTCACCAGCAAGGGCGCCGACGCGACCGGCGCCGGCGACTCGACCGCGGCCTTCAACGCGGCCATCAGCGCGGCCGGCCCCGGCGGCACCGTGTGGATCCCGCCGGGCACGTACAACATCCCCCGGCACATCACGGTCGACAACGTCACCGTCGCCGGCGCGGGCATGTGGTACTCCACGGTCACCGGCGCGGCCCCCGGCTTCTACGGCCTCGGCGAGCCCGACAGCTGCGGCGTCGGCGGCAACCGCGGCGTCAGCAGCAACGTCCACCTGTCGAACTTCGCCATCTTCGGCCAGGTCGGCACCCGCAACGACTGCGACCAGGTCAACGGCATCGGCGGAGCGCTCAGCAACTCCTCGGTCTCCAGCCTGTGGATCGACCACCTCAAGGTCGGCGCCTGGCTGGACGGCCCGATGGACAAGCTGACCCTGTCCGGGCTGCGCATCCGCGACACCACCGCCGACGGCATCAACTTCCACGGCGGCGTGACCAACTCGACGATCACCAACAGCGAGATCCGCAACACCGGTGACGACGGCATCGCCACCTGGGCGGACTCCGCGCTGGGCGCCGACGCCAACGACACGATCTCCAACAACACCGTCGAGACGCAGATCCTGGCCAACGGCATCGCGATCTACGGCGGCCACGACAACACCGTCAGCGGCAACCTGGTGCAGGACACCGGCCTCGCGCAGGGCGGCGGCATCCACGTCGGCCAGCGCTTCACCTCCACGCCGGTCGGCACCACCACCATCTCCAACAACACCATCATCCGGGCCGGCAGCCTCGACCCGAACTGGCAGTTCGGTGTCGGAGCGCTGTGGTTCGACGGCAGCCAGGGCGCCATCACCGGGCCCATCAACGTCAGCAACCTGCTGATCGAGCAGAGCCCCTACGAAGCCGTGCAGTGGGTCGAGGGCACCGTCAGCGGGGTCAACCTCAACAACGTGACCATCGCGGGCACCGGCACCTTCGCCCTGCAGGAACAGACCGGCGGCGCCGCGAAGTTCACCAACGTCACCGCGACCGGCGTCGGCGCCTCGACACCCGTCTACAGCTGCGAGGGCGGCAACTTCGCCGTCACCGACGGCGGCGGCAACTCCGGCATCACCGGCACGCCCTTCTGCGGCGGCTTCCCCACCCCGGTCTTCCCGCCCTACCCGGCCAGCGGCGTCACGGCCACCCCGGGCGCGCTCAACTTCGGTTCCGTCGCGACCGGTTCGACCAGCGGCACGCAGACCGTGACCGTCTCCAACCCGACCGGCTCGGCCGCCGCCGTCTCCGCGCTGTCCGCCTCCGGCGACTTCGCGCAGACCAACACCTGCGGCTCCTCGGTGCCGGCCAACGGCTCCTGCACCGTCAGCGTCACCTTCCACCCGACCGCGAGCGGGGAGCGCAACGGCACCCTGACCGTGACCGCGGGCGGCAACACCAGCACCGTCACGCTGACCGGCACCGGCATCGCGCCCGGCCCGGTGCTGAACACCAACCCGGCGAATCTGTCCTTCGCCGGCACGGTCGTCGGCTCCAGCGCCACCCCGCAGACGGTGACCGTCACCAACTCCGGCACCAGCGCGGCCAGCATCTCGGCCATCGCGGCGACGGGTGACTTCACCCAGACCAACAACTGCTCCTCGCTCGCGGTCGGCGCGACCTGCGCGGTGACCGTGACCTTCAAGCCGACCGCCGGCGGCACGCGCAACGGCACGCTGACGCTGACCAGCACCGCCAACAACAGCCCGACCACGGTCGCGCTGAGCGGCGCCGGCATCGACAGCAGCACCGACGTCGCGGCCGGCCACACGGCGACCGCCAGCTCCAGCAACGGCACCTTCGTCCCCGGCAACGTCACCGACGCGGACGCCTCCACGTACTGGGAGAGCGCCAACGGCGCCTTCCCGCAGTGGGTCCAGGTCGACCTCGGCCAGAACTACAGCGTCGGCAAGGTCACGTTGAAGCTGCCGCCGTCCACCGCGTGGGCGACCCGTACGGAGACGCTGTCCGTCCAGGGCTCCACCGACGGCAACTCCTTCAGCACCCTGTCGGCGTCCGCCGGGCGGACCTTCGACCCGAGCGCCGACAACAACACGGTGACCATCACCTTCACCGCGGCCACCGCCCGCTACGTGCGGGTCAACATCACGGCCAACTCCGGGTGGAGCGCGGCCCAGCTGTCCGGACTCCAGGTCTTCCCGGGCAGCGGCGGCACCAACCCGACGTCCGCGACCCTGGCCGTCACCCCGTCCTCGCTCACCTTCGCCTCCCAGGCGCCCGGCACCACCAGCGGCGCCCAGAACGTGACGGTGACCAACACCGGGACGGCCACGGCCGCGATCAGCTCGGTCACCGCCTCCGGCGACTTCTCGCAGACCAACACCTGCGGCAGCTCGCTGGCGGCGAGCGCCAGCTGCACGGTCGCGGTGAAGTTCACCCCGACCGCGTCCGGCACCCGCAACGGCACGCTGACCATCAACAGCAACGCCGCCAACAACCCGACCACCGTGGCCCTGACGGGCACCGGCACCGGGACGGTCAGCACCAACCTGGCAGCCGGCCGGCCCACCAGCGAGTCCAGCCACGCCGACGTCTACCCGTCGTCGAACCTGACCGACGGCAACCAGGCCAGCTACTGGGAGAGCGCCAACAACGCCTTCCCGCAGTGGGCGCAGGTCGACCTCGGCTCGGCGCAGAGCGTGAGCAAGGTCGTCCTGCAACTGCCGGCCGGCTGGGGCGCGCGCAACGAGACGCTGTCGATCAGCGGCAGCACCAACGGCAGCAGCTTCACCACCCTCAAGTCGTCCGCGTCCTACGCCTTCACCCCGGGCGCGAACAACACCGTCACGATCACCTTCACCGCGTCCACCCAGCGCTACATCCGGGTGACCGTCACCGCCAACGACGGCTGGCCCGCGGGCCAGCTCTCGGAGTTGCAGGTGTGGAACGCCTGACGCGGGCCTGATGAACGCCAGTGCCGCCGGGTGCATGGGCACCCGGCGGCACTGTGCACTCCCGGCCGTCACCAGGTCGGAATGAGACCGCCGTCGATCAGGAAGTCGCTGCCGGTGATGTTGCCCGCCCGGTCACCGGCCAGGAAGAGCACCAGGTCGGCGACCTCCGCCGGCCGGGTGAACCGCCCGGTCACCATCGAGCCCGCGGCAGCCGCGACCACGTCCTTCGGATCGCCGCCCGAGGCCGCGGACACGTTCGCGGCCACCCCGCCGCCGCCCAGCCACAGATCGGTCTCCACCGGGCCCGGGCTCACCGTGTTCATCCGCACCCCTTGCGGCCCGACCTCTTTCGACAGCGCCTTGGAGAAGGCGACCAGCGCCGCCTTGCCCGCGCTGTAGTCGATGACCAGCGGGTCCGGCAGGGTGGCGTTGACCGAGCCGACCGTCACCACGCTGCCGCGGCCCGCCGCCACCATCAGCGGCAGCGCCGCACGGGTGACCCGCACCGCCGCCAGCAGGTTCAGGTCCAGCGTCCGCGCCCAGTCCTCGTCGGTCACCGACAGGAAGCCGCCGGTGCGGGCCGGGGCCGACCCGACGTTGTTGACCAGGATGTCGATCCGCCCGCCGGCCGCGTCCACCAGCCGGCCGGCGGCCGCCGGCTCCGACAGATCCACCGCCACCCACTCGACGCTGCCGCCGTCCACCAGCGCGTCCAGCTCGGCCGAGGTCCCGCGGGACCCCGCGACCACCTGCGCCCCAGCCCCCGCCAGCGCCGCCACCACGGCCAACCCGATCCCCTTGCTCGCCCCGGTCACCACGGCGGTCCTGCCCTGCAGCTCGCCAGTCATCGTGCGTCCACTCCTCGGTGTGCGGTGTTGTTACGGATGTTGCCTGCGTCCCGGACGCCCCGCCTGCCGGGCGCGTACGC
Source organism: Streptomyces sp. NBC_01198 (assembly GCF_036010485.1). NCBI lineage: Bacteria > Bacillati > Actinomycetota > Actinomycetes > Kitasatosporales > Streptomycetaceae > Streptomyces > Streptomyces sp. NBC_01198. The sequence goes on from NZ_CP108568.1 coordinate 4,424,539, forward strand.
CACGACCGCCGCCCGGCCGCCGGCCCCTGCCACCACCGGCGAATCGCCCTGACCCCGCTACGCCCGACCGGGTGATCACAGCGCCCGCGCCACCGCCTGCCCGGTCTCACGGGCGGTCAGATAGGGGCGGACGTCGTGCGCGTGGGCGCCGTTGTGGATGGCAATGTCGTCGATGCCGCCGCCGAAGACCGGGTCGAGGCGTTTGGCCAGCGCGACGACGTCGGCGGAGTCGGCGATGTTGGTCCAGCTGCGGACTGGCACCGGGGCCGCCCCGGGCGGCGGGCTGAGCCGGTCCAGGATCAGCCGCGGGACCGCCAGCGGCGAGCCCAGGGTGATCAGGGCTGGCCGCCGCCATTGGGGATGGGCGCACAGCGTCTCGTACGCCACGACGGTGCCGAGCGAGTGCGCGATGATCAGCTCGGTGTCGGCGGTGACCGCCCTAGCCAGCCGCTCCCGGGCGGCGGCGCGGATCGCCGGCTCGGTGAAGTACCGCCGAACCTGGCGGGCGCTGCCGATCATCGCGCGCTCGCCGAGCCCGGCGAAGAAGGCGGAGTGGCTGAGCGCGTCCAGCGCCCGCTGTACCAGCAGCGGCGTCCGCAGCCGCGCTGCTGCCGCCGGGCCGGCCACCCGGCTGTCCTGCCCGGCCGCCGCCGTCCACCACCGGAGCAGCAGCTCGCGCTCCAGCCCGTCGGTCACGTCCGACGCGCCCAGCTCGGCCTCCCCGACCCCGCGATGCCCGCGCGGCCGGAACAGGTCCCCGTAGAACGCCATCGCGACATCCTCCCGCGCAACCCCCGGCCCCGCGCCGGGCCCGGATGTACGCGCTGCGCTGGCACATGGCCCGCGCGCCGGCCCGGGGCCCTTCGAGGTCCCGGTCTCGCCCGCTGCCCGGAACGTACCCGCCCCGCCGCCCGGCTCGTCCGGGGTCGGGTAGGACGCCAGGGTCAGGCCGTCGCAAAGCGCCGGATACCACTCGGCCAGCAGCGTTTCCGGGCCCTTGACCTGCTGGGCGATGCCGTGCACTAGCACCACCCGGCTCACCGGGCGACCGCCCGCTGCTGGGTGGCCAGCCCGGTCGGGGTCAGCCGCAGGGCGACCACGCCCATGGCGGTGGCGGCGCAGATCTGGCCACTGTCGTCGACGGCGATGCCCCTTATGCCGCTGCCGATGTCGATCTCGGCGGTCCAGGAGCGGGAGCTCATGTCCCAGACTCGCATCGTCCCGTAGCGGTCGGCCGCCACCGCGACCGGCGAGCCGTGCACCACCGCGGTACGGATCGCTGTCACCGCCGAGGTGAACGGGACCAGCTCCAGGCCGACTTCACGCCGACCCGCGATGTCCCACAGCCGCACTCGGCCGTCGCCCGCGCCGGTCAGCAGCATGTCGTGGTTGTCGAGCCGGGCGAAGTCGACGCTTTGGGCGCCCTCTTGGTGCCCGCCGAACGGTTCGCCGAGCACTTCGCCCAGCACGGGATCCCACAGTCTGACCGTTCCGTCCCCGGACGCGCTCGCCACGACGGGCCGCCCCCCGACCGTCCCCGCCTGCAGTGCCATCACTGCGGCGGTGTGGCCGGCCATCGGTGGCCGCAGCGGAGCCAGTGTGCGCAAGCTCCAGATGTCGAGCGTGTACTCCTCTGTCACCGAGATGACCACGTTCCCGCCGTTGCCCACCGACAGGGCGCAGGAGCCCTGGTACTCGCCGGGACGCCTGCCGAGCCGCCGGCGGGACGCGAGGCTCCACACCTCGGTCGCCGTCATGTCGCCGCGAACCACCACGCTGTCCCCGCCCAGCACTGCCGCGCTCGCATAATGGGCCGTGCCCGCAGTCGACACGAGATGCGCAGCGACCTGCCGGCCCCGCTCCCGGTCATGCGTCCGCACCACACCGTCCTCCGCCACCGTGACGACCACGGCCTTGCCCGGCTCGGCCTCCAGGATGTCGACCGACCGCAGCGCGCGATCGGTACCGGACAGCGGTTCCCCCACGGGTTGCAGGGCTTCCGCGTCCCAGACCCGTACCGTGCCGGCACTCGTGAGTAGCAGCAGAGTCTTGCCATCAGCGCGCGCGAGCAGCGGCGGCCGGCCGGGGCGGATGTAGCCCTCGACATACATGCCCAGGGCGGGGTACAGCTGCTGCGCGGTGTCCATGTCCCAGATCCGCACGGTGTCGTCGGGAGAGGTGGTCACCAGGACCGGGGTGGTGCCGATCCAGCCGAACGAACCGGCTGAGGGCATCCTCGTGTGCCCGGTCAGCGGGGTGCCCAGTACCGAGCCGTCGCGCATGTCGTAGAGGTAGACGCTGTTGTCCCGGCGGGTGGTCATGGCGACCGGGCAGGTGCCGTGGAAGCCCATGCCGAAAATCAAAGCGGACTGGCCCAGGTCCTCCACCGCGAAGCGGGCGCGTGGCTCGGCGGGCCAGGGTGTGTCGCCGCCCAGCTGCCACACGTATGCGTGGCCCTGCGACGTGGCGAGCACGATCTCCATCCCCGGACCGGTCGCCCGGACTCCGAGGTGGTCGATGTCGCCCAGATGGCCGGCCAGTGGTGGACCCGCAGGCTCCCCCGAGGCAGCGTCCCACACCCTTACTGTGCCGTCCTCACCGCCGCTGACCACGACGGGCGCACCGTCGAGCGCGCCGAATTGCGCACACCGCACCGCGTTGGTGTGGCCCCGCAGCGGCGGTCGCAGTGCCGCCCCCGACAGGGGGTCCCAGAGCCGGACGGTGGTGTCGCTGCCGCCGGTCGCGACGACCGCGCGACCCCCTACGGCCCCGAGAGCCACGGTCGTGATGGTGCCCGAGTGCCCGCTCATTGGGGCCCCGACATGGTCGCGGGTCCGCAGGTCCCACAGCCGGGCGGTGGTGTCCGAACTGCCGGTGGCCAGCAGCGGCCGTCCGTCGATCTCGGCGTACGACAGACAGCGGATCTCCCCGCTGTGCCCTTCTTCCGGCTGGTCCGTGGCGAGATCCCAGATGCGGGCGGTGCGGTCCCTGCTGACGGTGACGGCCAGGAACGCGTCGGGACGGCTCACCAGTGCCGCCGCACTGATCCCCTCGACGTGGCCGCGCAGCGGCTGGGACAGCTGCTGGAGCGTCTGCGCGTCCCACAACTGCACATCCCGGAACGTGCTGGTCAGTACCACCGGGCGCCCCCTGAATTCGCCGGCCACCACGGACAGCGGAAAGGAGAGCATCAGCACGGGGTCGCCGATCTGGCGGCGGTCGACCAGGTCCCAGCGGCTGAGCCGTTGCGAGTTGTCCGCGACCAGGGCGACGCTCCTGCCCTCCACCACGGTCACGCACAGCGCGCCGACTGCTCCCGCCGAGCCGATCAGCGCGGTGCCGTCGACCCGTGCGTCGCCGCCGTCGAAGATGCCTCTGAGGTCCCAGACGTAGACGGCCTGGTCTTCGCCACCGGTGAGGGCGATCGGCCGCCCCTCCAGCTCGCCGAGGGCGGCCGCGTTCACCGTGCGCCGGTGCGCAGCGAGCGGCGCGCCGAGCTGCCGCCGATCGACCAGGTCCCAGATCCGGGCGGTGCCGTCGCCGCTGGCGGTGAGCACCACGGGGCGGCCGTCGACGGCGCCGGTGACCACGCTGGTGACGCGGTTGGTGTGCCCCGTGAGCGGCGCACCATACGCCTGCCCAGTCGAGAGGTCCCAGACCTTCACCGTGCCGTCCACCGAACCGGTCAGCGCCACCGTGTAGTCGCCGAGGTCGCCGATCGCGACCGCGTGCACCGGCAGGCCGCCGGTCAGCGGCTCGCCGATCTGGCGCTGGGTGGTCAGGTCCCACACCCGCGCGGTGCCGTCCTCGCTGCCGGTGACCGCGATCGGCCGGCCGTCCAGCTCGCCGGTGGCCACGCAGTTGACCTCCTTGGTGTGCCCGCTCAGCACCCGGTGCGCGCCGCTGGAGGACCACCACGCCCAGCGGGCCGACCACGGGACCGAGACGTCGAGCGCGTCGATCCGGTCCGCCAGCGGGCCCGCCTCGCAGCGGCGGGCGGACAGTTGCAGGTCGGCGGCCCGCTCGCCGATCGTACGGTCGGCGGTCAGCCGGTGCGCGACCTGCTCGTACGCGCTGCGGATGCGCCGCGGGCCCTCGCCCTCGACGGAGGCGAACGCCCGCAGCAGCGCCAGCGGTTCGCTCGCCAGCAGGAAGCCAGGGTCGTCGGCGAGGCTGGCCAGCGCGCCGGCGGCGGCCGCATGGGTGGACAGGTGCTGGCGTACGTAGGGGACGGCGGTGAGCCAGTCCTGTTGGCCGGCCGCGGCCGCCGGGACCAGCGAGCGCAGCGCCTCTACGACCAGCCGCTGGATGTCCTCCGGCGGCCGGGCCGCGGTCGCCCGCAGATGCTCGGCCAGTGCCTTGTGGTAGAGCCGGTAGACCGAGCGGTGGTCGTCGTCGATGACCTCGGCGATATACGCCTGGGCGATGTCCAGCACCCAGGAGACGTCCTCCTCGGTGCAGCGCACCCCGGAGATCACCGAGCTGAGCGCGGTCCAGGTCTGGCCCCGGGGCAGCCCCTTGCCCTCGGAGAAGGCCAGCGCGAGCAGCATCCGCCGCACCCGGGGCTCGTCCGGGCCGAAACGGCTCAGGTAGTCGTCGAAGGCCGCGCCGAACCCCTTGGGTAGTGAGTCCAGCCAGCCGGGCGCTTCGACGTCGACCGGCTCCTCGTCCAGCCGCAGCGCGCGGGCGGTCATGCGGGCGTAGAGGTAGACGCCCGCCGCCTTGTCCGCGACACCCCTGGCCACCGCCGTGGCCAGCTCCCGCCGCCCGCGGTAGAGGCTGCGGGCACCGGGCTCCTCGTCGGCGAGCAGCACTCTGGTCACGTAGCCGGCCACATCCTCCGCGCTGGCGCGGTAGCCGGGCCTGTCGAGGTCCACGCACACGAAGTTCGGACCGAGCGGGGTGACCAGCTCGTGCCGGGTGCCGACCAGCAGCCGTACGCCCTGGATCTCCGACATCGGGCGCAGCAGCTCCCGAGTGATCCGGCGCGGCTCCCCGTGGCCGCCGGCGTCGGCCGCGGTGTCGGAGCCGGCCTCGTCCACCGCGTCTACCACGATCACCAGCGGCGGACCCTGCCTGCCGCGCCTTGTCAGCTCCTGGAGCAGGGCCGCTGCGCCGTCCGACGCGACGCCGAGGGCGCCGGCGATCCGCTCCACGACCTCTTCGAGGCGCTTGTGCCTGGCGTGCACGGCCGCAGCCACGCAGTCGGTCGGCACCACCGTCGCCGGGTCGACGCCGGTCAGGTCCAGCCGGCCGCGGTAGTGGCGGTCGGATAGCGCGACGATCCGGCCGAGCACCGCGGACTTGCCGCAGCCCGGGCTGCCGGTGACCACCCGGCCGCGCCCGTCGCCCTCGCCGTCGGTCAGCCAGTCGACTAGCTCCGACAGCACCCGCACTCGGCCACTGAAGTACAGCCCCTGCTCCGACTCGAACTCCACTCCGCGCGACCGCGGCCCGAAGTGCTCGGACATGTCCCGTGCGGCGACCCGGCGTTGTACCTCCAGGTCGGTGCCGATCGGGGGCAGTTCCTCCTGGTAGCCGGAGTTGGGCAGGAAGGGCGCCAGGTTCGTCACCAGCGCGCAGGCCAACTCCGCGCGCTGGCCGCGGCCTTCCCCGTCGAAGCGCTCGTTGACCGCCTTCACCAGCTCGGTCAGGTCCAGATACGGCTGCCGCTGCCCGGTGCGGCCCGTGGTGGTCCCCACCGCCTCGGTCAGCGCGGCCGCGAAGGCGCCGTCCTCGGCGATGTCCTTGCGCCGCGCGGACGTCAAGAACCACAGTCCGGCGGAGTCGGCGTCCGCGTTGCGGTAAGCGATCGACCGCAGCGCCACCGCGGAGGCCTCACCGCCGCCTGCACCGGCGGCGCAGGTGTCCAGGACCAGCAGCAGATTGCGAAGGCTGCCCCGGCACAGGATCCGCACCAGGTCCTCGGTGGCCAGCGCGCTGGTCGCCAACTGCCCGTCCAGGGAGTCCCAGCACAGCAGATAGTGCCGGTCGCGCTCCTCGACGGAGCCGTGTCCTGCGAAGTACAGCACGACGATGTCCTCGCCAGTGAGGCCGGCGTCCTCCGACCAGTGCGCGAGCTTCTGCCGGATCTGCTCGGCGCCGTCGTAGTCGCCCAGGCCGGGCAGCACATGCTGATAGCCGACGCCGGTGAATAGGTCGGTCACCGCACGGATGTCGCCCGGCACGGAGGGAAGTTGCTCGTCCTCGGGCAGGTGGCGGTACCGCCTGCTCCCCAGTGCCAAGAAGAATCGCCGGCCCACTCCACCGCCCCGTGCCGAGGTCCACGAACCTGCTGGGAACTCTAGCGCGCGGGGCGCGGTCCGCAGGGGGCTTCGCCGACCGCGGCGGATCGATACACTCCGTCACCCCCGGCGCAGTATGTGCCCCTTAAACTGCCGGTGTGCCGAAACTCTGGAACGAGACGATCGAGGCGCACCGCAGCGCGGTGCGGGACACGACGCTCGACGCCGCGGCCGCGCTGGTCGCCGAGCGCGGGCTCACCAGGGTGACGATGTCGGCGGTCGCCGCGCGCACCGGGATCGGCAGGGCCACGCTCTACAAATACTTCCCCGACGTCGAGTCGATCCTGGCCACCTGGCACGAACGCCAGGTCGCCGCGCATCTCGCCCGGCTCACCGCCGCCCCCGCCGCCCGCGGGGACGCCGCCGGGCGGCTCGCCGCGGTCCTCGGCGCGTACGCCATGATCTACTACGAGCACCCCGTGCACGAGCTCGCCGCCGCGCTGCACCGCGGCGACCGCGTCACCGGCGCCGAGCAGCACGTCACCGACTTGGTCGCCGCCCTGATCGCCGAAGCCGCGGCATCCGGCCACCTCCGCGACGACGTCCCGCCCCCCGAACTGGCCCGCTTCTGCCTCTCCGCCACGACCGCAGCCCGCACCCTCCCCTCAAAGGCCGCGGTCCACCGCCTGGTCCAGGTCACCCTGACCGCCTTGTCCCGGACCTGACCTCACGCAGTCGCGGGACGGTGCGCGGGAGCGGCGCGCCACCCGGGCCAGGGGGCCCGAGCTGGCCGCTGTCGACGACATCACCGGACCCGGCGGGCTGGCGCTGCGCCGCTACCAGCCCGGCGGGGAAGGGCTGCCGCTGGTGGTGTTCCCACACGGTGGCGGCTTCGTCTTCGGCGACCTCGACACTCACGACCGCACCTGCCGGCGGATCGCCGCCGCCTGCGACGTCGACGTCCTCGCTGTCGACTACCGGCTCGCCCCGAGTATCCGCACCCGGCCGCCCTGGAGGACGCCGTCGCCGTCCCTGACCCGGGCGCGACCCGCCGCGGTCGCCGGGGACAGCGCGGGCGGCTTCCTCGCTGCCGCCGCGTGCCTCGCGCTACGGGACGCGGGCGGCCCGCTGCCCGCCCTCCAAGCGCTGATCTGCCCCAACACCGACCTGACGCTCAGTCGGCCCTCGATCACCGAGAAGGGCACCGAATACGACCTGGACGTCGATGTCCTGGCCTTCTTTGTTGCGTCCTACGTGCCCGAGCCGCGCGAGTCCGCTGCACGCGGTGGATCTCGCGGGCGTGCCGCCCGCACTGATCGTCACCGCGGAACATGACGCTCTGCGTGACGAGGGGGAGGCCTATGCGCAGCGGCTTGCCGCTGCGGGGGTGGCAGTGCGGCACCGCCGCGAAGCGGGGCTGCCGCATGGCTTCATCCAGGGCATGGACCTGGACGACCCCGCTGCCCTGGCGGCTCACGACCGCATCTTCTCAGACCTCCGCGAGTTGCTGGCGCGAGCCTGAGCCGGGCGGCCCCGGGGTGCCCCTTGCCCTGGCGGCGCCGCCTCCCGCCGTGGGGGCTTGTCGCGCCGTTCCTCGCGCCCCTTCGGGCGCGTTTGCTCCTCCGCCAGGTGTTGCTCCCTGGCGGAGGAAGTGTTTTCAGGGGCGCTGGGGAACTGCCGGCGCAACCACCGCGGTGCGGGAGCGGCGGCGCCAGTGCAAGGGGCAATCGCCAGGGGGCACCGGGGCCAAAGGGGAACGACTGCGTCAGAGGGTCGGGGAAGGGGTGGGGGCCGGGTGGCAGGTGAAGCCGAGGCGGGTGAGGGCGCGGACGACCTCCGTGGTGGTGAAGTCACGCCGGTCCTGACCGGTGATGATCGCCCCGACCTGCTTGACGGGGTACTGCTTGCGGCCGATGGTCACGGACGCCTCCGTGACAGCCTCCGGCTTGACCCCGCTCATGGATTTCTCGACCTCGTCCTTGATGAGGTCGAAAGAGAAGCGGGCGATGACGCAACGCATGATGCCTCCGCGGAGTTCGAGAAGAGGGGGACGTTCAGGACCTACGGCGTGCGGGCCGCCGCCCGGCGCGGGACCGGGCGGACGCCGACCGGGGGGACGTGGCCGCGGGGGCCGGCGTCACGGGCACCGGGACGCCGGACGGCGCCTGCGCGCCGGTGATGCGGGTCAGTGCGGCCTCACCCGAGCGGACCTGGGTGACCTCGGGCGTGATCCCGGCCGCGGCCATGAGCCGCGCCATCTCCCGGCGCTGGTGCGGCAGCACGAGGGTGACGACGCTGCCCGACTCGCCCGCACGGGCGGTCCGGCCGCCCCGGTGCAGATAGTCCTTGTGATCGCTGGGCGGATCGATGTTGACGACCAGGTCGAGGTCGTCGATGTGGATGCCACGGGCCGCGACGTTCGTGGCGACGAGCGCGGTGACGTCGCCGGTCTTGAAGCGGGCCAGCGTGCGGGTGCGCTGCGGCTGGGACTTGCCGCCGTGCAGGGCTGCGGCCCGTACCCCGCTGTTGAGCAGGTGCGTGGTGAGCCGGTCCACCGCGTGCTTGGTGTCGAGGAAGAGCAGCACCCGCCCGTCGCGGGCGGCGATCTCTGTGGTGGTGGCGTACTTGTCCGCGTCGTGCACGTGCAGCACGTGGTGCGCCATGGTGGTGACCGCGCCGGCCGCCGGGTCGACGGAATGCACGACCGGGTCGTGCAGATACCGCCGGACGAGCAGGTCGACGTTGCGGTCCAGGGTGGCCGAGAACAGCATCCGCTGCCCCTGCGGGCGCACCTGGTCGAGCAGCCGGGTGACCTGCGGCATGAAGCCCATGTCGGCCATCTGGTCGGCCTCGTCCAGGACGGTGATGCCGACCTCGTCGAGCCGGCAGTCGCCGCGTTCGATCAGGTCGGCGAGCCGGCCGGGCGTGGCGATCACGATGTCGACGCCGCGCCGCAGCGCCGTCGACTGCCGGCCGATGGACATGCCGCCGACCACGGTGGTCAGCCGCAGGCCCAGCGTGCGGGCGTACGGGGTGAGGGCGTCGGTGACCTGCTGGGCCAGTTCCCTGGTCGGGACCAGGACCAGGCCGAGCGGGCGGCGCGGTTCGGCGCGCCGGCCGACCTCGGAGGTGCGGACCAGCAGCGCGAGCCCGAAGGCCAGCGTCTTGCCGGAGCCGGTACGGCCCCGGCCGAGCACGTCGCGCCCGGCGAGGGTGTTGGGCAGGGTGGCGGCCTGGATCGGGAAGGGCTCGGTCACGCCCTGGGCGCTGAGGACCTTCAGTACCGGGAGGGGTATCCGCAGCTCGTCGAACGCCGCGACCGCGGGCAGCGCCGGCGTGACGGTGACGGGCATGGCGAATTCGCCCTGCCGGACCGCGGGACGGGAGGCGGGCCGCTGCGCGCCGCCACCTCGGCCGTAGCCGCCGGCGCGCGCCCCGCCGGAGCCCCGGGCAGCGCCCGAGCCGGCGGATCCGCGCGCACCGCCGGTGCCGCGGGAAGTTCTGGAATACCGTTCGTTGTCACGTGCCTGACGATTCATGCAAGCCTTTCCTCGATGCGGCGCGTATCGAGGAATTCCCGGTGCGGCGGTCCGTGTGGGGGTCCGCGACGCGGGGAATTGCAGGAACGGGCCGGAACACGAACCCGGGTCCGCACCCGAAGGTGCGGACCCGGATGTGCTGGTGCGGGGTGCGTCAGGCGGGAACGATGTTCTCGGCCTGCGGACCCTTCTGGCCCTGGGTGACGTCGAAGGTCACCTTCTGGCCTTCCTGCAGCTCACGAAAGCCGGAGGCAGCGATGTTGGAGTAGTGGGCGAAGACGTCGGCGCCGCCGCCGTCCTGCTCGATGAAGCCGAAGCCCTTTTCCGCGTTGAACCACTTCACGGTGCCAGTAGCCATTTTTCTAAATTCTCCTTGGGGCAATACCGCCAGGCCCGCACTGCGCAGACCCGGTGTCGCTGAAATGATTACCCCGTCCGGAGAAACGCACCGGAATCAAAGCTTTGGGAACCACGACTGCAACTGCTTCCACCGTAGCACGGCGCAACCGGACAGGCGCGGGATGTCATTTCGCTGAGCCCGCCGTGCCATAAACCCTCACCGCGGATTCCGACAGTTTCTGCCGTGGCGGGGACAGAAATGCTCAGCCGGTGCCGTCGCCCTGCCGCTCGCCGGTCGGCAGCCGGCCGCGCATCTCCTCGTTGAGCCGCCTGGCCTCGTCCAGCTGGTCCTCCAGGATGACGATCCGGCACGCGGCGTCGACCGGCGTACCGGAGTCGACCAGCTCCCTGGCCCGGGCGGCGATGCGCAGCTGATAACGGGAGTAGCGGCGGTGACCGCCCTCGGAACGCAGCGGAGTGATCAGCCGGGCCTCGCCGATGGCCCGCAGGAAGCTGGGCGTGGCGCCGATCATCTCGGCGGCACGACCCATCGTGTACGCCGGGTAGTCGTCGTCGTCAAGCCGGTCGGTGGCCCGCGGCGGGGGTTCAGGGGGCACGAACACCTTCTTGGGGAATCGCCGGGCTTGGCCCGGCCGCACAAGGAACCCTACCGGGCCGACGGCAGGTTTTCACGCTCGGAGGAAGGCGAGTACGGCCAGCACCCTGCGGTGGGTGTCGTCGGCGACGGGCAGATCGAGCTTGCCGAGGATGCTCCCGATGTGCTTGCCGACCGCCGCGTCGGAGACCACCAGGTCCCGGGCGATGGCCCCGTTGGAGCGGCCCTGGGCGATCAGCGCCAGCACCTCGCGCTCCCGCGGCGTGAGCCGTTCCAGCGGGTCACGGCGGCGCCGCAGCAGCTGCCGTACGACCTCCGGGTCGACGACCGTGCCGCCCGCCGCCACCTCCTCGACGGCGGCGACGAACTGGCCGACCTGGCCGATCCGGTCCTTGAGCAGGTATCCGACGCCGCTGCCGTCGCCGGAGTCCAGCAGGTCGGCGGCGTACGTCCGCTGCACGTACTGGCTGAGCACCAGCACCGGCTGCCCGGGCCGCCGCGCCCGCAGCCGTACGGCCGCCCGCAGGCCCTCGTCCTGGAAGCCGGGCGGCATACGGACGTCGGTCAGCACGATGTCGGGGCGGTGCTCCTCGACCGCCGCGAGGAGCGCGTCCGCGTCGCCGACCGCGGCGGCCACCCGGTGGCCGAACCGGCCCAGCACCCCGGTGAGGCCGTCCCTGAGCAGCACGCTGTCCTCGGCGAGCACGACGGTCAGCGCGGTGCCGCCCGCTGCGGCGGTGGCGTCGGCGTCGGTTCGCACGGGATCTCCACACGCAGTCGGGTCGGGCCGCCCGGCGGGCTGGCCAGGGCCAGTGTGCCGGACACCACGGACACCCGGTCCGCCAGCCCGGTCAGACCGCTGCCGTGCGCGTCCGGCCCGCGCGCCGCCGCCGCGCCGCCGCGGCCGTCGTCGTGGACGGTCAGGGTCAGCCGCCCGCCTCGGTGGCCGCCGCTGACCCGCGCCCGGGTGGCGCCGCTGTGCTTGGCGACGTTCGCCAGCGCCTCGCACACCACGTAGTACGCCGCCGCCTCCACCGCCTGCGGCAGGCGTACGGGCAGGTCGAGGTCGACGTCCACCGGGACGGGGGAGCGGTCGGCGGCGTCCGCGACGGCCGCGGCGAGGCCGTAGTCGGCCAGCACCTGCGGGTGGATGCCGTGGATCAGGCGGCGCAGTTCCGCCAGGGCCGCACCCGCCTGCTCGTGGGCCTTCGCCAGCTGCTCGGCCAGCGGCCCGGGCGGCGCGTCGAGCCGCGCCAGGCCCAGCGTCATCGTCAGGGCGACCAGGCGCTGCTGGGCGCCGTCGTGCAGGTCGCGCTCGATCCGCCGCCGTTCCGCCTCGAAGGCGTCCACCAGCCGCACCCGGGAGCGGGTGAGCTCGGTGATCCGCGCGTCCGCGTCGGCCGGTACGAGCAGGCCGCGGGCCGCCGCCGCCCGCGTGCCGGCCGCCACGCCGACCAGGTAGGCACCGGCGGCCAGCGCCGGCAGCCCCGCCAGGGCGGTCACCGCGGCGGACGGCCAGCCGTCGACCGTCCACGCCTTGAGCACTTTCGTCTCGCCGCCGTTCACCGCCATCGCGACCGGGGCCGCCAGCAGCGCGGCCGGGACCACGACGCCCACGGTCAGCACGAGCGCGTCCAGCGGCCACAGCACCAGCGCGAGCAGGGCGGCGTACCCCAGCTCCCGCCAGGTCGCCCGCTCCCGGAAGCGGGCACGCGCCCAGCTGCCGAACCCCGGCTCGGCCGGACCCCGGTGCGGGGACGGTACGGGCGCGGCGTCCACCAGCCGCAGCCGGCGCCGCTCGACCGCGCCCACCGGGATCCCGCCGAGGGCCGCCAGCGCCAGCACCGGCAGCCCCACCACGACGACGGCGAGCGCGCCGCCGAGCAGCAGCGCCGCGGCCAGCGCGGCGAGCGTCAGCGCCCCCGTCAGCACCCCGCCCGCCAGATACCCGGCCGCCCGCCACGGCCACCCCGACACCAGGAAGCCGCGCCTGGCCAGGGCCTGCCACACACTCCGCTCACCGCGCATGCCGCCCACGGTAGGAGCCGTCCCGCACCGGCGGCGATCTGGCCGGCCCCACCCTCGGGGTGGTGCCAGGCATACCCCCAGGACTCGCCCCCGCCCTGATGCCGGCCGCCGCTCCCGGCGGTTGGCTTGCCGGCATGAACGATGACGTGGTCGAAGTAAGGGACCTGCGCCGGAGCTACCGGGTCGGCGGGCGTACGGTGACGGCCCTCGACGGGGTGAGGCTGAGCTTCGGGCGCGGCACCTTCACCGCCGTCACGGGGCCCTCCGGGTCGGGCAAGTCGACGCTGCTGCAGTGCGCGGCCGGCCTGGAACGCCCCACCTCCGGCTCGGTGCTCATCGGCGGCACCGACATCACCCGGCTGCGGGAGTCCCGGCTCACCCGGCTGCGCCGGGACCGCGTCGGCTTCGTCTTCCAGGCCTACAACCTGCTGCCCGCGCTCACCGCCGAGCAGAACGTCGCCCTGCCCTTCCGTCTCGCGGGCCGCCGCCCCGCCCCCGCCCAACTCCGCGCCGCCCTGGCCGCGGTCGGCCTCGCCGACCGCGCCCACCACCGCCCGGCGGCCCTCTCCGGCGGCCAGCAACAGCGCGTCGCCCTGGCCCGCGCCATCGCCACCCACCCCGACGTCCTCTTCGCCGACGAGCCCACGGGGGCGCTGGACGCGCGCACGGCGGAGGAAGTCCTCGGCCTCCTCCGCCAGATGACGACGGAGGGCCACACCGTCGTCATGGTCACCCACGACCCGTCGGCCGCCGCCCACGCCGACACCACCCTCACCCTGACCTCCGGCCGCCTCCTCTCCCCCGCGCCCCCGGGGTGACGGCCCCTTGCGATGGCATTTCGCCCGCGCCCCGGTGGGGGCCGAGCGCGCAGTTCCCCGCGCCCCTGAAAAACGCGCACCCTCCGCGCAGAGGTCACCCCCTGAGGGGCGCGAGGAACTGCGCGCGCAACCACGACGAGGCGAAAGCCGCAACGCCACCGCAAGTGGCACCCACCCAGGGGCGCGGGGAACTGCGCGCTCGGCCCCCACCGGGGGAAAGGTGCGCGCCCACCGCAAGTGGCACCCACCCAGGGGCGCGGGGAACTGCGCGACAAGCCACGGCGCAGCCGCAGGCAGCGGACCCACCGCAAGTGGCACCCACCCAGGGGCGCGAGGAACTGCGCGACAAGCCACGGCGCAGCCGCAGGCAGCGGACCCACCGCAAGTGGCAGCCCCCCCGGCCCCCGGGGGGAAGACGCGATGCCGGCGCAACCGGCGAGACGGATCGAGAGCGGAAGGACCCCCGCATGTGGAACGCCCGCGCCGCGACGGCGCAAAAGATCGCCGCGTTTGCCAACCTGTTGGCCGCGATGCTGGGCGCCGCCCTCCTGAGCGCCACGACCCTCGCCCTGGCCGCAGCCCTGGACGGCCCCCCACCGAGCGCGCCGCAGCGCTTGGCCGCGGCCAGGACCGTGGTCCGGGGCCTGGACGTGTTGCACGTCAGCGGCACCCGGGGCGCGCGGCTGCCGGAGCCGGTGCCGTTGCCCGGCGCCCTGGTGGGCGCGTTGAAGGCGCTGGGCCCCACCGTCGAGGACCGCACTTTCCCGGTGCGGGCCGACCACGTCCCGGGGGACATCCAGGGGCACCCCTGGAGCACCGCGGCCCTCGCGGGGTACCACCTCAGCGCGGGCCGCGCCCCGACCGCCCCGAACGAGGCCGCCGTCGCGGGCGGTTGGGCGGCGCCCGGCGCCACCGTGAGGACGGGCAGCGGCACGCTGCACATCGTGGGCACCCTCGCACCCGCCACCGAGGACTCCCTGTTCCTCACCGACGCCCGCGCCGCCGAAATCGACCCGCCGCTGCGCCAGTTGGCGGTGCAGGCGGACCCCGCCAGGGTGAGCGCACTGGTCGCGCGGGAGGGCGGCGCCACCGTCCTGAGGGGCAAAGGGCTGCGCGCCGCGGACCCCGGCGGCCGGCAGGACGACCTCACCCCGCTCGCCGTCGTGCTCGGCACGTCCGCCGGCGTCACCGGCTTCGTCGTCGTCTTCGTCGTGTCGTCCACGACGGCCCTGTCGGTGGCCGGCCGCCGCCGCGAGTTCGGCCTGCTGCGCACGATCGGCGCGACGCCGGGCCAGTTGCGCCGCACGGTGCTGGCCGAGTCGCTGCTGCTCGCGCTGCCCGCGTCCGCCGCCGGATGCGGTCTGGGCGGGGCGTACGGCGCGCGGCTGTTGGCCCGCTGGGCCGTCAACGGCGGTCTGGCGCCCGGCTGGTACACGGTGAGCGGCCACACCCACCTGTGGCCGTACCCCGTGTCCTTCGCCACCGGCGTGGCCGCGGCCCTGTGCGGCAGCGTCGCCGCGTCCTGGCGGGCGGGCCGCACCGCGCCGGCGGAGGCGTTGCGCGCGGCGGACGCCGACCGCCGCGCGCTCACCCCGGGCCGGGCCGTGGCGGGCGGCGCCCTGCTGCTGGGCGCGCTGGCCCTGGCGGCGTACACGCTCACGAGCGACCCTTCCGACCTGCTGCACCGCAAGTCGTACGTCAGCCGCCCGATGCTGCTGATCAGCGCGGTGTCCCTGCTGTCGCCCGCGCTGGTGCGCCCGTTGGTGCGGCTGCTGGCTGTACGCGGCATGCTCGTACGGGAGCAGGCCGCCGCGGCGGTGCGGCGCACGGCGGCGGTCGCCGGGCCGGTGCTGGTCACCGTGGCGCTGGCGGGGTCGCTGCTGGGCGGGGTGGCGACGGTGAACGCCGCCAAGTCCGCGGAGATCCGCCGGGCGACGACGGCCGACCTGGTGCTGACCGCGGCCGGCGGGCTGGACGCGGCGGCCCTCGCCCGGGCCGGCGCGGTGCCGGGCGTGGCCCGGGCCTCGGCGGTGACCACCGGCACCGTCTTCACACGCGAGGACGGCGTCGCCCTGATCCGTTCCGACGCCTGGGCCGTCGATCCGGCCACCCTGCCGGGCACGGCCCGACTCCCGCTCGTCGCCGGGCGGTTGGCGGACCTGGACGACGACTCCATCGTCGTCAACGCCGAATGGCAGCAGCACACCGTCGGCTGCCGCGTCACCGTGTGGCTCGCCGACGGCACTCGCCGCACCCTGCGGGTCGCCGCGGTGCTGGCGACCGGGACCGGCGGCAACGGCGTCTACCTGACCCCGCACAACAGCCCGCGGGGCGCCGCCCCCACCCTGGTCCGCTTCCGGCTGGCCCCGGCCGCGGACCCGGCGGCGGTCACGGCCGCGCTGCACCGGGCGGTCGCGGGCGCGGAGATACGCACCGGCGCGGCCTGGGCCCGTGCCACCGCCCCGCACACCACCGCGGCGACACGGCTTGGCCTCGCCCTCACGCTGGGCATCGCCCTGGCCTACGCCGCCCTCGCCCTGGCGGCCGCCCTGGCCATGTCCACCGCGTCCCGCGCCCGCGACCTCACGCTGCTGCGGCTGTCCGGCGCCACCCGCCTCCAGGTGCTGCGCCTGGTGGCCGCCGAGTCGCTGCTGGTGGTGGCCGTCGGCGCCGTCCTCGGCCTGCCGGTCGCGCTGCTCGACCTGGCCGGCATGCGGGCCGCGTTGGCGGGCCTGGGCGTGCACTCGCCCCTCGTGCTGCCCTGGCAGGCGCTCGGCGGCACGGTCGCGGCGTGCGCGGCTGTCGCGGTGGCGGCGTCCGTGGTCCCCGCGGCCCTGCTGATGGCGGTCAGAGGAGCAGCTGCTCGATCGTGAGCGGCAGCGACCGCAGCCGGCGCCCGGTGGCGTGGTGGACCGCGTTGGCGACGGCCGCGGCGGTGCCGACCAGTCCGACCTCCCCGACTCCCTTCGTCCCCACCGGCGTTGCCCGGTCGGAGCCGCCGACGAAGACCACCTCGATGTCGGGGATGTCGGCGTTCACCGGGATCAGGTAGTCGCCGAAGGTGGCGTTGGCGATGCGGCCGGTGCGCTGGTCGGTCTCGGTGTTCTCGAACAGCGCCTGGCCGATGCCGCCCACGGTCCCGCCGATGATCTGGCTGGTGGCGGTCTTCCGGTTGAGGATCCGGCCGCCGTCGACCGCCGAGACGACCCGGGCCACCCGCAGCACGCCGATGTCGGGGTCGATCCTGACCTCGACGAACTTCGCCCCGAAGGCCCCGGCGGTGGACATCCCGAGGTGCTCGGCGTCCGGCGGGGTGCTGCGCCCGTCGGCGCTCAGCTCCTCGATTCCGTGCCGCGCGAGGATCTCCGCGTACGACTCGCCCTGGTCGGCCGCCCCGGTGCGGTGGATGCGGCCGCCGCCCACGGTGACGTCGGCGAGGGTGGCGCCGCGCAGCGGGGAGTCCGGGTCGTCGCGGACGACGTCGAGGAAGTCCTTCACCAGGCGCTCGCAGGCGGTGTGCACGGCGTTGCCGAGCGCCCCGGTCAGGCCCGAGCCGCCCGCCTGCGGTGCGTAGGGCATGTCCGAGTCGCCGAGGCCGAAGCGCACCCGGGACGTCTCCAACCCGAGCAGGTTCGCCGCGAGTTGGGTCATGACGGTGTACGTGCCCGTCCCGATGTCGGTGGCCGCGCTGCGCACGTACGCCGATCCGTCCCGGCGGATCGAGGCGCGCGCCTGGCAGGGCACCTGGTAGTAGGGGTAGGAGGCGCCGGCGACCCCGTAGCCGACCAGCCAGCGGCCGTCCCGCATCGACCCGGGTTCCGGGTCGCGGCGCGACCAGCCGAAGCGGCGCGCGCCCTCCTCGTAGCACTCGCGCAGGGCCTTGCTCGACCAGGGCAGTCCGGAGCGCGGATCGGTCTCCGCGTAGTTCCGCAGCCGCAGTTCGAGCGGGTCCATGCCGAGGGCGTAGGCGAGTTCGTCGACGGCCGACTCCAGGCCGAAGTTGCCCTGGCCCTCGGCCGGGGCGCGCATCGACCCCGGGCAGGGGATGTTCAGCCGGACCTGGCTGTCGCGGGTCAGCACGTTGGGGCAGGCGTAGGAGACGGCGGAGCCGAGCGAGACCGGCTCGAAGTCGTCGTCCTCCATCGCCACCGACGACGTGCTCACGTGCTGGACCGCCATCAGGTCACCGGAGCGGGTGGCGCCGATCCTGACGTGCTGCACGCTGTCCGGGCGGTGGCCCACCGAGGTGAACATCTCCGGCCTGGTGAGCACCAGTTTGACCGGCCGGCGCACCTCGCGGGCGGCGAGCGCGGTGAGGATGACGTGCGGCCACACCCGCAACCCCGCCCCGAACGCGCCGCCGACGTAAGGCGTGAGGCACCTGACGCCGCTCTCGGGGACGCCGAAGGCGGTGGCGAGCGTGGTCCGCACGTTGTGCGTCCACTGGGTGGCGTCGTGGACGGTGAGCGCGTCGCCGTCCCACAGCGCGACGGTGGCCATCAGCCCGAGCGGGTTGTTGGTGTTGTCGGGGGTGGTGTAGGTCGCCTCGACCACCACGTCGGAGGCGGCGAAACCGGCCGCCACGTCGCCGCGTCGCTGGTCGAGGTCCCAGGGGTTGCTCACGACCTCGGCGTCCGGGTCCGTCATGCCGAGCCGGGCCTCGGCCGGTTCGTAGGCCACCTCGACGAGCGTCGCGGCGTATCTGGCCTGCTCCGCGGTGTCGGCCACCACCACGGCGACGTGCTGGCCGTGGTGCAGGACGCGGTCGTCCTGCAGCGGGGCGGGCGGGGAGGGGCCGAGCAGCGTCATCGGGCCCGGCTGGATTCGTGGCGCGTTCAGATGGGAGATGACCGCGAGGACGCCGGGCGCCAGCTCCGCGCGGGAGGCGTCGATGCCGCGGATCCGCCCTGCCGCCACCGTGCTGCGCACCAGCGCGGCATGCGCCATGCCGGGATACCCGTAGTCGTTGGCGTAGTGGGCGGTGCCGGAGACCTTCGGCAGCGCGTCCACCCGGTCGATGCCCGCGCCGATCACCTTGCCCGCGTCAAGGGTGGTCATGAGTGCGCTCCCGCGACGGTCTCCAGGGCCCGCACCAGGGTGCGGCGGGCCAGATCGACTTTGAACTCCGTGCCGGGCAGCGGCCGGGCGCCGGCCATCGCGGCGTCCGCCGCGGCCCGGAAGACCCCGGCGTCGGCCGGGGACCCGCGCAGGATCTCCTCGGCGTCCCACGCCCGCCAGGGGACGGTGCCCACCCCGCCGAGCGCGACGCGCGCCTGCCGGATCAGGCCGTCCTCGATCACCAGGGCGACGCCGGCCGACGCCAGGGCGAACTCGTACGAGGCCCGGTCGCGCACCTTGAGGTAGTGCGACGCGGCCGTCTCGGGGAGCAGCGGCACCTCGACGGCGGTGATCATCTCCCCGTGCTCCAGCACGTTCTCCACCTGCGGGGTGGCCCCCGGCAGCAGATAGAACCGGTTCAGCGGGATCTTGCGCGTCCCGCCCACGCCCTGGACGTGGACGACCGCGTCCAGTGCGGTCAGCGGCACCGCCAGGTCCGAGGCGTGCAGCGCGATGCAGTGCTCGCTGGTGCCGAGCACGGCGTGCATCCGCTGGACGCCGGTGATGGCGGCGCAACCGGAGCCCGGCGAGCGCTTGTTGCACGCGGCGACCGCGGGATCCCTGAAGTAGCGGCAGCGGGCCCGCTGCAGGAGGTTGCCGCCGATGGTCGCCAGGTTGCGCAGCTGCACCGACGCGCCCTGCAGCAGCGCCTCACGGACGAAGGGCAGCCGGCGGACGACGACGGGGTCGGCCGCGAGTTCCTCCATCGTGGTGAGCGCCCCCACCCGCAGGGCCGTCTCACCGGCGCTGGTGCCGCGCAGCGGCAGCCGGCTGATGTCGACCAGCCGGTCGGGTCCGAGGACGCCGTCCTTCATGAGGTCGAGCTGGGTGGTGCCGCCGGCCAGGAAGGAGGCGCCGGGGTCGCCCGTCACGGCGGCGACGGCCTGCTCCGCGCCGGTCGCGGGCACGTACGCGAAGGGCCGCATGTCACCCTCCCGCCGCGTCGCGCACGGCGGCCCGGATGTTCGGGTAGGCGCCGCAGCGGCAGAGGTTGCCGCTCATGAACTCCTTGACGTCCTCGTCGGAGCCGGCCCGCCCCTCGGCGATGAGCGCGACCGCCGACATGATCTGGCCGGGAGTGCAGTAACCGCACTGGAAGGCGTCGTGCCGGGCGAAGGCGGCCTGCACCGGGTGCGGCTCGTCGCCCTGCGAAAGGGCCTCGACGGTGGTGACCTCCCGCCCCTCGCACTGGGCGGCGAGCACCAGGCAGGACACCACCCGCTTGCCGTCGAGCAGCACGGTGCACGCCCCGCAGGCACCCTGGTCGCAGCCTTTCTTCGCCCCGGTGAGGCCGAGGTGGTCACGCAGCGCATCCAGCAGGGTGACCCGCGCGTCCAGCCGCAACCGGTGCCTGCCGCCGTTGACGCGAAGCGTGACGTCGACCTCCGGCCGGTCCCAGGCCGCCTGGAGCGCCGGGCGTACCGTCTCGTCGGTTCGTGACATTTGCCCTCATTTCCGCCGTTGCCTCAGGCTAGGATTGCCTCGGCAACACGGCGAGCGCACCTTTTCCGTTTCCTGAGGGTGCGGATCGACCACGTCACGGCCTACGCGGCCACCGCCTGAGCCGCTGCCCCGGCGCAAGGCGGCGTTCGCCGGTGCGGTCGGGTGTCAGGGGCCGGTGATGCCCGGGCGGGTGAGGGTGATCAGCCCGGCGTCGACGCTGACCCGCTGCAGCAGGGCGACGAAGGCCGTCGCCTCGTCCACGTCGAGGCCGCCGAGCAGCTTCGCCTCGAAGCGGTCGAGCAGCGCCTCGGCCTCGGCGTGCAGCTGGCGGCCGGCCGGCAGCAGGTGGAGGGCGTGGGCGCGGCGGTCAGCGGGATGGCGGCGACGCTGGGCCAGGCCGCGTGCCTCCAGCTCGTCGACCAGGTCGACCATCACATTGCGGTGGATGTTCAGTGCCCGGCACAGCTCGTGCTGGCTGAGCCCGTCCTGCTCGCTGAGCAGGCTGAGGACGCCGTACTGGCGCGGGCTGATGCCCAGCGGCGTCAGCAGGGCGGTGACCTGCTCCTGCACATGGACGTCGAGCTGGGTCAGCAGGCACGCGGGGTGCCCGAGGAGTGGCTGCGACTTCACATCTCCCAGCATAGCTCGCAGGACTATCAGTCCCAGGGACAGTCACCCTGGGTGCCTACTGGCCCGCGGCCTCGGGCCCGCCCGCGGGACCGCGTACGCCAGCAGGCCCCGACCGCGGTGGAAGCGGTCGGGGCCTGCGGGGCGTGCGACGAGCGGGGGTCGGTCAGTCCTCGACCCACTGCGACCAGGACATGTTCCAGCCGTTGAGGCCGTTGCTCGGGGCGATGACCTTGTCGGGGGAGTTGACGACCTGGATGACGTCGCCGATCAGCGAGTTGTTGTAGAACCAGGCGGCCGGGGTGCTCGGGTCGTTGCCGCCCTTGACGTCCCGCAGGCCGACGCAGCCGTGGCTGGTGTTCTGGTGGCCGAAGACGGAGGCGGGGCGCCAGTAGTTGCCGTGCGAGAAGGTGCCGGAGTCCGACAGCCGCATGCCGTGCGGGACGTCCTTGATGTGGTAGGCGTTGCCCAGACCGACGGTCTGGGAGTCCATGTCCACCACCTTGTCCTTCTCCTCGATCACCATCTTGCCGTTGTAGGTGGTGTGCTGCGGGTCGCCGAGGCTGGCGGGGTAGGTCTTGAGGTGCTTGCCGTCGCGGTAGATCGTCAGCGTCTTCGCCTTGTTGTCGGCCACCGAGGTCTGCGAGCGGCCGATGGTGAAGGACACGTCCTTGTACTGCTGCCCGTAGCTCGTCTTGGACGTCTTCACGCCGTCGAGCTTGAGGTGCAGCGTGACCTTGGTGCCGGGGGCCCAGTAGTTCTGGGGGCGGAAGTCGATCCGCTGGGCGCTGAACCAGTGGCCCTCGACCGGGACGCTGGGGGTGGTGGTGACGCTGATCGCGTGGCGCACGTCGGCCTGGTTGGTGACGGACCTGTTGAAGCGGATCGACACCTCCATGCCCACGCCGTAGGTCGCGCCCTGGTCGACGTTGAAGACCCCGTAGTTGGCGGCGGAGCCCGCCGGCTTCAGGGTGGTGAACGACGACTGCTGGCTGGCGGCCTTGCCCGCGGTGTCCGTGGCGGTGGCGGTGACGGAGTACTTCGTGTGGGTGCGCAGGTTGCCCTTCGGCGTCCAGCTGGTGCCGTCGGCGGATATCGCGCCGTCGACGGCGGTGCCGTCCTGCGCGGTCACCGCGACCTTGGTCAGCTTGCCCTTGGCGGCCGAGACCTTCAGCGCGCCCGCGGTGTCCACACCGGTGGCGCCGTTCTTCGGCAGCACGGTGACCGTCGCCTGCGAGGCGTCGGACGCCGCCGATCCGTTGGCCGAGCTGCCGTTCTTACCGTCCTGCGAGCCGGCGGAACTCCCGCCCGAGTTGCCCCCGCAGGCCGCGGCGCCGAGCAGGACGGCGCCCAGCGCGAGCGCCATCAGCCCTCTCCTGCCGCGTGCGCCGCGTATGCCCCAGGCACCTCGGCCGCCCCGGCTGCCCGGCGCCGCCTCCTCCACCCTGGTGGCCGTGTCGGCCGCCGTGTGCTCCGTCATCACTCGTGTCTCCCCATTTCCGCAAAGGTCGCACTCTAGGAGACCGCATCCCCGGTCCACGGTTGCGGCTGTTGCATGACTGATACGTCACGTCTCCCGGCGCGACGCAGCCGGGGTGCCGTCAGCCGTGGGCCGGCGGTCGGCGGGGGTGCCCGCCGGCGGCCCCCCGCGGGGGATCCGGGACGGGGAACCGCTCGCCGCGGGACACGCACCCGATCCGGAAGTCGCGCTGGGCCGATTCCTACCCCGTGGACGTTTCGGCAGACGCATGAGTTCCGTAAACGTTGCCGGTTCTCTTGACACCGCGGAGGGCGGGGGAAGACTCTCCTGAGAGCGCTCTCACCTCCCCCCAACCCGGTAACGCGGCAAGGCCAGTTGCGGTACCGACCCCCCACAGGAGAAGGAGTACGACCGCATGTCGATCAGAGGCAAGCGATTGCGGCCGCCGGGCCGCGGACCGCTCAGGCGGTTCGGGATCGGTCTGCTGGCCGCCGCGGCTGTGGCGACCGTCACACTGGCCGGCTCCGGCCAGGCGTCGGCGTCGGCGTCGGCGAAGGTCACGGTGCCCGCGTCCGCCGGGGCCGCTAAGGCCGCCGCCGCGAAGCCCGCAGCCCAGCCGGCCGCCGTACAGCCCGCCGCCGTGCCCGCCGCGCCGGCCGGCTTCACCACCACCTGGAGCGACGACTTCAACGGTGCCGCCAACACGGGCCTGAACACCGACACCTGGCGTTACGACGCAGGCGCCGGCTGGACCTTCGGCACCGGCGAGATCGAGACGATGACCAACAGCACGGCCAACGTCTACCAGGACGGCAGCGGCCACCTGGTGCTCAAGGCCCTGCACACCGGCACCGACCCGGCCGCCAACTGGACCTCGGGCCGGGTCGAGACCCAGGCCGACGGCTTCGGCGCGCAGCCGGGCGGCGTCGTCCGGATGCAGGCGTCCATCCAGCAGCCCAACGTGACCACCGCCAACGGCGCGGGCTACTGGCCGGCGTTCTGGATGCTCGGCTCGCCGCTGCGGGTCGGCGTGCCGTGGCCCGGGTCCGGCGAGGTCGACATCCTGGAGGACATCAACGGCCGTAGCTCCGTCTTCGGCACCCTGCACTGCGGTGTCGGCTCCGGCGGCCCCTGCAACGAGACCAGCGGCGTCGGCAGCGGCGAACGCGCCTGCTCCGGCTGCCAGACCGGCTACCACACCTACGCGGTGGAGGTCGACCGCTCGACCTCGCCCGAGCAGATCCGCTGGTATCTGGACGGCGCCAACTACTTCACGCTCAGCTCCAACCAGGTGGACGCGGCGGCCTGGGCCAACGCGGTGGACCACAGCTTCTACATCATCTTCGACCTGGCGATCGGCGGCGGCTTCCCGGCGGCCTTCGGCGGCGGCCCCAACGCCGCCACCGTCTCCGGCGGCCAGCTGAACGTCGACTACGTGGCCGTCTACAACAAGTCGCCCGACCACGGCACCAACATCGCCAAGGGCAAGCCGACCACGTCCTCGTCCAACGAGAGCGCGACCTTCCCGGCGTCCAACGCCACGGACGGCGACATCACCACCCGTTGGTCCAGCGGCTTCTCCGACCCGCAGTGGGTCCAGGTCGACCTCGGCCAGAACTACGACCTCACGCACGCGACGCTCACCTGGGAGGCGGCGGCAGCATCCGCCTACCAGTTGCAGACGTCCACCAACGGCACGACCTGGACCACCGTCTACACCAACAACAACAGCCCAGCCGACCTCCAGGACACCAACCTGTCGGCAACCGCCCGCTATGTGCGGGTCTACGCCACCAGCAGAGCCTCGCAGTACGGCGACTCGCTGTACGAACTCGCGCTGTACGGCACCCCGTCCTCCGGCGGCGGCGACCCGGGCGGCGGCACGGCGACCCTGCTCTCGCAGGGGAAGACGGCGACCGCCTCGTCCTCGGAGAACGCCAGCTTCACCGCCTCGAACGCGGTGGACGGCAACACCGGCACCCGCTGGTCGAGCGCCTTCTCCGACCCGCAGTGGCTGCAGGTCGACCTCGGCGCGAGCCACAGCATCAGCCAGGTCGTCCTCAACTGGGAGGCGGCGGCGGGCAAGGCGTACCAGATCCAGACCTCGTCCGACGGCGCTAACTGGACGACCGTCTACAGCACCACGACCAGCACCGGCGGCGTCCAGACCCTTCCGGTCACCGGCACCGGCCGCTACGTCAGGGTCAACGGCACCGCCCGCACCACGCAGTACGGCTACTCGCTCTGGGAGTTCCAGGTCTACGGCACCTGACCTTCCCGGACCGGCAGGACCGACCGGTACGCCCGCCGCACCTCGCGGCGGGCGTAGCGCGGTCTCCGGCCGTGGCGGCGGCGCTCGCGCGCTGCCTGCCCGCCCCCGGCGCATGCCCCGTCCGGCGGACAGCGCTGGCGGCCCGGCCGCAGGACGCGCACCATGGCCGGGGGGCCCGCGGCGCCCCGCAGGTACCCGCCGACCCTGGAGAGCGATGTGGACGTCTTCCCACCCCTGCCCCTGGAGTCCTGGCGGGACACGAAGGAGACCCTGCACCGCTTCCTGCAGATCGTCGGCAAGATCCGGCTGGAGGGCAGCCCGCGCCGCAACCACTGGTGGAACGTGCCGTTCCATCTGACCGGGCAGGGCATCACCACCCGCCCGATGGGCCCGATCCGCGGCGGCGACGCCTTCTGCGTCGACTTCGACTTCGTCGCCCACCGCCTCCTGGTGCGTACGCTGTCCGGCCGCGAGGTGTCCTTCCCGCTGGCGGACCGCTCGGTCGCCGACTTCTACCGGGACACCGTCACCGCGCTGGTCGCGCTGGAGATCGAGGCCGCCCCGCAGCACCCGTTCCCCTACGACCTGCCCGACGCGCGCCGGGCCTTCGCCGAGGACCACGAGCACCGCAGCTACGACCCCGCGGCGGTCACCCGCTACTGGCGCATCCTCAGCCAGGTGAACCTGCTGCTCGAGGAGTACGCGGCGGGCTTCTCCGGCAAGACCAGCCCGGTCCACCACTTCTGGCACACGTTCGACATCGCCGTGACCCGCTTCTCCGAGCGCGAGATCACCCCGCCGGACGGCGCCGACCCGGTCACCCGCGAGGCGTACTCCCGGGAGGTGATCAGCGCCGGCTTCTGGTTCGGCGACGACACCGTGCCGGCCCCCGCCTTCTACTCCTACACCGCCCCCGAGCCGGACGGCCTGGCCGACCAGCCGCTGTATCCGGGGGCCGCCCGGTGGTCGGAGGCCCGCGGCAGCCATATCGCGCTGCTGATGTACGACGACGCCCGCGCCACCACCGACCCCCGATCCACCGCCCTGGGCTTCCTGGAGAGCGCCTACCGCGCGGGGGCCGAGCTGACCGGCTGGGAGCGCCGCCGCGAGTGCCCCGGCGGCATCACCGACCCGCGGCTGCGCACCATCCCGGCGGCCGGCTGACCGCGCCCGGGCGCTGGGCCGTGCGTGCCGGGCGGGATCTGTCAGACCCGGCCTACGCGTCCCAGGCGGCGCCGAGCGCGAGCAGCCGGTCGCGGTACTCGATGTCCCGCACCCACGCGTCGGGCCACGCGCCCGCCCCGTGGTGGGCGCCGGCGAACGCGCCGGCCAGGGCGGCGATCGAGTCGGAGTCACCGGAGGAGTACGCCGCCCTGCGGACCGCGGCGGGCGGGTCGTCGGGCAGCATCAGGAAGCAGAACAGGCCGGCGGCCAGCGCCTCTTCCGCGACCCAGCCGGCCCCGGTGGCCAGGCACGGGTCCGCCTCCGGGTCGGCGGTGCGCAAGGCGTCGGCCAGCCGGGCGAGTACGGCCAGGCACTCGTCCCAGCCGCGCGCGGCGAAGGCCGCCCGGTCCGGGTCGTGGGCGCGGTCGGCCAGGTCGCCCAGCCAGTCGCCGGGATAGACCTCGCGGCTCTCCCGGGCGTACTCCCGCAGCGCGGGCAGCAGTTCACCCGGGCCCGTGCCGTCCGCCAGCAGCCGCACCGCGCAGGCGGTGAGGTCGCTCGCGGCCAGCGCGGTGGGGTGGCCGTGGGTGAGGGCCGACTGCAACTGGGCGGCTCCCGACCGCTGGTGCCGGTCCAGACCCGGCACCAGGCCCAGGGGCGCGACCCGCATGTTCGCCCCGCACCCCTTGGAGCCGAGGTCGCTCGCCGCCTGCCACCTGCCACCCCGGCTCAGCGCCCCGCACGCCCGCAGGCAAGTGGCGCCCGGCGCCCGGTTGTTGTCCGGCGAGCGATACCACTCGACGAAGCGCGCCCGGACCGGCGGCTCCATACCCGCCGCTGTCAGCGCCCGTCCGCCCGCCAGCGCCTCGGCGAGGCCCTCGCCGAGCGCCAGCGTCATCTGGGTGTCGTCGGTGACATACGCCGTCCCGGAGGCGAGCGGCAGCTCCATCGTCCGCCACGGGCCGCACTTGGCGGCGATCTCCGTCATGTCGTGGAACTCCGTCGGGAAGCCCATGGCGTCCCCCACCGCCAGCCCCACCAACGCCCCCGTAGCCGCCCGCTTCACGCGCCTGCTCCCCCCGTGTCCACCCGCCTGGCCTCCCGTCGCGGTTCAGTAGTGCCAGTGCGGCTTGCCCGACTGTATGACGCAACTGATCTTGCGGCCATGCGCGTCCGTGGTGGTCCTGCCGCGGTCGGCCTTCCTGCAGAACTGCCCCGCCTTGTAGCAGTTCCCCGCCGCCGAGCGGATGCTGCACCCCGAACTCGCGGCCGGCGGCGTGGTCCGGTGCGCGGTCGGCGCCGGCTTGTGGTGCACCGGGGCCGCGCTGGTGCGGTGCACGCGGGGTGCGGTGGTGTGCGTGACCGCGGGCTTGGCGTGCTTGGCGGCCGTCGTCACCGGCGCGCTCGCCGGGCTCGTGGACGGCGGAGTGCTCGCCTGGGTGCTCGGCGGCGGGGGCGACGAGGGCGACGAGTGTGAGGGGGAGGGCGAGTCCGACGCCTCGGCCGTCGCGGTCGCCGTGACCGTGCTGATGGTCGGCGCCTGGTGCCCGGCGTCCTGTACTCCCACAGGTCCGCACGCGGCGAGCATGAGCGCGGCGAAACCGGTGGCGATGGCGCAAACTGTGCGATTGCTGTTCTTCATGCCCCGCACCGTAGGGTCCGCCCGCCGCCGCCCGGAGCAGAACGGGACCGGCTACGCAGCGTGCACCTCTGCGGATAGACGAACCGCCTGAATCCGGCGTATGTACCCCGGAGTTCAGTACGGTGGGGGGAACGGGTCGCCGGTGGCGAGGCACAGCACGAAGGAACGGGGAGCGATGCCCGAACGACCGAACGACGGCGCGCCGGTGATCACCGCGGCTGAGCCGGGCTCCTTCGCGTGGACTGTCCTCGCCGAGCGGCACCCCGCCCTGATCCGCCAGGTCCGCGAGGCGTTCCCCTACCCGCCGGAACGCCAACGCGCCCTGGACGCGCTCCAGGAGGAGACGGCCGGCGGGGTCGTCACGCCGCTGCCGCCCGGCGCGCACGACCGCGAGCTGTGGGACGGCTGGGGGGCGGAGGCCGTCGGCCGTTCCTGGTTCGACGTGCCGTTCCTCTGGTCGGAGAGCTACTTCTACCGCCGGCTGCTCGACGCCGTCGGCTACTTCGCCCCCGGCCCGTGGCAAGGTGTCGACCCCTTCGCCCCGTTCAAGCGGGCCGAGCTGCGCGGGGACGCGGTGGCCGGGGAGTTGGCCGCGCTGGACGCGGTGGACGAACTGCCGGACGAGGACCGGGACCGGGCGCTGCTGACCGGCTCGCTGTGGGGAAACCGGGCGGATCTGGGCTTCCGCATCTCCTGCGGCGACCCCGGCGAGGCGGACCGCCACGTCATCGCGGACGACAGCGCCCTGCTGTGGGAGCACCTGGCCGCGGCGCCGGCCGGCACGGTGCATCTGCTGGCGGACAACGCGGGCCGCGAGACGGTCGCCGACCTGATCCTGCTCGACCACCTCCTGCGCACCGGCCGCGCCGACCGGGCCGTACTGCACGTCAAGCCCTACCCGTACTACGTCTCCGACGCGACCACGGCGGACGTCGTCGACTGCCTGCGCCGGATCGCCGAGGCGCCCGGGCCGGCCGGGGCGATCGGCGCCCGGCTGTGGCAGGCCATGACCGCCGGGCGCCTCGCGGTGCGCACCCACGGCTTCTTCTGCGCGCCGCTGCCCTACGCCGCCATGCCGGCCGACCTGCGCGCGGACCTGGCCCGGGCCACGGTCACGTTCGCCAAGGGCGACCTGAACTACCGCCGCCTGGTCGGTGACCGGCACTGGCCCGCCACCACCCCCTTCGCCCGGCTGACCGGGTACTTCCCCGGACCGCTGCTGGCGCTGCGCACCCTGAAGTGCGACGTCGCCGTCGGCCTGGCACCCGCGACGCTCGCCGGGCTCGACGCGGCCGGCGGCGGGTGGCGGACCGCCGGGACGCACGCGGTGGTCCAGTTCGCCGTGCCGGCCGGCGCGGAGCGCGGCTGACCGGCCCGGGCTGTCGGTGGCGGCGGATAGCCTGGAGCGGCGGGGACGTCCGGGGGGCCGGGGACGTCCCGGCCTTCTGACGGACGGCTCCAGGAGTGGGTAGCGGTGGGAAGGCATTCCTGGCCGGTCGCCGACCCGCTCCCACCCGGGGAGCCGGCGCGGGCCGCCGACCGGACGCGGCTGCTGGCCGCGCTGCCGCTGCTCGCGGCGGGCGAGGCCGCCTTCCTGCCCGCCGACCCGCCCCGCCGGGGGCAGGTGGCGTTCTGGACGCGGGACGGCGAGCCGCCGGACGTGGGGGTGCCCCCGTCGCAGCTCACGCTGCCCGACGGCGCCGCCCTCCGACAGGAGACCGCCCTCCTCCTCCCGGTGGAGCAGGCACTGCCGCTGCTGACCCGCTGCCGCGCGCTCGGCGCCACCGGCCGGGCGTCGGCCACCACGGCGTTCTGGGGCGCGGCGGCGACACTGGCCCTGACCCTGCTCGCCCGCGGCCGGGTGCAGCCCGCGACGACACCGGCAGGCGCCGCCGCCTGGCAGGTCGGCCCCCTGGACCCCGCCGACCACGACCGCC
This sequence comes from Streptomyces sp. NBC_01198, assembly GCF_036010485.1. Classification (NCBI taxonomy): domain Bacteria; kingdom Bacillati; phylum Actinomycetota; class Actinomycetes; order Kitasatosporales; family Streptomycetaceae; genus Streptomyces; species Streptomyces sp. NBC_01198. The sequence goes on from NZ_CP108568.1 coordinate 4,453,807, forward strand.
TCTCCGCCCTGGCGGCGACGATGCCCCCGGAGCTCCGGGCGGCGGCACTGCGTGCCGGGGCGGGCGGCCTCGCGGGGCCCGGGGGTTCGCAATGGGACCCGGTGGCGGCGGCCTCTTCGCCCGCGCTTCCGGCGGCCGCGCCGCCCGGCGCCTGTGGGGTCGTGTGGCCCGGAGGTTCGCCAGGTGACCCCGTGGCGGGCGGGTCGGTGCCGGCCGTCTCGTCACCCGGGCCGGGCGCGGCCCCGGAGGTTCCGGCGGCCGAGCCGCTGGTGCTGGCGTTCCTGGACGCGGTGGCCGACGCGCTCACCCGTACGCCCGCCGCCAGGCAGCCGGCCCCCGCGCCGCCGCCCTCCCGGAACGTCATCTCCCCACGGCTCCCCGCGCGGGAGGCGGCCGCCGTGCCCGAACCGGCCCTGCGGGTCTCGCTGCGGCTGGAGTTCGCGGCGGCCGGGCAGCCGGACGCCGAGGAGTACGCCTTCCGTGCCGTCGTCCAGCTGGGCAGCCTGGCCGACCCGGCCGTGCTCACCGACGCCGCCGACCTGTGGGCGGGCCGGGCCGCCGCGCCCGAACTGTTCGGCACGCAGGCCAGGTCGGAGGTGGCGCGGGTGCTGCGCAGGGCCGCCCGCGTATGGCCGCCGGCCGCGGAGCTGCTGGCGGCGGCGGCCCCGGCCGAGCTTGAGCTGTCCGGCGCGGAGGCCGCCGCGCTGCTGGGCGGGGCGGGGACGCGGCTGTCCGCGGCCGGAGTCGCGGTGCACGTCCCGAAGGACCTGGTGCGCGGGCTGACCGCCACCGGCGTCCTGGAACCGGCGGGCGAGGGACCGCGGTCGGCCGCGGAGACCTTCCTGTCGTCCGGCGCCCTGCTGGACTTCCGCTGGCGGGTCGCCCTCGGCGACCAGGAACTCACCGCCGCCGAGCTGGACCGGCTGGTCGGTACGCACCGCCCGATCGTGCGGCTGCGCGACCGATGGGTGCTCGTGGACGGCGAGTTGGCCCGCCGGCTGCGGCGCCGCACGCCTCCGCTGACCGCGCTCGACGCCCTGGGCGCCGCGCTGACCGGGGTCGTGGAGCTGGACGGCGAGCGGGTGCCGGTCGCGGCCGGCGGCGTGCTGGCCGAGCTGCGGGCCAGGATCGCGCGGCCGGAGTCCGGCGCCGGCCCCCAGGCCGCGCCGGAGGCCCTGGCAGGGACCCTGCGGGACTACCAGTTGCGCGGCCTTGACTGGTTGCACCGGATGACCTCGCTGGGCCTCGGCGGCTGCCTGGCCGACGACATGGGCCTGGGCAAGACCGTGACCCTCATCGCGCTCCACCTGCGCCGCCAGGAGCAACAGGCCACCGCGGGACCGACGTTGGTGGTCTGCCCCGCCTCGCTGCTCGGCAACTGGGAGCGGGAGATCGGGCGCTTCGCCCCGGCCACCCCCGTCTGCCGCTTCCACGGCCCCGGCCGCGACCTCACCGGCACGCCGGCGGACGGCTTCGTCCTGACCACCTACGGGACGATGCGCCGGGACGCCGAACGCCTCGCGGCCGCGCACCCGTGGGGACTGCTCGTCGCCGACGAGGCACAGCACGCCAAGAACCCGCACGCGCGCACCGCCAGGGCCCTGCGCGCCATCCCGTCCCGCGGCAGGGTCGCGCTGACCGGCACCCCGGTGGAGAACAACCTCACCGAGCTGTGGGCGCTGCTCGACTGGACCACCCCCGGCCTGCTCGGCACGCTCCCCGCCTTCCGCGACCGCTACGCCAGGGCCGTCGAGGGCGACCGCGACGAGCGGGCCGCCGCGCAACTGGCCTATCTCGTACGCCCGTTCCTTCTGCGCCGCCGCAAGTCCGACCCGGGTATCGCACCGGAGCTGCCGCCCAAGACCGAGACGGACCGTCCGGTGTCCCTCACCAGGGAGCAGGTCTCCCTCTACGAGGCCCTGGTGCGGGAGCTGATGGCCGAGATCGAGGAGAGCGCCGGCATCGCCCGGCGCGGCCTGGTGATGAAGCTGCTCACCGGGCTGAAGCAGGTCTGCAACCACCCGGCGCAGTTCCTGAAGGAGCCCGCGACCGCGCGACTGCCCGGCCGCTCCGGCAAGTTGCAGCTGCTCGACCAGCTGCTGGACACCGTCGTCGCCGAGGACGGCTCCGCGCTGGTCTTCACCCAGTACGTGTCCATGGGCCGGCTCATCGAGCGCCATCTGGCCGACCGCGGCATCCCCGCCCTCTTCCTGCACGGCGGTACGCCGGTCCGCCGCCGCGAGCAGATGGTCGACGCCTTCCAGGACGGCGGGCCACGGGTGTTCCTGCTGTCCCTCAAGGCCGCGGGCACCGGCTTGAACCTCACCCGGGCCGACCACGTCATCCATTACGACCGCTGGTGGAATCCGGCCGTCGAGGACCAGGCGACCGACCGCGCGTATCGGATCGGCCAGACCCGCCCCGTCCAGGTGCACCGGCTCATCGCCGAGGGGACGGTCGAGGACCGGGTCGCCGGGATGCTCCGCCGCAAGCGCGAACTGGCCGACGCCGTCCTGGGATCGGGCGAGGCCGCCTTCGGCGACCTGACCGACGGCGAACTCGCGGAGCTGGTCACTTTGCGAAGGCCCCGCCGCTGACGAGCGCCTGAATTACAGTGCTTCGGTCAGTGCCCGTCACCCGGTTGACCCGAGAAGGACCAACGGACCAATGCCGACCGAGACGTTCGAGTTCCAGGTGGAAGCGCGCCAGCTTCTGCAGATGATGATCCACTCGATCTACTCCAACAAGGACGTGTTCCTGCGCGAACTCGTCTCCAACGCCTCCGACGCCCTCGACAAGTTGCGGCTCGAAGCACTCCGCGACGACTCGCTCGGCGCGGACGTGTCCGACCTGCACATCGCCCTGGACGCCGACCCGCAGGACCGCACGCTCACCGTGCGGGACAACGGGATCGGCATGTCGCGCGACGAGGTGGTCGAGCTCATCGGGACGATCGCTAACTCGGGCACCGCCTCCTTCCTGCGGGAGCTGAAGGAGGCCGGCGACACCGCGACGACCGACGGGCTGATCGGCCAGTTCGGCGTCGGGTTCTACGCCAGCTTCATGGTCGCCGACGAGGTGACGCTGCTGACCCGGCGGGCCGGCGAGAGCGAGGGCACCCGCTGGACGTCGAGCGGCGAGGGCACGTACACGGTGGAGACGGTGGCCGACGCCCCGCAGGGCACCGCGATCGTGCTGCGGCTCAAGCCGGAGGACACCGAGGACCAGCTGTACGACTACACCTCGCCGTGGAAGCTGCGGGAGATCGTCAAGCGCTACTCGGACTTCATCACCTGGCCGATCAGGATGGCGACCCGCCCCGCCGGCGAGCCGGCCGAACAGGCCGACGACGCCGCGGAGTCCGGGGACGCGGCGGCGCCCGAGGTGGAGACCCTCAACTCGATGAAGGCCCTGTGGGCCCGCTCGCGCGACGAGGTCACCGACGACGAGTACCACGAGCTGTACAAGCACATCAGCCACGACTGGACCGACCCGCTGGAGACCATCCGCCTCCAGGCGGAAGGCACCTTCGAATACCAGGCGTTGCTGTTCATCCCGTCCCACGCCCCGCAGGACCTCTTCCTCCAGGGCTACAAGCGCGGTGTGCAGCTGTACGTGAAGCGCGTGTTCATCATGGACGACTGCGAAGCGCTGATGCCGTCGTATCTGCGCTTCGTCAAGGGCGTGGTGGACGCGCAGGACCTGTCGCTGAACGTGTCCCGGGAGATCCTCCAGCAGGACCGCCAGATCCAGCTGATGCACCGGCGGCTGGCCAAGAAGGTGCTCTCCACGGTCAAGGACATGATGACCGCACACCCCGAGCGGTACGCCACCTTCTGGCGGGAGTTCGGCCGCGTGCTGAAGGAGGGCCTGCTCGGCGACCCGGAGAACCGCGACAGCATCCTCGGGGTGTCCTCCTTCGCCACCACCCACGACAAGGACCAGCCGACCACGCTGGCGCAGTACGCGGAGCGGATGAAGGACGGCCAGGAGCACATCTACTACCTCACCGGCGAATCGCGCCAGGCCGTCGAGAACTCCCCGCACATGGAGGCCTTCCAGGCCCGCGGCATCGAGGTGCTGCTGCTGACCGACCCGGTGGACGAGGTGTGGGTCGACACCCGACCGGAGTTCGGCGGCAGGCAGTTCCGCTCGGTCGCCAAGGGCGAGGTCGACCTCGGCACCGCGGAGGAGAAGGAGCAGGAGGGCAGCGAGCGCGAGAAGCAGCAGGAGGAGTACGCGGCCCTGCTCGGCTGGATGGCCGGCCACCTGACCGAGCATGTCAAGCAGGTGCGGCTGTCCTCCCGGCTGACCGTGTCACCGGCCTGCATCGTCTCCGACACCCACGACGTGACCCCGGCGCTGGAGAACCTCTACCGGGCCATGGGCCAGGAGATCCCGCACCCCAAGCGCATCCTCGAACTCAACCCGAAGCACCCCCTGGTGACCGCACTCAACCGCACCCACACCGAGCGCCCGGACGACACCGCCGTCGGCGAGACCGCCGAACTCCTGCACTCCCTGGCCCTGCTGGCCGAGGGCGGTGAACTCCCCGACCCGGCCCGCTTCGTCAAGCTCACCGCGGACCGGCTCGAACGCTCCCTGTGAGCGGTCCGGTCCGAGCTCCGCGGCTCGACCGGCTCGGCCTCCGGGCGACCGCCCGGCGGCCGCTCAGAGGTCGAGGACGACGTCACCGTCCGGTTCGCTGCAGCAGATCAGCACCTCGCCGTTCTCCGGAGGCTCCAGCGGCGGTGTGGTGTAGGAGATGTCACCCGACACCAGGCGGGTGACGCAGGTGTGGCAGACGCCCGTACGGCAGGACCAGCGGGTGGGCACGTCGCAGGCGTCCGCCAGGTCCAGCAGCGACGACTGGCTGCTGGGCCACCGGGCGGTGATGCCGCTGCGGGCGAAGGTGATGAACGGCCCCGTGCCGGACTCGTCCGGCGGCTGGTGCGGCCGGACCGCCGGCTTGGACGTGACGCCGGGGTTGATGGCGGGCAGCGAGCTGAACTCCTCGGTGTGGATGCGCTCGGCCTGGAAGCCCTGGTCGCGCAGGTCGCCGCCGAGGCCGTCCATGAAGGCGGTCGGCCCGCAGATGTAGGCGTCGGCGTCCGCCGGCAGCCCGATTCCCGCCAGCGACGCGCCGGTCGGGCGGCCCCGGCTGACCTGCTGGCCGTCCGGGAGGGGGGCGTCCTTCGCCGTGTAGTAGATGTGCTCGTGCGCGTCGGGGAGCCGCGCGAGCAGCGCGGCGGACTCCTCGGCGAAGGCGTGGTGGGCGCGGTCGTGGGCGGTGTGGATCCACCAGACCGGGCGCGGGTCCTCCCCTGCCGCCAGCTGCTGGAGCATGGCCAGCATCGGGGTGGCGCCGATCCCGGCCGAGATCAGCACGACCGGCCGGTCGCCCTCCTCCAGCACGAACGCCCCGCGCGGGCTCGCGACGTCCACCAGGTCCCCGGTCCGCAGCGTGGCGTGGATGTAGCCGCTGACCTGCCCGTGCGGCTCGTGCTTGACGCTGATGCGGTAGGTGTCGGCGGTGGGCACGTGGGACAGCGAGTAGCTGCGCACCGCCGGGGCCGCGTCGCCCACGGCGACCCGCAGCGAGAGGTACTGGCCGGGCCGGGACTCGGGCAGCGGGGTGCCGTCGGTGGTGACGAGGTAGACCGAGGCGACAGCGGGTGTCTCGTGGACGATGCGGTCCACCCGCATGGTCTTGAAACCGGGCCACCCCGGCTCCGCCGCCTTCGCGCCGCCGCCGGAGCCCGGCTGCGCCCCGTCGTGCTGGGCGTCGGCGAGCTCGCGGAAGGACTGCTGCCAGCCGGGGCTGAGGGCCGGGATGTTCAACGCCTTGCGCAGCCGGTCGGGGTCACGGTCGGGGAGGTAGAGCAGCGCGTCGGTGTCGGCGACGCTCAGCTCCTCCGGGCCCCGCCTGGTCAGGGTGATCTCGTCACCCGCCTCGACGTGCCCCTCGGCGATGACCCGCAGGTAGAAGCCGGGGCGGTGGTGGGCGACCAGCAGGGAGGCCATGGTGGGCTCGCCCAGCCGCATGCCGACCCGGTAGCACGTGACGCGGGGCTGGGTGACCTCGAACTCCGCCTCGCCGATCCGGTAGCGGTCGCCGATGCACACGTCATCGTCGGGCAGGCCGTCGACGGTGAAGTTCTCGCCGAAGTTCCCGAAGGACAGGTCGTCGCGGTCCAGGTGCTCGCGCCAGTAGCGGTAGGAGTCCAGCTGGTAGACGAGGACGGCACGGATCTCGCCGCCGTGCCCGCCCAGGTCGCCCTGGCCGTCCCCCTCGATGTTCAGCCGCCGCACCATCTGGGGGCCGTCGACGGGAGCCTTCCAGGCCCCGGTGTGGACGGTCTTGTCCTGCCACGCGACGTCCTTGGGCATTCCTACGTTGACGGACAGTAGTTTCGCCATTGCGGGCCTCCTGCTGCGCGGCCGGCCGGGCGTTCCTTGGCGGCGCGATCCGTGACGCCGGAGCCGATGCCGTTTCATGCCGGTATCGGCTGCTTTCCGGTCCTCCCGTCGAGCGTAGGGGGTCCCGCCGCCACCTGGCATGTCCTGCGGGCCGCGCGTTGCGCTGGCTGAAGTCGGCTCCGGGGCGGAGGCTGGAAGCAGGGCCGCCATCCGCCGTGACGGTGACGGGGCGAGACCCCGGTCAGCGCGCCGGCCGGCGGGACGGCCCGTCCACCCCGTACCGGGAAGGAAGAATCCGCCATGGGACTGTCCTGGCAGCAAGGCCCCCTCTCCGGCAGTGCGAACGGGCACTTCCTCACCCCCGAGCCGCTGCCCGACCGGCTGCTGTTCGCCGAACGGCTCCGCCGCCGTATGCGCGTACGGTTCGGCGACGCCTGGGTCGCCGACAGCGAGAACGCGCTGCTGCTGCACGAGCCCGGCCACTACCCCGTCGCCTACTTCCCCCGCGAGGACGTCGACGAGCGGGCGCTGACCGCGAGCGGCAAGGTCACCCAGCACAAGGACCTCGGCGACACCGCCTGGTACGCCGTGCACGCCGGTGGCCGTACGACCGAGCGCGCCGCCTGGGAGCTCGCCGCCCCGCCCGGCTTCGCCGCCGACTTCCGCGGCCGTATCGCCTTCGCGTGGCGCGCGATGGACGGCTTCTACGAGGAGGACGAGCGCATCGTCGGGCATGCGTCGGACGCGTACCACCGCATCGACATCCGCAACACCTCCCGCACCCTTGAGGTGCGCGACGGCGACACCGTGATCGCCCGCACCGAGCACCCCGTGGTGCTCTACGAGTCGGGTTTCGCCCCGCGCTGGTACGTCCCGACCGCCGACATCGACCACTCGCGGCTGCAGCCCGTCGAGGGCCAGACCTTCTGCCCGTACAAGGGCCTGTGCGACTACTACGACGTCGGCGACGCGCGCCGGGCCGCCTGGACGTACCGCGACGCCTACCGGGAGGTCGACCGGATCGGCGGCATGGTGTCGTTCGAGCCCGACGAGATCGAGGTCCGCCTCGACGGCGAACGCCTGCACCTGGAGACCGGCCAGCAGGTCACACCGCACGGCGTCGACCGCAGCCTGGACGCGGCCGAGGCCACCCCGCACCTGGCGAACCCGAACCGGGCGCGGCTCTAGCTCCAACTCTAGCGCTGGAACCCGCCGTCGCCCGTACCGCCGGTTACGCCGTTCCCGCTGTTCCCGTCGGTGCCGCCGCCCGGGGTGTCGGTCGGGGACGGGGAGGCGGAGGTCGGCGGCGGGGACGACGGGGAGTTCGTCGGAGGCGGCGTGGAGTGGCCGCCGCCGGAGGTGCCGTTGCCGCCGCCGGTGCCCGGGGAGTCCGGGGCCGAGGGCGTGGTGTGCGGGGTGGGACGGCCGTGGCCGCCGCCCTGCGGGCCGGTGGGGGTGTCGCTGGGCGGGGTGGGGGTGTCGGTCGGCGTGGGGGAGTGGCGGGTGTCGCCGCCGGAGTGCGACGAGTTGTGGCCCGTGACGGCGTTGCCGATGGTGGTGCCGTGCCCGTGCCCGCTGATGTTCTCCCCGGCGATCGCCTCGTAACCGGTGATGCCGGCCATGGTCAGCCCGAAGGCGAGCCCGACCGCGATCAGCGGCCGCTTCCACCCGCGCCGGCCGCCCCGGTAGGAGGTGGCCTCGCCGTAGCCGTCGCCGGGGGTCACCGGGGTCGCGGGGTGCGCGCCGGTCAGGGGGGCGCTGGGGTGAGTGGTGCGGGTGGCGTCCGGGAGTAGGGGCGACGGCGTACCGGCCGGAGGCGTGGTGCCGGTGGCGTCCGCGAGCGGCGGCGGAGTGGGGTCCTTACCGGCGGGATCCGTGCTGGTCACGGGCCTGGTGGGCGTGGAGTCCGCCGCCGGGAGGGTCCGCGTGCGGTCCGCCGCCGCCCCCGTGGTCGTCGTCGTGGTCCCGGTCGCGCGGGTGTCCACGTCCGTCCGGCTCCACGCCTGCGTCGCGGTCCTGCGGACGACCGGTCGCGCCTGGACGGCGACGACCTGGACCTGCTGGCCGGTGCGCCGGAAGACGTGCTGCAGGATCGTGCCGCCGCAGGTGCCCAGGACGCTGACCACGCCCGCGCCGAGGATGGTGCCGTAGATGCCGAGGTTCGAGGCGAGCTTCGCGGCCACGACCGCGGCGACCGCGCTTCCCGCCACCTGCGGCACGTTCAGGCCGAGCTTGCCCTCACGGCCCGTCGCGGGCGCCTTCCGCAGCGTCACCGGAACGTCCGCCGACGTCCCTGGCTGCTGCTGCCGGACCTGTTCCGTGCGTCGCGTGTCGCCCGGACGTCCGTCGCCGTCCTGTGCCTCGCCCATGCCGGACCCTGCCCGCCTTTCCCGATCGGCCTCCTGGGGTCAGACGGGCAGGCGAGCATACGAGTTCCATATGTCGGATTTTCGTGAGGTACGCCACTGTGCGCCGATATCACCCACGAGCCTCGCCCGCCCGGCCCCCGCGGCCCGCCGCGCGACCGTCGCTTCGACGGCGGCGAAGGCGTAGCGCCCGGCCGCATGGCACTGCGCCCGTCCGACGGGCAGGCGCAACCGTCAGACGTGCGGCGTCGCGGCCACCGCCTGCTCGGCGGTCCAGCGGTCCATCCGTTCCCACTGGCCCAGCAGCCAGCCGCTGCGGGCCGCGTCGCCGGTGGGGATGTCGGCGGCCGGTATCCGCCACCAGTGGACCCGGACCGGGCGGCGGAAGGGCAGGAAGGACCACGCGGCGCGGGGCGAGGCGATGACGTCCAGGCCCGCGTGGGCGACGAAGACCACGTCGGCGGTGGGTGCCGCGGCCAGCGCCGCCAGGCTGCCCGCCTCCCGGGGCGGCAGGACGTAGTGCAGCCGGGCGGCACGGGCGGCCTGCCGGTAACGGCCCAGGCGGCGCAGCCGGGCGATGGCCCTGCCGTGGCGGAGCGGGGTGAAGTTGCCGCCCTCGGGGAAGATCACCAGCGCGTCCCGCGCCCGCAGCCCCGCGGCCAGCCCGGCGACCGCGTCCTCCGCGGTGCCCCGCGCCGGGGGCAGGAAGCTGTGCGGCACCCGGCCGAGCAGCACGTCGAGGCAGGGGTCGGCGCGCAGCACGCCCTTCAGGACGGTGTGCGGCAGCAGCCCGGCCTGGGTGAGCAGGATCTGCAGCAGCAGGAAGGAGTCGCCCAGCCCCGCGTGCCGGACGAGGACCAGCAGCGGCCGGTCGGGCGGCGCGTCGGCCGCGAGCATCGCCGGCGTCATGTCGACCTCAAGGCGGAACAGCCGCTCCGCCGTCCGCCGCAGCACCGCGAGCAGCCGGGCGAGCAGCGCGAAGGCCTCGGCCGCCCGCCGGTCCCGCGCGTCCGGGCCGCCGCGGGGGTGACGCAGGAAGAGCGCGGACGCGGCAAGCACTCCGGTGAGGTCCACCGCCAGGTAGACGAGCAGGAAGCCGGCGAAGCGGGTCGGGCGCCACGGCCCGCGGGTGCTCAGCGACACGGGCGCGCCGAGCACGGTCACCGCGACCAGCAGGGCCGCGGCGACCGGTATCAGCGCGGCGACCAGCACGGTGGCGACCGCCCGCCGGGCCGTCGTGCCCACCGCGGCTGCGGCGCCGGTGGCTCCCGTACGCCGCAGGTCCGCTCTGCCTGCCGGGTCCGCACGCCCACCGGCCGCCTCGTCCGCGACGGGGACGCCGCCGGTCACGCCCGGCCGTCCGCGGTGTCGAGGACGGTGTCCAGGTAGCGCGAGGAGGCGGCGTAGGCGCGTTCGATGCGTTCGGCCGTCTGCCCGAAGGCCCGGTGCCGCAGCTGGCTCAGCGTCCCGCCCCCGTCGCCCGACGCAGCGCCGCTGGGCAGTACGTGCACGGTGACGTGTGCCGGCAGGTCGGCCATGTCGCGGGCGAACCGGTGCCTGCGGGCGATCTCGAACGCGACGGTCGCCACGTCCCACGGCAGCTTCGGCGGGGTGAGCGGCCGCTCGATCCGGCCGACCTGCAGCACGTAGATCTCGTCGGCGCCCAGCGCGACGGCCCTGCCCACCGGGATGCTGTTGACCAGGCCGCCGTCCACGAAGTGCTCGCCGCCGAGCCCGACCGGCGGCAGCAGCCCCGGCACGGCGGACGAGGCGAGCACCGCCTCGACCAGCGGCCCGCTGTCGAACCAGTGCTCGGCGGCGTTCTCGATGCTGGCCGCCACGCACTGGAAGGGCAGTGCCAGTTCCTCGATGAGGCCGACGGGCAGGTGCTCGCGCAGCAGTTCGAGCAGCGGCGCGGGCGCGTAGAGGTGCGTCCGCGTCCGTACCGCGGTGGACACCCGCCCCACCAGCGACCCGGCGAAGACCCCGGCTCTGCCCAGCCCCGTCCACAGGTCGATCAGCCGCGCCACCGACGCCTGCGACGGCTCCGCGGCGACGGCGGCACCGTTGATCGCCCCGACGGACGTCCCCAGCACCAGCCCCGGCCGCACTCCGGCGCCGAACAGCGCCTTGAGCATCCCGACTTCGTACGCTCCCAGCGCGCCCCCACCGCCCAGCACGAGTGCCGGGCCGCGCACGTCACTCGCACTGCGATCCATGTCTCACCGCGTGCCCTGACTCCACCCCCCCAACCGCGCGGCCCCGCCCCCGGGACGACCGCCCCCGCGTCACGGCACGTCGATCACCCGCCCGCCGGGACACGCGCGATCACCTTCGGCCCGCTGCCCGGCGGCGTCGTCGCGTCGCCCCTCACGTACGTGAGGCCCCGTTCCCATGTCCTCACGGTAACCGGCAGCACCGACAACAGCCGGTTCGTCCGGGATGCCCGGTCAGGGGGTCCCGTCGTGGGCCAGGACCGCGCGGGCCAGGGCGACGCGGGAGCGGGCGGAGAGTTTGCGGTAGGCGCGGGTCAGGGCGGCCTCGACCGTCTTCACGCTGATGGTGAGGTGCGCGGCGATCTCGCGGTTGCTCGCGCCCTGCGCGACGAGAAGGGCGACGCGGTGCTCGGTGGGGCTGAGGGTGTCGAGGCCGGCCGGGGCGGCGGGGGCGGGGAACTGGTCGAGGGCGTCGGTGGTGAGGGTGAGCCAGGGGTGGGCGCCCGCGCGGGTGAAGAGGCGGGCGGCCTCGGTCAGGGCCGCGCGGGCCGGTGCCATGGCACCGCGCCGGGCCTGGACCTGGCCGAGCACGAGACGGGTGCGGGCCTCCTCCAGGCGGTACGGGAGCGCCGCCAGCCGGGTGGCGGTGGCGTCGAGCAGCGCGGCGGCCGCCGCCGGGTCGCCGCGCGCCTCGGTGACCAGGGCGGCCGCCCGGTCCAGCACCGCGAGCAGCCCCTGCCTGCCCAGCCGGGCCGCCTGCGCGCGGGTCTCCGCGAGGAGTTCGGCCGCCTCGTCCGCCCGGCCGGTCGCGACCAGGGCCTCCGCGAGGTCGGACTGCCAGCGGCGTACGGCGGGATCGCCCTGGCCCTGCCCGGTCTCCAGCAGCCGCACCCGCTGGAGCGCGTGCACGGCGGCGGCCGATTCGCCGCGCAGCAGCCGGACATGGCCCTCGGCGTGCAGCGCGCGCGGCAGGAACAGCTGGTCGTCGTCGTCCTCGCTGTGCCGCCTGGCCAGGTCCGCCGCGGCCAGCGCGCGGTCCGCGGCGCCGCCGGCCGCCTCGGCGAGCGCGACCGCGTACCAGGCGGGCCCCTGGCTCAGCCCGGCCTGCTCGGTGACCCGCAGCGCCTGGTGGGCGAGGCCGAGTGCGGCCTCGCAGCGGCCGCGCAGGATCTCGACCTGCGCGAGCCCCGACAGGCACTGGCACAGGCTCTCGGCGGAGCCCCGGTAGCGCACGGTGTAGACCAGCGCCCGCAGTTCGGTCCTGGCGTCGTCGAGCCGGTCGTGCAGGAGGTGCCTGCGGTGCTTGAGGAAGACCGGCCCGTTGTGGTCGAACAGCACCCGCGGGTCCTGCGGCGCCGCGAGCGCCCGCGTCAGCGTCCGCTCGGCGCCGGGGCGGCCGAGGTAGAACTCCAGCGCCGCCTGCTGGGTGAGCGCGAGCAGTTCGGTGCGACGGTCGGCGGCCCGCAGCGCCAGGACCGCCGCGCGCGCCGCGTGGGTGAGCGCGGCGGCCGCCGAGCCCTCCACCAACCAGGCACGCCAGCTCAGCCGGTAGTGCAGCCGGGCCAGCAACTCCGGGTCGTCGCGGGCGTCTTCGAGCGCCCTCGGGAAGACGTCGGCGACCTCGGCCATCGCCTGCCCGCTGGAGTCGACCAGCACGATCCAGGCGCGTACCCGGTCCGCGGGCCGGGCGCTCTCGGCCAGCACCTCGTGCGCGATGCCGCGCGCCAGCGCGTAGTCGCCGGCGGCGACCGCGTCCTCGGCGGCGGTCAGCCGCCGCTCGGCGTCGGCCGCGGCGTCGCCCGACGGGGTCCGGTCGGCGGCGAGTCGGCCCAGGCGCGCGGCCGTCGCCGGGGCCCCGCGCCGCCGGGCCGCGGTGGCGGCTGCGGTGAGCGCGGCAGCGGTCCGCGCGTCCCAGCCGGGCGACAACGACGCCAGGTGGTGGGCGCGTTCCACCGGGTCGTCGGCCGCCTCGGCGAGCGCGGCGTGCACGCGCCGCCGCGCGGCGGGGGCGGCCTTCTCGTACAGCACCCGCGCCAGCAGCGGCTGCGTGAACCGTACGGACCCGGCCTGCGACGGCTCGACGACGCCCAGCCTGACCGCCTCCCGCACGTCCGCCGGCGCGGTGTCGCGGCCGGCCCGGCGCAGCAGCGCGACGGTGGGGCGGGCCGCGGCGCTCGCGGCGAGCAGCGTGCGGCGGGCCTGCGGGGTCAACGGCGCGAGCCGGGCCAGCAGCAGGGCGCGCAGCGCGGCCGGTATCGGCAGCGGGCCACCGGCGGGGTCCCGCCCGGTCGTACGGCTCTCCTCGGCGAGCGCGCGGGACAACTCCAGGGCGGCGTAGGGGTTGCCGCCGGACGCCGCGTGCAACCGGGCCTGCACCGGGCGCGGCCAGGCCGGGCCGTCCTGCGCGGCCAGCAGCGCGGCGACCTCCCGCCCGGTCATCGGCGGTACGGCCAGCGGCAGTACGGGCGCCGGGCACAGCGCCTCGGCGTTGCCGCTGCCGGCCTCCGGCGGCCCGTAGGTGACACGCCAGGCGGCGATCGCGGTGAGCGGCAGCCCTCCGGCGCGGCGGGCGACGAACTCCAGCGCCTCGGCGCTCGGCCGGTCCAGCCACTGGGCGTCGTCAAGCACCAGCAGGACGGGGGCGTGCCCGCAGAGCGCGGTGAGCGTCTTGAGCAGGGCCACCCGCAGCGTGAGGACGTCGTCGTACGCCTCCCCGTACGGCCGCCCGCGCGCCTCCTCCTGGGCGCAGGGGCGGTGCAACGCGACCCGCAGCAGGGCCCGTTCGCGTAACGACAGCGTGGCGAAGGCCGCGTCGGGCACCCCGGAGAGCAGGTCGATCAGGCCGAGGAGGGGCAACTGCCGCTCGGCCTCGGCGGGCGCGCACCGCAGGACGAGGCCCCCGGTCCGTTCCGCGGTGAGCGCGGCCAGCGCGGTGAGCGCCGTGCTGCGGCCGATTCCCGGCTCGCCGGTGAGCAGCACGCTGTCACCGGCGTCCAGCGCGGCACTGGCGGTCGTGAGCAGCGCGTCCCGGCCGGTGGGCCGCGCGTCCGAACTGACCGAGCCGATCCGTCTGACCATGCACCTGCCAACCTGGAAGCCGGGTGCCCCCAGTGTCGGAACGCCCGCCCCCACGGTCAATGCCGCCTCGGGCCGGGGGCCTTCCGCCGCGCGCCTCCCGCCCCGCCCGGCCCCGACGCCGAACGGCGGGTGCGCCCCCCTGAAGGGAGCGCACCCGCCGTCGTCAAAGGCCCCTGAGAAAGGCCGCCGACAGACGATTACCCGTCGATCCGGTGCGTACTCCAGAAGGACGTGAGATCCGTCGAAGTCGCCGCCTGCGCCGCCGCCTTGAACTCGGCGGTGGTGGAGACCCCGTACCAGTGCGCCTGCGCGTAACTGCGCAGCAGGGTCGTCATCGCGCTGTCACCGATGAGCCGCCGCAGGTCGTGCAGCGCGCACTTGCCGTAGCCGTAGACGACGGTGGAGTACCGCGAGGAGTGCGCGTCCCAGTACGCCATCGAGTTGGTGATCCTCTCGCTCGACGAGGCCCACGACACGCTGCTCCAGCAGTTCGTCCCCGTCTTGCCGAGCGCGAGATCCGTGGAGTAGTCCGCGAACGACTCGTCCAGCCAGGGGCTGTTGTACTCGTCGTCACCGACGATCCCGTACCACCACTGGTGGCCGAGCTCGTGGGTGAGCGCGGTCTTGTCGACCAGGTCGAGCACGAAGCCGGGGTATTCCATCCCGCCGAACCAGAAGTTGTTGTCCAGCACGGCGTCCACCTCGCCGTACGGGTAGGCGCCGAACCGCCCGCCGTGCGCGTCGAGCGCCGCGGTCGACGCGGTCAGCATGGCCTGGGAGTTCGCCGAGCTGATCCCGCTGACCGCGTAGACGTTGACCTTCACACCGCCGGACGAGGTGCCGGAGACCTTGCTGAACGCGCCCGCCGCCCAGGCGAAGTCCCGCACCTTGGTGGCGGTCGCCGTGGTGACCGTACGGCCCGACGTCCCGGGGGTGTCCACCGACGTGCCGGTGGCCGGCACCAGCAGGTTCGAGGGGTGGTCGAGGGTGACGTGGAAGTCCGCGGCCAGCGAGTAGAAGGCCTCGCCGTTGTTGGTGTACGGGTCCAGGTGCCAGCCCGAGCCGTCCCTGATCGCCAGCAGCGGCAGCGCGTTGCCGACGAAGCTGAACGCGCCGTCGTGCCCGAACCGGTCGGCGCCGCTGGGCACCACGATCTTCAGGTCGAACCCGATGGTGCCGGACTGCCCCTGCGCCAGCGGCGACGCCAGCGTGATGCCGAGCGCCGTGCAGCCGACCGACAGCGAACCCGCCGTGCCGCCGGTCACGTTGGTGACGGTGATCGGCGTGCTCGGGCAGGAGCCGTGGTAGTTGTCCCACAGCCGCAGGTAGACGTTGGTCAGCGCCGAGGACGAGGCGTTGGTGAAGGTCACGCTCTCGTGCCCGGTCCAGGTGACGCCGGTCGCGTCGCTGCTGAGGCTCACGGTGTAACCGGGCGAGGCCGGCGTGCGGGTGGTGTCCGCGGGCGGCGGGCTGGTGGGCGGGGTCGTGGGCGGTGTGGTCGGGGGCGTCGTACCGCTGCCGGAGGTGTTGAGCGCCACGTCGTCGATCACGAAGCTCGTCTGCTGCCCGGAGTCCTCGGTGCCGCTGAAGGCCAGGCTCACGTTCTGCCCGATGAACGACGACACGTCGAACGTCCGCTGCACGTACCCGGAGGCCGCGTTGAGGTTGGAGTACGTCGCGAGCGTGCTGGTGCCGAGCTTCGCGGTGAGCTTGTCGTAGGCGGTGGTGGTCGTCGTCTCGTCGGTGTCGATGTGCAGCCACACCGTCAGCGAGGCGGCACTGCACCCCGCCGGGATCGCCAGCGACTGGCTGAGCGAGTCGGTGTGCGTGGAGCCGTAGCCGTTCAGCCACGCGAAACTGCTGCCGGTGTGCGCGCTCTGGCCGCCGCCGGTCGTGATCACCCCGCTCGACGCGGTCCAGGGCGACGTCCCGTTCTCGAAGCCGCCGTTGCCGACGACCTGGGTGGGCGTACAGGCGGCAGGCGCGGCGCCCGGAGCGCCCGCGGGCCCGGCGCCGGTCGCACCGGCGACACCGGCCACGCCCAGGCTCACCGCCACGGCGAAGCCGGCCGCGCCCGCGCCGGCCATCAGGGAGACAAGTCGTTTCCTCATGTACTCATCGGTCCTCTCGGAGGGTGGGGGGATGAGCCGGCAAGTGGCGCTGCCGTAGGGGGAGTCTGAGCACGACCGCTCCCCGCCGGTAAGGTCCGGCGGGGAGCGGTAGGGATATCCCTATGCGTTTCCTGTGCGGTCGGCGGCCGGCTGCCCGACCGCCGCGGGGGTCGGGCGGGGGTCAGGACGGCAGCGTCCAGGTCTGGTTGGCGCCGCCGGCGCAGGTCCAGATCTGCAGTCGGGTGCCGTCCGCCGAGCTCGGCCCGGTGGCGTCAAGGCACTTGCCGGAACCCGTGACCGACGATCAGGGCCCGGGAGCCCGCGCGCTGAAGGGGGCCCGGGCCCGGCGGAGTTGCGTACCCGCCGGGCCCGGAGGTGAGCCGATCAAAGCCCTACGCCAGCGACTTCCGCACCGCCTCGACCAGCGTGGCCGCCCGGACGTCGTCGCCGCCCTCGACGATGCTGTTCATGACGTAGCCGAAGGCGATGCCGTGCTCGGGGTCGGCGAAGCTGAGTGAGCCGCCCCGGCCGGGGTGGCCGAAGGCGCGCGGGCCGGTCAGCGGACTGTCGTCGGTGGGCAGCATGTAGCCCGACCCGAAGCGGCTCGGGATCATCATCACCCGGTCCGTACCCGCGGCCTGCTCCTCGGCGGCGGACGCCACGGTCTCCGAGGTGAGCAGGCGCCGGCCGTCCACCTCGCCGACCAGCGCCGCATACATGCGCGCCAGCCCGCGAGCGGTGCCGATGCCGTTGGACGCCGGGATCTCGGCGGCCTGCACCTCGGGGGAGTTGAAGTCGATCTCGGTGGGATCGGTCACGCCGAAGGCCCTGTTGGTCAGGGACTCGGGGTCGCGCATGGCCGCGACCAGGCCGCGGAACGCCTCGGGGATCGCGGCGAGCGGCACGGTGCTGAGGTCGACCGCCGGCTGCGGGTAGGCCATCCGGCTGACCCGGCCGCGCTCGGACTCCGGCAGCCCGACGAAGAAGTCCACCTCCAGCGGCCCGGCGATCTCCTCGGCGAAGAACCGCCCGGGAGTACGGCCGGACACCCGCCGGATCACCTCGCCGACCAACCAGCCGAAGGTCCGCCCGTGGTAGCCGTGCGCGGTCCCCGGCGTCCACTGCGGACGCTGCGCCGCCAGCGCGGCGATCATCGGGTCCCACGCCAACGCCTGCTCCAGCGGCACCGGATGGTCCAGCGCGACCAGCCCGGACCGGTGCGACATGATCTGGCGGACGGTGATGTCCGCCTTGCCGTTCGCGGCGAACTCCGGCCAGTAGCGCGCCACGGGCGCGTCCAGGTCCAACTCCCCGCGCTGGGCCAGCAGATGGGCCGCCGTCGCGGTGGGACCCTTGGTCGCCGAGTAGACCAGTTGCAGCGTGTCCCGCTCCCATGGCCGGCCGGTCTGCGGATCGGCGACCCCGCCCCACAGATCCACGACGGGCCGGCCGTCCCGGTAGACGCACACCGCCGCGCCGATGTCCCCGCGTTCGGCGAAGTTCGCCGCGAACGCCTCCCGTACGGCCTCGAATCCGCCCGCGACCTGACCACTGATCGTCGTCGTCATGCCGCCCATCCTGGCACCGCGGCCACCGGCGGCGGACGGCCGGGTCCCGCACGCGGCAGGAGCCGGCCGGCGGCCGCGGTGCGAACACACGTTCTCCCGACATACCGCTTCGACGGGTCCGGCGCGTGCCCGACCAGCACTCGGACGCCGAAGGCACGCGTAATGGCCGGGAGAACACCCCGCTCCGAGGGGGGTGACGCGCCAGCCTCACCCCCCGGCACCGGCTCGTCGCCCTATTTGTCCAGTAATGTTCGGACGAAGGGTGACGAGAGCGCGAGCGGGACAGCAGCAGCGAGGAGAGATGCGATCATGCGCAACGGTCCTGGACGGCTCCTGCGGCGGTGGGCGCTGCTGCCGGCCGTCGCGATGGCGGTCACCGGCGTCCTCGCCTTCACGGGCGCCGCGCTCGCACCCCCGGCGCGGTCCGAGAGCGCCATCGACAACGTCGCCAAGCACCTCAGGCGCGGGCCCGTCTACGTCGACCCGCGGGTGTCGGACCAGCTGACGCCGAACCAGGCGAAATCGCTGTCCGACCAGATCAAGTCGGCCGACAAGCCGGTCTTCGTCGCCGTACTGCCGGCCAACTCGGAGTTCCCGTCGCAGACCGTGCTGCGGGACGTGCGCTCGGCGACCGGCGTCACCGGCGTCTACGCCATCCACCTCGGCACCCTCTTCGACGCCGGCGCCGACCCCCAGGTCATGTCGCGCAACGCCGTCACCAACCTGGTCGGCCAGGTCCAGCGATCCTCCGGCGGCAACACCGCCGCCGAGGTCGACAGCTTCGTGGACGGCGCCCTGCCGCAGGCCGCCGGCCTGGGCCCCACCTCCTGGCAGAGCCGGAGCAACGGCGTCGGCCCGGTCGGCGTCATCGTGGTGGCCGCGATCGTGGTCGTCGTGGTCGGCGGCGGATACCTGCTCCTCCGGCGCCGCCGCAAGGCACGCCAGAACAAGCAGCGCGACCAACTGCGCTGGGTGCGCAAGGTCGTCGACGAGGACATCACCGCCTTCGGCGAGGAGCTCGACCGGCTCGACTTCCACCCCGCCGACCCCGCCTCCGACGACCTGATGCGCGCCGACTACGCCCAGGCCCTGGACGCGTACGAGCGCGCCAAGCTCCTGATGCGCGCCGCCCACCGCCCGGTGGACGTCGAGTCCGTCACCAAGGCCGTGGAGGAGGGCCGCTTCGCCCTGGCGACCCTGGACGCCCGCCGCAGCGGCAAGCCGCTGCCCGAACGGCGTCCCCCATGCTTCTTCGACCCCCGGCACGGCCCCTCCGTACGCGACGTGTCCTGGGCGCCCCCCGGCGGCGGCCCGCGCGACGTCCCCGCCTGCGCGGCGGACGTGGCCCGCCTCGCCGACGGCGACCCCCCGATGACCCGCAACGTCGACACCGCCCGCGGCCCGCAGCCGTACTGGAACGCCGGCTCGGCCTACGCTCCTTACGCCGGCGGCTACTTCGGCAGCGGCCTGCTCCCCGGCCTGCTGGTCGGCACCCTGCTCGGCGGCTCCCTCTTCGGCCCCGGCTACGGCTACGACGGCGGATTCGACCCCGACGGCGGCTCGGGCGGCCCCGAGGGCGGCGACTACTCGGGCTCCGACTTCAACCCGGGCGACTTCGGCGGCGGGGGTGGAGGTGGCGGCGACGGGGGCGGTTTCGGCGGCGGCGGCGGTGACGGGGGCGGTTTCGGCGACGGCGGCGGCTTCGGCTGACGGGGAGGGGGCAAGGCCGAGGGGACGGCACGATGACCACGAGCGGCGAAGTCACCTACCGGCGCGTGCACCTGGCACCGCCCGAGCTGCTGTTCGACTGCATGACCACACCGGAACACCTCACCCACTTCTGGGGCCCGCCCGGCACGACCACCCCACCAGGCGACATCGTCATCGACCTGCGCCCCGGCGGAGCGTTCGCAACGACCACGGCCGACACCACCGACGGCACCACCCACACCACGCGCGCCGTCTACGTCGAGGTGAGCCGCCCCGGTCGCCTGGTGTGGTCCGAGCCCGACTCCGAGACCACCATGCGGACCACGATCACCTTCGTCCCCCTGGACGACGCCCGCACCGAGATGGTCACCCACCAGACCGGCCTGCCGGCCGCGTATTGGAACCCCGAGTCGAGAATCGGCTTCACCACGGCTCTCGACCGCTTCGACGCGTACGTATCCGGCCTGACTCCGGGCCGCGGAGACCACCCCAAGTAACCCGCCTCTGCCGTGCATGTAGCGGCACACGGGCCTTTGCGGGTCCTCCCTGACGACGGTCGCGGCAACGGTTCCGCGAATCCCGGATCGGTGTGTAACAACGCACCCGAGAACTGTCTTCCAGTCAGCATCCGGCAGTGACAGGGCTGTTGCGCACCGCGACCAATACTGATCACACCGCGCCACCAGCTTCGATCACCGGGAGAAACCGTGTCTCGTGCCCTGCGCACCGCCGCCGTCGCCGCCACCGCCCTCGTCGCGGCCCTCGGCCTCTCCGCCTGCGACTCGGGCTCGTCCACGTCGGCCGACGCACCGGCGAAGCCGTCGTCGTCCACGTCGGCGACCACGAACGCCCCCGGGGCCGCCCCGGCGACGACAGGTACCTCCGGCACGAAGCCCGCCCCGGGGAGCACGAAGTCCTCGACGTCGGGCAGCAACGGCGCGCCCGCCGCCGCCGTGACCAGCCGCTGCCACACCGCCGGCCTGAAGTTCTCCTTCGGCAACGGGGACCAGACCTACAGCAGTTCCGACGACCAGCAGCACCTCGAGGTCGTGATGACGAACGGCAGCGGATCGACCTGCACGGTCAAGGGCTTCCCGGGCGCGGACCTCAAGGCCGCGGACTCCTGGTCCCTCGTCCGCTCCGCCAAGTCCACCCCGACCGTGACCCTCAAGCCCGGCGCGAGCGCGAGCTTCGTCATCACCTACGACCCCTGGGAGGCGGGCAACGGCCAGGAGTTCAAGGCGAAGAGCCTCGTCATCACCCCGCCCAACGAGACCACCTCCGTCACCCTGACCTGGCCGGGCGGCAGCGTCCTCCGCCAGGACGGCGCCACCCACCCCGCCACCTACGTGGGCCCCGTCACCGCCTCCTGACCCGACCCGCTCCAACCCGGAGTTGCTCTCGCGGCGCCTGGACCGGCCGGCCGGGAGGGCAAACGGACGGGCGCGCCGTGCGTACGCCGTGGACCCGCGAGCACGACGCGGGATCACGCCCGGCAGCCGTCCGGCAAGATGGCCGCATGGAACGTGTACGTGGAATCGGTGGTTACTTCCTCCGGGCCGCCGACCCGGCGGCCCTGGGGGCCTGGTATCGCGACTGCCTCGGCCTGGACTCCGATGAGAACGGCCTGTGGCGTCAGGAGGCCGGCCCGACGGTTTTCGCGGCCTTCGAGTCGGAGACCGACTACTTCGGCTCCCGCGCCCAGCAGAGCATGCTCAACTTCCGGGTCCGCGACCTGGACGCGATGCTCGCGCAGCTGCGCGCCAGGGGGGCGGACGTGAGCGAGGAGGTCCAGGACATGGAGGGGGTCGGCCGGTTCGGCTGGGTCACCGACCCGGAGGGCAACCGGATCGAGCTGTGGCAGCCCGCCTGACCAACTCCCCCGCCACGCAGCTCACGCCGAGCGCCTGACGCGCCCGCCGCCCCCAACGCCCGCAGGAATCAGCTGCCTTCGCCGTACGCGCCCGCGATCTCCTGCGGTGTCGCCCAGCGGCTGTAGGTCGGCGACTTGGGCCAGCCCTCGGGGGAGTCCTGCCATTCCTCCTGGCGGCCGTAGGGCAGGAGGTCGACCAGGCCGAACAGATGGCTCAGTTGCTCGGTGCCGCGCCCGTCGGTGTGCCAGGTGCGATAGACGGTGTCGCCGTCGCGCAGGAACACGTTGACGGCGAAGCCGCCGTTCGGCGGGGCGCCGATGTCGCTGCCGAACGGGCTGTCCGCCGTCGAATACCACGTCATCGCGTTGCCCACCTTGCGCTTGTACGCGAGCGCCTCCTCGATCGGCCCCTGGGTGACGACCACGAACCGGGCGTCGAACTTCTCCAGGCCCGCGAGCCGGGTGAACTGCGAGGTGAAGCCGGTGCAGCCGCCGCACTGCCACTCCGCGCCCTCGTGCCACATGTGGCTGTAGACGATCAGTTGCGGGTGGTCGCCGAAGATCTCCGCGAGCCGGACGGGTCCGTCCTCGCCCTCCAGCACGTAGTCGGGCATCCGCACCATCGGCAGCCGGCGGCGTTCGGCCGCGATGGCGTCGAGCTCGCGGGTGGCTGCCTTCTCCCGCACGCGCAGAGCGGCCAGCCTCGCCTCCCAGTCGGAGCTCTCGACAACGGGCGGCAGGGCGTTACTCATACTCCTGGACATGGTGCCTCCGGGCGGTCGGGTGCCTGTCTGGAAGTGCTGACCGCCCGCCCGCCCAAAACTCATCGGTCCCCGGCCGGTGCGCTGCCCACGAAGTCGCGGACGCAGGCCTGACCTGCCCGGTCCGGCCGACCTCGGAGGTGCGGCCCGGTGGTTCGCAACAGGGCGCCGGAGCGCCAGGCGTCAGAGTTTCACGACCACGACACGGTCTCCGCAGAGCTTGCGCATGTCGTCCTCGTCCGAGGTGAAGATCGTGACCCGGCCACGCTGCCGCAGGGCCACGGCGGCCAGGGCGGCGTCGGTCGCGTACTTGTGGCCGTGCAGTCCGGCCCCTTGGAGAAGGTCGACGGCGTCATTGGCGATCTGTTCGGTCACCGCTTCCACCCGCAGGCGCGACAGAGCCCAGCGCCAGGCCGGCCGGTGGAGCTTGCCGTGGTAGGCCTCGACAAGGGTCATCGACGTCGTGACCACGGGGATGTCGGAGCGGTCGGCGTCCTTGAGGCGGGCACCCATGCGGCGGTCTCCGCGTACCCACTGGGAAAGGCCCTCGCTGTCGAGCAGGTAGACCTGTCCGTCGCTCACGCGGCCTCTCCGGACGGATCGGCCGTATGACGAGCTCGCTCCTCGCGGTCGGCGTGGGCTCGCTCGATCTCCTTGCGCTCCGCCTCTGCCTCGGCCAGCTCCTCCGGCGTGACGGGGCCGTGTTCGGTCTCCCACCAGTCGACGGCCTCGTGCAACCGCTCCCGCTCGCGCTGGCGCTCGACGGCCTGTGTGACGTAGCGGCTGAAGCCGCCGGGGCCGACCTCGGAGCGGATCTCCTCGGCGAGCTCCTCTGGCAAGGTGACGGTGTACTTCTTGGTTGCCATACCATCGACCATACCGTCTGTGTGGTGCATGCGCCATCACGGGCGAAAGGGCCGAAGGACGCAGCAGGGCACTGGCCCCGGACACCGGCGCGCGGCCCAGGACGCACATCCGCCAGAGGCCCTGCGCGGGCGGCGGCATGAGGGCCAAGGCCGTCCCAGGCGACCGGGCTGGAAAGGTGCACACTGCCGGCAGCGAGCCTCGGGCGAGAGCCCAGCGAGCGTGCAAAGAGGTCACGGTATGCGCTAGCTGATCGGATCGCGGGCCGCCTCCACCGCCTCCCGGACGTCCGCGTCCGGATCGTCGGCGAGGCCGTCCAGCAGTTCGGTGACCCCGGGGGTGGACCAGCCGGCGACCGCCCAGACCAGATCCTCGCGCACCCCGGGGTCGGGGTGGGTGGCGAGGCCGGCCAACCGGTCGAGCGGGCCACGCCGACGCATGCTGAACCAGTGCAGTGCCTCGCGCAGCGCGGCCGCGTCCCCGGGGTCACCGGCTGCGACTTGGGCGAGCAGCACCCGCACGGGCGGGGGCGGGCCGTCCAGCGGATGCGGCAACCGCTCGCGCAGGCGCCGCGCCCCGTACCCGCCGCGCACCCGGCAGCCGAAACAGGTGCAGGGGCGCGCACCGTGCGCGTCCGGCAGGTACCGCCAGCCGGTCACCTGGGGCGCGGTACGGACGCGGTGCACTTCACGCGGGCGGATCGCCCGGGGGACGAACACCTCCCACCCGCGCGGGTCCTCCAGCGCGGCGATCCGCCGTACCGCCTCCGCCGCGGAGACCACGACCTGCGCCATCCGTGCCCGCTCGGCATAACGCCCGACCAACACCTCCTGGGCATCGTCGAGTCGCACGTGGACCGCCACGAGCCCGCCCCTGCTGCCGAAACGGGCCAGCTCGCGCAGCCACTGGTGGGTCAGGGTGTACGACGGCAGTACGGGGAAGCAGTACACCCCCCGCGCGCTGCCCTGTCCGTGGCTGGCGGCCCGTATCCCGGACCGCCGCACGCCCGGCGCGTTCGCCGCCGAGGTCAAGTGCACGAACATCGCCATGACATGGGATGGTAGGCGGCCGATCCCACGGCACCGGCCGGCACCCGCGACCCCCGGCCCCGGGCACATCCCCGTACCGACCTACCCCAACGCTGCCAGCAGTTCGCGCTCGCGCTGCGGGGTGAGGCCTGCCCGGCGGGGGCGGTCCAGCCCCTGTTCCCGCTCCCAACGCAGGGTGTCCGCCAGCATTTCCGCACGGGGCCGGTGCCGAAGACCGGCCGCGCGGGCCGCAGAGCCGCTGCGGGCGCTGAAGCCGGCCCAGTCCGGGCCGGTCGTCCACATCGCGAGGGAGTCCGGGCCCATGAACTGCTCCACATGCTGATCGAGCAGCCAGTCGGCGCCGGCCTCCACCTCCGGCCCGGTGTGGCCGCCGCTCTCCCGTGACAGCGCGACCCATTCGCCGAAGGGGACGATCGGGCCGACAGCGTCGTACGTTCCGGTCGTCCCCTTCTCCGCGCGGTCGAGCAGCCACGCCGCGAGGTCCCTCGCGTCGACCGCCTGCGTCATGACGCCGGCCGACTCCGGCACCAGGAGCGGTGCCAGCGGCTCGCGCGCCGCCCGGGCGACCCAGTAGCCGGTGCGGCCGCTGTGGTCGCCGGGACCGCCGATCAGCCCGGCGCGGGCGATGAGCAGCCGGTCGCCCACCGCGGCGCTCGTGGCCTGCTCACAGGCCACCTTGGCTTCCCCGTACTCCGTGGCGTCGACCTCGTCCCGTGCGGTCGCGGGAAGCAGTTCCGCCGACTCGTCCGCGTCCGGCCGCGCGTGCGAGGCGTACGCGCTGACCGAGGACACGTACGACCAGTGGGCCGCCCGCTCACCAAGGGCCGCCAGCGCACCGCGGACGAATCCCGGCTGCCAGGACACCTCGACCACCGCGTCCCAGTCCCGGCCCACCAGGCCCTCGTACGCCGACGGTTCACGCCTGTCCGCGGCGACCAGCGCCGCGCCCTCGGCCACGTCGCCACTCACGCCGCGGGCCAGGCAGGTCACCCGATGCCCACGTTCCAGTGCCTGCCGCGACACCTCGCGGCCCACCCACGCTGTCCCGCCCAGTACCAGGATCTCCATCGGGCCACCCAAACACGGTCAGCACACCCTTGGCCCCCTCCTTCGCCGAGGGCGTAGCTCCCGGTGGAAGGGCGGACCTGGAGGAGCGCGGAATCACCTGCGTGGGCGCGGGGGCTCGCCGTCACGCGGCACAGGGCGACGGAGCCGTCAGGGCACGGCAGTTCAGCGGGTCCCGTCGCCGGATGACGTGTGGGCGTACCAGGCCCGTGTCTCGTCCGCGTCGAGGACGCGGGTGAGTTCCACCGTGCCCGGAAGGTGCGGGAAGAACCGGTCGGCGTTCCAACTGCGCTGGTAGGCCGGATCGTCGAGCACCAGCAGGCGGCGCCCCTGCACCACGGGGATGTCGTCGGGCAGCCCCTCGTTCCAGATGCGCTCGCCGTCCGGGGCGAGGAGTTCGAAGGCCCCGGCCGCGATGACCTCCGACCTCCCGCGGGCGGGTTCGGGGTCCGTGGCCAGCCGGACGCTCTCCGCCGAAGGCGGGGTGCCGGGCACGTGGCCGCCGCCGATGAGGGCGTGGGCGAGCAGCGTGTGCAACTGGAAGTTGTCCCCGATGCCGCCTATGCGCACCTCGAACCCGGTCCTGGTGGGCCGGTGCAGCACCACCACCGGCTCCTCGTCCAGCACTGCCAGGGCGTAGGCGAGGCACTTGAGGTCGTGGCGGTTCAGGGCGGCCAGGTCGCGGCAGGCGGTGACGAGCGCGGACGCGTGCCGGCGGCGTACCTCGGCGCTGCGGCACAGCACGGCCAGCGCGGGCGGTTGCCACTGCTCGATCCAGCACCAGGCCAGGGCCAGCCGCGTGGCCTCGTAGGCGTCGTCGCCGAGGCGGGCGAGCAGCGCGTCGTCGATGATCTTCTCGTCCGGCTCCGGCAGTTCGTCCTGGGGCCCGCCACTGGCGGCCCAGCGCCGGGCGAACTCCAGCGCGGCCAGCAGGTCCCGGTGGACGCCGTCGAGTATCGGCTCGGCGCAGGCCGCGGGATCGGCCCCCCGCTCGACGCAGTAGCCGGCCGCCATCGCGAGCATCGGCCGCGGGCCCGTGGGCGGGAAGGCGGGAATGAGCGCCGCCAACCGCAGCCCCGCGAGGGCGCGTTCGGCGTCCGACGCCGACTGCACGGCGTTCATCATGGCGTCGAAGGCCCGCCCGGTGCGGTCGCCGTCACGAGCGGCAACCGCGCCTTCCAGCTCGGACACGGTGGCGGCGAGTCCCGAAGCCTCGGGCTTGCTGTTGAAGATCACCGGCACACCATAGGCCCGAGGTCTGCCCGGCGTCATCGGGCCGGGATCGCTCGCCTCCCGAACCCCCTTTCAACCGCCTCTGGTTGGAGGCGCGGGAGCGCTGCCGGCGTCCGATGGCGTCGGGTCACGGAGCCGGCGGTGGCGCGTTCGCGGTCGTCCACAGCCCTGTGGAAGGGGACGGGGATACCGGTGCGCGCGGCCCCAGTGGAGGCCGTTCGTCCACGCCTCCACGATGCGGGCGAAGACTCCGGCGCCCAAGGCTGAGTCGGCGTGGTCGCGGTGCGCCACGCCTGCTCCCGCCCGCGCGGCGGGACCCCCAGCAAGGTGGCGGCGGCTCCGAAGCAGGTTTACATGACGCCGGGACCCGGGCCTCGGGGCGTCGCCAGGATCTCGTTCCCGCGCGCCGGGGTGATCAGTTCGGCCAGGACGGGATCGGCGAGCAGGGATATCGGGGCGATGTGGTCCTCGCACACCGGGCGCCACAGGCGCAGCGCGGCGAGGAGTTCGGGCCAGGCTTCGTCGCAGAGGGCCGCGCGGGCTGCCCGGACGTTCGCTGGATCAGACAGCGGGTCGGTGTCGGGCTCCCGGCAGCTGCCGATGTCACGGGTGCCGCGGATGTGGCGGGTGACGATGTCTGTACCCGCAGGGGCCGCCGGTCGGTCGGGGGCCTGGAAGGCCGGATGCGCGGCGAGAGGGTCGGCGACGGCGTGCACGGCCGCGTCGAACTCGGGGCCGCCGCCGAAGGTGAGCCGGAAGCCCGCTTCGTCCGTTCGGGCCTCGTAGCCGGCGATGAGCGCTCGTACCGGTTCGGGCGCGTACTCCTTGAGCCGTGGCAGGGGCCGCAGTTCGAGGGGCCGGGCGAGCTGGTCGTGCCTGACCAGCAGCGGCAGGAGTTCGGCGGCGAACAGCGGGCTGAGAAGGAGGTCGTCCTTCTTCGGGGTCCACCACATCAGGTCGGCGACGAGCTGGCGCCAGTCGCCGACCAGCGCTTTCAGCTGCGCGCTCAGGACGTCGGCGCGCTCGCGTCCGAACTCGTGCGCCTCGGCGAACACCGCAAGCGGCCCGCTCACCGCCCCGGCCAGCGCCTCGCGGCGAGCCCGCTCGACTTCCGCGTCCCAGTGGTCCCGAGTGGCACCTGACGGCTTGCGTATGGCGTGGAAGGACACCCACTGCTGGCGCATGAGGTCGTGGAACGATCCGTGCCGCTCCGGCCCCTCGCCGGACCACGAGGCGAGCCAGTAGCCCGCCCACTCGCCGTCCTCGTCCACGTCGTCCGGGTCGAGCAGCATGATCGCGCTGTCACCGTCGAGGGAGAGGCGCAGAGAACGCGCGAGGACCTTCGCCTCCCGGACGCCGAACGCTTCCTCGTCCTGGTCGTCTTCCTCCTGGTCTTCCGCGAGTCTTTCCCAGACGTCGATCCAGCTGCGGTCGTCGGTGTCCCGCAGCCACGCGAGCTCGGTGCAGTTCGCCAGTTGATAGATGAAGCTCCCTGCATCGCGCCACCCGTTGGTGACGAGCAGGAACTCCCGCAGGGAAGGCGGCAGTCGGCGTCCGAGCCGCGCCTCGGCCGCGGCGACATCGGCCTCGCTCGCCGGCGCGAACCCGAGCCAGGTGTTCCGTACGACCTCCTCCGCGAGCGGCTCGTCCTGCTCCGAGCCGTGCGCCGCGACCCACTCCTCGCTCCACTGCTTCAAGAACGGCCGCCAAGCCGCACGCTCACCCATCGTCCCCGCTCCTCGCTCTCCACCGTCCGACACCACCCCACCACAGGGGTACGACACCGTGGGTCACGTGGTCGCCGGGGTCAGCGGGGTCATCGCGGGGTGCCGCTGCGCCGGTAGCCCACCCACAACCGGCCTCCGGCCCGGTCGAGCACCTCGTCCACGACGGCGACCAGCGGTTTCGTGCGGCCTTCGAGGGCTTGTTGCACCCCGTCGTGCAGGCGCGTGCTCAGACCGGGGGCTGTGGCGTCGAGGCGGCGGGACAGCCACTTTCCGCCCCCGTTCCAGGCGGTGTTGAGCGCCAGGACGAGTTCGGCGGTGCGGCGGGCGAGTTCGGTGCAGATGAAGAGGCGTTCGCCCTGCTCGGTGCAGCCCGCGAGATCGTCCAGGAGGTCGGTGAGGGCGTAGCGGCGGTCCTCGATCTCCTCGACGGGCAGGGCGGGAGGGCCGGCGGCGGCCAGTGACTTGGCGTAGGCACCGGTACGCGCGCCGACGCCGTCGTTGTCGAGGAGCAGGACGCCTTCCGCGCACATCCACATGAGCGGCGAACTGCCGTCGCGTACCTCCCGCTCGACGAAGCCGTGCCAGGACTCCTCGGTGTGGACCAGCAGTTCGGCCGGCCAGCCATGGCGGTGGACGTTGAGCCGGTAGGGCGCTGGAGCGCCGTGCAGCAGAACCACGATGTCCAGGTCGGAGGTTGCGGTACGGCGGTCGGTGATGACGCTGCCGCCGAGGAAGGCGGCCCGCGCGTCGGGATGGTGTTCCTCGACAACGGCGAGCGCGGCGTCGATCGGGTCCATGAGGGGATTATCGGGGCCGGCCGGTCGCGGGCGTAGGGGATTTCACTCCCGGTGCGCGCCGCGGCCCCAGCCGTGGCGGGCAAAGGAGGACTTCACCCGCGTGTGCCGGACCAGGAGTGGGACGGTCCATCGCCACGCCGGACTCATGAATGCAGAATGGCCTTCACCCCGGCCAAGTGCACCGGTGTACTTGTTGCGAGCACATCCGCGGATTCAGCCAGAATGGGAGCAGTGCAGCGATGAGCTACCCCCGGATCCTGACCGTCCGGCCCCAACCGGACGAGTACGCCTGGACGTTCGGCGGTGCGCCGCCCGTGGCCCGCATCGAGCCCGGCACGGTTCTCGACCTGTACACGGAGGACTGCTTCGCCGGGCGCGTACGGTCCGAGAAGGACCTGGTGTCCGAGGTGTGCGAGTTCCCGTTCCTGAACCCGCAGACCGGCCCCTTCCACGTCGTGGGAGCCGAGCCCGGCGATACGGTCGCCGTGCACTTCGTGTCGATCGAGCCGGCGCGGGACTGGGCGGCGTCCACCACGGTCCCGCTGTTCGGGGCGCTCACCTCGACCCACACCACGGCGACCCTGCAACCCCCGCTTCCCGAGACCGTCTGGATCTGGCAGCTGGACCGGGCGCGGCGCACGGCGCTGTTCCGGGCGCACGACAGTGACATCGAGCTTGAGCTGCCCATGGACCCGATGCACGGCACGGTGGGTGTGGCCCCGGCCAACCTGGAGGTGCGCTCGGCGCTGGTACCGGACGCGCACGGCGGCAACATGGACACCCCCGAGATGCGTTCAGGCGTCACCTGCTACCTCGGGGTGAACGTCGAGGGCGCGCTGCTCAGCCTCGGCGACGGGCACGCCCGGCAGGGCGAGGGGGAGACCTGCGGGGTGGCCGTCGAGTGCGCGATGAACACGGTGGTGATCGTCGAGCTGCTCAAGGGGCACACCACCCCGTGGCCGCGCATCGAGTCGGACACGCACATCATCTCGACCGGCTCGGCACGCCCGCTGGAGGACGCGTTCCGCATCTCCCAACTCGACCTGGTCCAGTGGCTGGTACGCGACTACGGCTTCAGCGAACTGGACGCGTACCAGTTCGCCACCCAGGCCGTCGAGTCACCGCTGGCGAATGTCTGCGACACCAACTACACGTGCGTGGCCAAGATCCGCAAGGAGTGGCTGCCGGCCCGCGAGACCCACCGCGGACTGCACGCGCAGCTGCGGGAGAGCGCGACGGCACTTCGGCCCTGAGCGCGAGGCGGCGTGGGCTGCGGCAGCCTCGCCGCTGCGGACCTGAGGCAGATCACCCGTGCTGTGAAGCGTTGCCTCAAAGGAGCTCGTGCCGCCGCAAGTTGGTCGACGGCTGCCCGACGGCCACGGGTCTGATACGGGAGAGCTGACGTGCCTCAGTCCGCCCAGTTCGCGTAGTCGCCCATCGCGACGTCGTCACACAGGGTCTCCCAGAGCCCGTTGTGTGCGAGCGCGGTGTGATCGAGGTTGGCGAGAAGCTCGCGAAGGTCGTCCGCTGCCTCGTCGAATCTGTCGTCCTCGCCTTCTTCGTAGAACGGAAAACGGGCGATGGCCGCCGCGACGCACCGGTGGAAGGCTCCGAGGTCCCTGTTCACGTGGTTGACGGTCGAGGACGCGGTTGTGGGCATGTGCACGATGCGACGCGAAGCCACGTCAATGGCGATGTGTCCGAACAGACCGCTGGTCCCGAAGGCGACCAACCCGCTCTCGTCGAGGCCGCCGAGGACTGCCGCCTCGGTCAGCGGCCGGTACTCGTAACCGATCAGCCCTGCCGGGACGCCGATCTGCCGCAGTTCGGCGGCGATCTCAGCGGGCACCTCCGGTGAGCAGCCGATGCGGACCACGGCGTACTGGGGCAACGGCAACGGCGGCAGGTCTCGCATCACGCGGACATCATCCTCGTGCTCCCGCCTCACGGGGAGCCGCGAGCCGGGCCCCCTGCGCCGAGCGCGGGAACTCGGGCCGTCGGCTACGGCACCCGCACCGCGCTCCGCGACACCTGACGGAGCTCGCACCCAGACGCGCGGACGGCAGGCTGCCACTCCTCACCACTTCCGGCCCGGCTGGAGCCGTGGAACTGCGCGCGACCTGGGACCGTAGCCGCGACGCGCGCGGAAGAGAGGCGCCGAGGAATCCGCCTGTGCGTGCCCGCGGGCCCTGGTTGCCGCCCGGAACCGACACGGCTCAGCCCCTGCGGGCCGACCGGTGGAGCCGGATCGCGGAAACGAGGAAGAAGACTCCACCGAGTACGGCGTAGCCCGCGAGGGCGTTCAGCGAGGGGTCGGCCTTGGAAGCGCTCAGGATGAAGGAGGTGCCGGCGAGGACGGAGATGCCGCCGCTGGCGATCATGGCCCACTGCCCGCCCATCGGGCGGCGGGCGATGCCCACCAGAAGCTGGACCAGGCCGGACACGACGGCCCAGGCGCCCCATACCCGCAGGACGTCACCGGTGCCGGAGGCACTGGCAACGGCGAGGGCGACGACGGCGAGCGCGCTGATGGCCATGTTGAGGTACAGGCCCCTGACAGGCCCGTCGGCGCCGGCCGACCTGGCGTCGACGACGGCCGTAGCCACGTCGAAGGCGGGGTAGAGGAACAGCAGCACCTTGACCCCGGCGGTGAGGTCGGAGCCGGAAACCAGCAGCAGCACCGCCCACGCGGCGGCGAAGACGAAGCGGACGACGTAGAGCCGGGGCAGGACGGTGCCGGGGATCGCATGCTCCGTGGTGACGGCGGATGCCATGGGGATTCTCCAGTGAGTGCGGGGATGGGTCGAACGGGACTGGTGTGGTCGCGCGGGTCGAGCGGCGGAGTGTCGGTCGCGGCGGGGCGAATCAGCGGATGGTGCCGCGGTCCGCCTGCTCGGCGAACGCGCCGGGTACGAAGACGACGGTCGGTTTCGGCCCGGAGGTCGGCCTCTGGTGATGCGGCGGCGAAGGCCGGAGCGCGGGTCGGATGGCAGGACGGATCACGGGAAACCTTCACCTCGATACAGAGAGAACGCTCTCTCTCGTCTGGAGCCTGACACACCTCTGCGGCCAAAACAAGAGAGAGCGTTCTACCCGCTATGGTGGAAGGCATGACGCAGACGGAAGCCGGCACCGCCACCGGCAAGAGGGTCTCCGCAGCGCGGGAACGGCTCCTGGGCACCGCTGGGCAGCTCTTCTACGCCGAGGGCATCCACACGGTGGGCGTCGACCGCCTGGTCGCCGAGGCGAAGGTCACCAACGCCACCTTCTACCGCCACTTCCGCAGCAAGGAAGACCTGGCCGTCGCTTACATCAGCAGCGTCGACCAGGCGATCCGCAGCCAGATCGGCTCCCTGATGACGGCGGACACGCCCCCCGACGGCATCCTGCGGGCCATCGGCGCGTCCCTGGTCGGGCAGATCCGTTCGCCCGGCTACCGCGGATGCGCCTTCCTCAACGCGGCAGCAGAATTCCCCGCCCCCGACCACCCCGTCCACCGTGCCGTCGTGCAGCACCGTGAGTGGTTCCTGCAGACGATCACCGGGCTGTTCGCCGACATCGCGCCCGCGAGGGCCGAGCACGCCGGCCGCCACTTCGTCATGCTCCGCGACGGCGCGATGAGCGCCGGCTACCTCGGCGACCCGGTCGTGGCCGGCGAGACGCTGCTGCGGGGCATCGAAGGACTGCTGCGAGTCCTCACCGGCGGCTTCGGGCCCGGCGAAAGCGCCGCTGCCGCGCCCGACCAGGCGCCTTCGGCCGCCACGCCGGTCTCCGGGATCGACTGCTCGCCGCCCAGCACGTAGCCGCGGATGGGGTGCGACGACTGCGGCTGCGGCGCGGGCCGCTTGGGCCTGCTGGGCGGGGCGGCAGTTCGGATCACCGAGGGCCGTGGTCCCGGTTCCCGTCCTGGCTCGCAGGGTCGGTCGATGATCTCGTTCGGGTGCTGGCCCGACTGCAAACGGAAGGGGAAGTGGACCTTGCCCAAGCCGCACGTGACCAAGTGTTGCAACGGCATTCGGCCAGATCGGCGTTGCCGACTGGTTGGCAGGACGACCTGACCGCTGCGTTGGCTGACACAGGGCTGCTAGTGGTGGCCGGTGACCAATTCCGTTTCCTACACCAAAGTTTCGCTGAATATCTAGCGGCGTGGGAGTACGCCAGAGAGATACCGGCAGATGGCAAGGGACTTGAGGCCTGGATCCGGCGGGCTAGCGAGGGCACGGACCAGACATTGTCGCGGTTCGTCTTGTGCCGATGGGCGAGCCGCGTGGACTGCTCCACTGACCTGCTTATCGACCGAATCCTGACCCATCCTTATCCCGAGCGGTCGCTGCTTGCAGCCTCGCTCATAGTCGAGGGAATCGAGGTTAATGAAGAGCGCTGCACGAGGGTCGTGCGTCTTGTGGTCGGTGTGTTTCGGAACGACAGCGAAGAATACCAGACTGCGGTGGACGCCCTGTCGGCTCTGGGTACACGATACGACACGGCAGGGATTCTGAAAGATCTCGCCACCGCGATGGAGCTAACTTCAACGCAGCGATTCCACGCGCTTATTGGTCTCAATCGACTCGTGGATCCGGCGATCACGTCCCAGTTGCTCATGCCAATACTCGAGCTCATGTATGGACTGTTGCCCAAGGCGGCGCAACTCGCTCAGCAACTGAACGAATATGCACGCCAAGCGGTACGACTTCGCGTAGATGACCTTCTCGCCGAACCGGACGCGGGGGCATGGGAATCGACCATCGCGGCGGAGACGTACCGGGCACTCGGAGCAGATGAGGATTTGCGGCGTGCCGCTCGCGGTACCCTCGACGACCCACTGGCGGACAAGGACGACCTAAGGAGGGCAGTTGTCGCTTGGCTGGACTCCAGCCTCTTGCCCGAAGTCACGGCTGAGATCGTCCGACTCGGCCGTGACCGCCCGTCCTTCGACCATGCAGGCCGACTGGCCCTCGCTTTGGCGCTGGAGCAGGCTGGTGCGTTGACCGCGGCTTCAGAACTGGCCCTTGAGGTCGTGGAAGCCGAGCCCTTTACGACGAGTCATGGGGAAGCCATGAACGTGCTGCTGCGCATCAAGGGAGCAGCGGTGTCCGAGTCCGCTCAAAGGCTCCTCGCTCGAGCGCAGGAATCAGGCTGTGAATCATGGCGTCAGGCACTGTTGCTTCAGGCGATGACAGAAGCCGGCGTGCATTACCCAGT
The DNA here is from genome assembly GCF_036010485.1 of Streptomyces sp. NBC_01198. Classification (NCBI taxonomy): domain Bacteria; kingdom Bacillati; phylum Actinomycetota; class Actinomycetes; order Kitasatosporales; family Streptomycetaceae; genus Streptomyces; species Streptomyces sp. NBC_01198. Next base: position 4,487,847 of record NZ_CP108568.1, read on the forward strand.
TCATGAATGGGTAAAATCCCAGCTCTCGGGTGATGGTGAATCTCCTACCAATTCGGAGATCATCATTGGGCTCTGGGTTGCGGCACACGAGGGAGCGACCCTGAATGAGTTCCGTGCGCTAATCGGCGATGGCACCCGGTTGAACCTTAACGCGCGAGTCAGATACGCCGAAATTCTACTGAACGCCGGTCACGTCGGCGAAGCGGCGCGCGTGGCCACGCTCGCGTTACAGTCTTCCATCATGAAGGATCGACAGTACAGTCTGGCGGCGAAAGTACTTCTCAAGGTGGACAGCAAACGTGCTGTAGAAGTAATGACGTCACAGCTGAATGGAACGGTATTCACAAGCGGCTGGGCCAGGGGCGTACTGGAGTCCATCATCCGAGAAGCATCTCCGGAACTCGATGAATTGAGCGTGCGTATTGCCGAGCGCCTTCTTGAGTTCCCGGATGCCAACAGCTCCGATGTGGCAGGTGCCATCTATACGCTATTGGCCCTTGGTGACCAAGGTGAACTGGTCCATCTTGCCGAACGCGTTTGTCGTCACCAGTCTCTGGATTTGGACGACCAGCGAGGCCTGGCGAGGGCATTCGCTTCATGTGGTTATGAGGAAATAGCGCGCGAAATCTGGCGTTTTCTGCTGAGTGTACGTGGCTCCTCGAATGGCACGAATTTCATCTTACTTGAGGACGTGTCGCAGTCTTTGTCGCCCAAGATCACAGAGCACCTGGTTCGGGAGCTGATGGTGGCCGACCCGCCACCACCTCCCTACCACCGCCAGCGCCTCCACACGATGCTGGCTTGGCTGAACAGCTCGCCGGTGCGCGCATAGCGCCTGCGCCGAGGACCGCATATGCGTTACGGTAACGGCTTTCTGGACTCGGACCTGGCGGTGGGTTCAAGGCCTGCAGCCAAGTTGCAGCCGTTGGTCCAGGAAAGACCCGTCATGTTCGCTACGAGTGGCAGGGCGATGGTCCAGAGCGCGAGCGGGAGCTGGAGCGTGGGCGCCGAAGGATCGGCGGCGAGGACGGGCGGGGCCCGCGGTAGGTTCAGAGGGCTGGCATGAGGGCTGTTACGGCTGAGTGGACTGCTTCGGCGGCGGTGACGACGCTAGGGATCGCGGCACATGTGGTCGTCAGTGTTTCGAGCATGAAGCGCAGTGCACCTGGGTCGCTGTCGGGAGCCGCGAGGCGCGGGCTGATCGCGTCCAGAGCGCGAAGGGCTTGTTCGGCTTCGGGGTGGTGGAGGCGGAGAGCTTCGAGGCGTTGGCGCAGGTCGGTGATGCTGTCCTGGGCGCGGTCCACTGCGCCGGGCGCGATGTGATTGGTCTGTGAGGCGTTCGAGGAGAAGGCGGCGGCCTGTACGGGGCCGTTGATCGAGCCGCTGTTGATGATGCCGAAGTTGGCGCCGTTGGGGTTGGAGTCCGGGTGGTTGCGGCCGAGGGGCATGGTGACTCCTAGCTCATCTGGGCGTCGTTGGAGAAGGGCGCTGCCTGAACGGCTCCGTTCATGGTGCCGCCGTTCATGACGCCGAAGTTGTAGATCGCGGTGGCTTGTTGCGTGTAGGCGGCGATGTCGACGTTGTGGTCGCGGAGGAATATCTCCGTGGAGTCGAAGACACGGCGCTGCATCATCTGGACGTAGTAGCGGGCGTCGTCGTTCATGTGCATGTCCTCGATCCGGCGCAGGCTGTAGACCTCCCGCAGGCTGACCGGCCCGGGATCCGCGCCGAGTTCGGGGACTGGCCGGGGAGTGCGGCGGCGGAGCAGCCGGTTGACTCCTACGGCGATGTCGCCCACGGCGTTCAGGGCGGCTCGGCTCAGCCACCGGAACGTCAGCGGTGCGGTGGCGCTCAGCCCGTCGACGGCGGGGTTGAGCGGCGCCATGATGTGCGGCCGGACGGTGACGCGTAGGAAGCCGCCGGCGTAGGCGAAGTGGACCAGGACAGATGCGACCAGCTCGCCGTTCCAGTCGGTGATCCGAGCCCAGACGTAGCGGCGGGCGGTGTCGGTGCCCGGCAGACTGCTCACTTTGTCGTTCGCCGCGAGGGATGCCAGTCCGCGCCAGGCGTCGTCATCCAGCCTTGCCCAGCGATCTCGAGAGATGCCGGCTATGCCGATGACGTCGATGAGGAGCTTCGGGTGGAGGCGGTCATGCGTGGGTGCGGGGTCAGACAGCCGCTTAATTATGTAGGCGTGCAGGTCGGTGTCCCGGAAGGGCTTCATCGGCTTGCGCGCACTGGTCCGCTTACCGTGCTGCGAGAGTGCCGCGAGGACCGCTGCGGCGACATCCTCGTTCTTCGATCCGGCCTTCGGCCTTGGAACGAACGGGGTAGCGTGCTCGTCGTCATCCTGGCTCTCGGGAGCCGGCTCCACGTCAATACCGATCACCGCCTCCTGCCACGCGTTCAGGCCGGCGCCCAGGAATCGATCACGCGGCCCGCCACGGCCCGCCTCGCGTACATAGGGGAGGGCGGGACTCTGTGGGTCGGATGGCGCGGAGGGCAGGCCGCCGGAGAGGAGCGCGTTGGACCGTTGCTGGGCGGTGTACCTGTCTGCCAGGTAGACGAGCCAGCAGCCGATCAGCGCGAGGATGGCTGCCGTCCCGCTCGGAAGCCAGCCCATGATCGCTAAGCCGAGGGAACCGAGCACCACCGCGGTCAGGGTGGCGGTACGCCTTCGCACCTGTCGGATGGCCATGTCACAGACCCGCAGGACGGGTCCTTGATCGAAGGCGTGCGTCGGTATCCGATGGGCCTGTGAGGTGATCCGCTTCCGTACCCACATCGCGTAGTCCGGCCCGCGCACTACCGACGGCGCCGCAGGTTCGCTCTCTGGCGACGAGGCTTTCGGCGCAGCCACGGGTTTCAAGTGCAGGCGCTTCCGTACCCAAGCGATCAGCTGCGCACGTAACGCGAGCACCCAGCTCCGGACGTTCGCCAACCGATCAGGCCGCACGTACGCCGCTGCGCATAACTGCCTGGTGATGCGTCCTGTGTACTCATCGGACTGTCCCTCGGTCGCCGGGCCGATCGGCACAGCCGGTACTGCGAAAATCGAGGATTTTTCGGTCGTGGACATTGCCCCCCCGGGCGCTCGTTCCCGTCACCAAGCCAACGGGTGCCGATCCTCCTCATGCCTGGCCTGCCTGGCTACTGGAAAGCAGGAACAAGTCCGGCACCGGGCGCTTCGGGGAGGAAAATGTCTGAAAGCAGCCAGACTGGTGCCGCGCAACGTCCTAGGCAGGCCGGACCGTGGGAGCCGAACGAGTTGTAGCCGGAGCGCTGACCAGCACGGTTGCTGTACTTCGCTGCTGTACGGGTACGCCAGAGGCCCTGCAGGATGATCCTGCAGGGCCTCTGACCTGGGTCGGGGTGGCGGGATTTGAACCCACGGCCTCTTCGTCCCGAATGCCGTCGAACGGGGGTCGCTAGCTGGGCGTTTGACGTTGCCGCAGGTCAGAGGGTTGGGCTGGATGGGCCTGGGGAGGTCTCGTAGGGGCTCGGGGGGCGGTTCGGCTCCCATATGGCTCCCAGGGATCCTCGGTTTGACCTGCGCCCTTTCCGTCTCTCGGCCCGCGGCGGAGGAGGTGACGCCAGCGAGTCACGGCGGCGGGAACGTCCTTACAGCGGGCAGTCGTTCGTCTCGTCGGATGGGAGCGCCGATGAAGACGCGCCAGAAAGGTCGAAACGTCCCTGGGCCCTGATGAGCCGTGGAACGAGATCCGTCCCTGCAAGTGGATAGGCGGCCACTACTGGACCGACAGAACTGGCGAGTTGTAGTCGGCGGTCGTGGGCGGTGAGTTCGACCTCGTGGTGAGCCTCTTCATCCTCCCCGGGCACGGCCCGCCTGCCGACGTCGAGCATGTGGTCGTCGAGCTGCCTGACGGCCCGCTGGTGCCGGACCAGATCGGTGCGGTCCAGCCTGCCGGCCGCTGGCCCAGACCGTGGAGGACACCTGGGCGCGGCTCCAGGCTGACGGGCGGCCGGTTGACCACCCACGGTGGGCCGAGTACGGCATGGATCCCGAGCAGGAGGCTGGCATTCTGGCCGCGCTCGGCTGTGAGCTCAGCTGAGTCCGCTCACCCTTCCAGTCCATGGGCTCGCTGCTGGGTTGTGACGGTCCGCATGCAGTTCTCGGCCTTGGGGATAAGCAGCCCATATCCCGGCGGTCGCACGGCCCCGTGAAACGGCGACCGTACGGGAACCGCGGAGGGGGCTCCGGTGTTCCTGCTCCTGCCTCAGCGCGGCATGACGGCGGAGTGCTGATCGCGTAGAGCGGCCCACGCAGCTTGTTGTTCCGGGGCGACGCAAGTGGGGACCGGTCGTCCGGCTCGGTCCAGCAGGACGAGGGCTGTGGCGATGAATCCCACTGTCAGCGCGCGCTGGATCCCTTGAACCGTCGCACCGTACTCGGCAAGAGAAGCGACGCAGAACGCGTCGAGGAGGGAGCCGTCGACAGGGCACTCACCGTTGACGATGTTGCCGATCCCTGATGGCACCCCGAGGAAGTCCGCGAAGAGCGCCGCGTGTCCCAGGAACAGGCCGGCAACACGATCGTCGGCTCGCCATAGTCCCGCTTCAGGAGCGACATGTGAGGAGCCAGTTCTGAACCAGATCTGAGATATCGCTCCGGTAGGCGTTATTGCGAACCGGATACCGTCAGACGCGTCGTCGGAACTCATCGTATCGAAGACCTCTTCACCATCACTCCTCTGAAAAAGCGTACGTTGCGCGGCGGTAGGGCTGCCGAACCTCAGCGAGGCGTCGCGGGGACCACAGGTCGTCCCTCTCATTCAAGCTCAGGTCGCCATTGCGCCGGAGTAGCCAGATGATCTCGTCGTGGTATTCCAGTACGGCGTCACCAGGAACGTGTTCCAGCAGTCCGGTCACCAACTGGATGACGTCGTCCTCCTGGCGGGCCAAGTCGGATTCCTTGTCGAACACGAACGCCACCCGCACGCTCGGGGTGATACCGAGGTCTGTGATCAGCGGGCTCCACGGCTGGGGGCGGGTCGCGACGACCCGGATCCAGGTGCCGTGCTCCGAGACCGCCCCGGGGTCGAGCAGAAGCTCGGGCGTCACGGTTGCCGCCAGCAGGCCCTTGTCGGCACCGCGATCCTTCAGCACTCCTGCGACCTCTGCCGTCGGCATTGTCGTGGCGATGCTGAAGCTGTGGGAAATTGCCATGTCAGATGTGTCCGTCTCGATGGTTCTACGGGTACAGATGCAGGACGTTGCCCTGCTTGTCGATGACGATGACCTCTTTCAGCCCGTCGATCGGCCAGTCGTGAAGCTGGGAGCGGAGTTTCCCGACGTCTGCGGAGCTGTCGGCGAGGTTCACCACAACGCGGTCGGTCTGGCCGTCCTCCACTTTCTGGGAGATCCTGCTGGCGATGTTGCGAGGGTTTCCCGTCGAGGGAGCGACGTTGTCGAACACCTGGCCTTCCACACGGTAGTCAGGGTTCTTGTCACCTGGAATATCGGGGTTCTGCTCCACGTCGTACCCCGATTTTGCCAGGGTATCGGCCGACTCGTTCTCACGCTGCAGCGCCAGTTTGTTCTCCGGGGCATCGCCGTCGTTGATCGGAGTCCGGCGCCCGCGCGGGGCGGCGTCAGGATTCGGTTCGTTCGAAGGGCCCGTGTGCGACTCGGTCGCGGACGGGTCCCAGTCGCCCCCGCCGCCCGACCCCCCGTCGGAGGTCATGTTCACACGGTCCGGGCCCGCCGCGTCGTGGGCGATGGTGCTCGCGCCGAGACCGGCGAGGCTCAGCCCGCCCGTGATAGCCGCTGCCGACACCACAGCGGTGGGAACGCCCAGAAGCGCGCCGATGCCCGTGGCGTCGAGAACGACCCCGCCGATCTCACCGCCGGCCCCGAGGGTGGCCAACCCGATGCCCCCGAGGACCTCCATCACGGCGCCCGCGTCGTGGGCCATCGCGTTGCCGATCGAGGCGAGGTCCGAGAGCGCGGTCTCGCCGACATCCTCCAGCGCATGACCGACATCGGACAGGGCATCACCCACGGAATGACTCACCTTGTCCCACCGGCTGTCATGAAGCCCGTCGTGAGTGATGGCTCGGTGGATGCGCTGCTCGGCGGCTTTGGCGGCGTTGTCCCGTACGTCCTTCGCCGCCTGCAATGCTGATTTCGCGTTGCCGAGGGCTGACGCGGCGGACTGCTGCTGCTTCTTGAGGCCGGTCAGCGTCGGATCAGATGGTTCGGTGCCTGTGGGCAGCGCCGCGATCTTGCTTGATGCAGCCTTGTGGTCCGTGTCGGCGGTCTGCGCGTCCTTGAGCGCCTTGTCAGCCATCTTCTGCGCACGTTCGAGTGCGCTCGCCCAGTCTGCTTCACTATCCTCCCGGACCTGCGAGCCCATGGCCTGCGCGGCAATGTGGTAGCGGTGGTACGCCTTGCGCAAGGTCTCCTCGGCTGAACCCGCGGCGTCCCTGAAGCGGTCGGCGGCCTTGGACTTCCACGATTCCACCGAGGCGAGGGCTTTGATCTCACCCGCCTGGCGCCAGATCCGCTCCGCGGTCTCGCGGAGCGCCGCTCCGAGAAGGGCGACGGCATCCGGGTCTCCCGGTATCGGATCTGTGTCCTCGTCGAGAACGGCCCACTCGTGAACGGGCGGACGCCTCATTCGGGCGGGCCCTGCTTCTTTGCGGCGGCGTCTTCGCGGCGCAGCGCATCCGCAAGGGCCTTGTCCACCCCGTCATAGGTGTCGGCCGCATCTTCAGTGGCGACGCCGAGCGTCCGGATCTGGCCGGCCAGGTGTTCCCGGTGGATCTTCCAGTTGCTGCCGAAGGAGTGGAACGCGCCCGCGATCCGGGAATCTCCCAGCTCGGCCACGGAGTAGCCGTCGGCAGGGTCGGCGTGAGCCGTGAACTCGTCGTAGATCCTCTGCAGTTCGCGAGAGCAGTCGCGAATGCGGTTGGTGTCCGCCGTCAGATCACTCAAGATCCCCCCTGGGTCCGGTAAGTGGCCGGGCTGTTCAGGGTAACAACTCCCTTCTCGCGCCTCCCTGGTATCCCTTGTGTGCAGCCCGTAGTGGCCCGGGTGGGGAGGCCGCTCGCAGAGCGGCTGTGCCGGCTGGTGGCGAACCACTCCTTCGCGCTGTTGGAGGCGGAGGAGCGGGGGCTGCGTGAGGTGCTGGAGGCCGAGTTCCCCCTGCTGGAGGACCAACTGCTGGTGGACGGACTGGTGTTCTGCGACATGACGACGACTCCCGACGGCTCCGTCACGACGGGACAGGAGTGGGTGGCGGAGATCGTCAGCCGTTATAGGGCCGACAGCGTTGTCGGGTGCTTGTCGATGGTGGGGTCGAGCCGGAGGTACTCGGCGGGGTAGGTGACGACGGTCGAAGTGGGGGGACCTCCCGCCGGGATTCAGCGGTCCTCGTACGGAAGGTCCTCCTGGCGTACCGCGAGATAGGTTTCGGACGTAGCCGATTCGAGAAGCCCAGGGTGCTCCTCAAGATCCAGTGCGGGTTCCTGCCCGTTGGCCAGCAGTTCCCGCCAGGTCCGTTCTGCGCCTTGCTCGTAGGCATTCCGGACGCGGAGTGCGACGCGGGTGCGAAGTTCCTCCTGCTGGTCGCGGAAGAGATGCCGCTCCCTGCGCCGCCGTTCCTCCTGGAGGTCCTCGTCGGCCGGCTCGTCAGCGACTCGCTGGTCCTCGGCGCGCAGGCCGGGAGTGCGTTCGGCGATCAGAGCGTCCTCCCGGTGAAGTTGCGCGCATGCAGCGAACAAGCTCCGGGACATGCCCAAGCGCAACTCGGTACCGGGAATGCGGTAACTGAGGAAGTCGTCCAATCCCATGCTGCGGGAGAGGGCGCGGCGGGCGTCCTCGTTCTCGGTTCTGGCGCGTGCTGCCCGGCGCATCTCCTGAGTGGACCCAACGCGCTCCAGAGGGGTAGTGAGGCCGCCGAATCGAGCACGGTGAGTGGACCGGTCGGCACTCACACCCACCGCCCGCACCCGCTGCCGAGGCGCGGAGCGCATGGCCAGGTAGACAAGCATCTGGGTGCGGGCGGCTCCCATGAGTGCATCATCGCTGTTGCCGATGTAGTCCTCGGATACGCCGACCGACTGCGGGCGGCTCGAACTTTCCCTATGTGCCGCGGAGGGTGGTTTGCCGCTGTGCCGTTCATGATCAATGGTCAGGAAGAGATCTCCCTGGCGCTGAACAGAAGCACCGCACAGGATCAGTCTGTGCTGGTAGGAGTGGAGGATCTTGCTGCCTTCCTTCAGCTGGTGCCAACCCTCGTCAAGTGAGTTCTTTCGGACGTTCCCTCCCTTGGCCTCGATCAGCCAGTAGGCGTCCTCGCCGGTGTGTAGGCCCCACAGATCCGGCAGGCTCCGCGCCGGGTCTCGGAACAGATCGCGCAGGGCGGGATCGGGGCCACCGTCCTCGATATGCCAGGTCTGGCCCAGGCCCATGAGGTAACGGCAGGCCCACTCCGTCATCGTCATGCCCAGGCGGTAGCCCAGGGCACTCTTGGCGGTGCGCTCGGTCCCGTGCTCGTATATCGCGTTGACGGTCAGGCGGCGGCCCGCGTTATGGGCGTATTGCCCCGCGTATGTGTGGATACCGAGATATGCATAGAGCGGGGCGACTCGGGCAACGAGTTCGCTTCGCGCCAGTTGCTGGGCCCGGTGAAGCCAGGGTGTGACGTCACGGCCTACCTCTGTGGCTGCCTTGACGACATCCCGCCACGTTGTGGCGGGCAGATACCAGCCGTCCGACTCTGGGAACGCTCCTGGGGAGAGCCACCTGCCGGCGGTCGCGGTGCGCCACTTCTTATACGGCCGTCTGGCAGGTCCGTCGCGGAAGAGTACGGGAATGTCGACGCTGTCGGCGTAGACCGGTGGAGGGGCGTCTCTCACGTTTGCGGGTATCACGCACCCACCTTGTCAGCGGTTGTCGGAGGGGAGGTCGGCTTTCTGGAAGCTCGCTCGCTGACCCCATGACACCAGCCGGACCCGCCGAGTCTTGTCGTCCGTTCCGGAGAGAAGGTGACGTCGGCCAAACTGCTCTCCGCACCGGCGTCAGTATGGCCCGGCGGATCCCCTCCCCGCAGAAGCCCCAGCGACCCTCTACCCCCTGGCAACGCGGTCAACGCTGCTTGCGGATGGGCCTCTTCGTCGTTGTCGTCTCTCGGCCTGTAGCGGGGGAGGTGACGCCGTCCAGTCGTAGCGGCGGGGAACCTCTGTACAGCGGGCGCTCGTTCTCCTCGCCAGAGGGGAGCGCCGATGAAGACGCGCCAGAAAAATCGAGACGTCCCTGAGCCCGACGAGCCGTGGAGTGAGATCAGCCCCTGCCTGTGGATGGGTGCCCACTACTGGACCGACAGAGCGGGCGAGTTGCAGCCGGCGGTCGTGCGCGGTGAGTTCGACCTCGTGGTGAGCCTCTTCACCCTCGCTGGTCACGGTCCGCCGCCCGCCGTCGAGCATGTGGTCGTCGAACTCCCGGACGGCCCGCTGGCACCGGACCAGATCGGTGCGGTCCAGCAACTGACCGTCCGCGTCTCCGCCGCCGTCAGGGCAGCGCGTTCCGTCCTCGTACGCTGCCACTCCGGCTACAACCGCTCGGGCCTGGTCGTCGGCCAGGCGCTGATCGACCTGGGCAGCGACCCGAGCGCGGCCGTGGATCTGATCCGGCAGAAGCGGTCGCCCTGGGCGTTGAACAATGAGGTGTTCGAGCAGTACCTCACCGCGGGCCTCGACGTCGCCTATCTATTGACCGGACTGGAACCGCTCCGCTGAGATGCGGAACCCCAGCATCGCCCTCCGCAGCCCATCGGCGGCGTCTCAGCGCGTCGCCGCGATGCGCGCCGCAGCGTCGGCCCAGGGCGTGGGCTCGGGTGCGTCGTCGGCCACCATGCCGTCCTCCTCCCACCAACCCGTCCCCTCCAACCAGGTGGACAGCCACTGGGCGAGTGACGGCGAGTCCAGGAACCAGGCGTCTGCCCAGTCCTCCGGTCCGGCGTTGGGTTCGAAGAGGAGGACGGGTGCGTCGGGGTGAAGGCAGTCGACGGCGGCGTACATGCCGCAGCCCCAGTCCAGGATCGGGAGGACACCGTGGGGCCAGTACCCGTCGGAGGCTGCGCGCAGTGGCCCGTACTCGGCGACAGTTGTCCGCCCGTTCCCGGTCAGTGGCAGTAGGTGGTACTCGGGGCCGAAGCCGCCGTTGGCGACGTGGCAGTACAGCCCGTTCAGTACGGGTGGAAGCGTGAAGCCGAGAACGGATTCAGCCTGCGCGATCTCCTGTTCGCCGACACGCGGCGGAAGGTCAGCCGACTCCTGCTCGGCGCGCGCACGTACGCGCTCGAAGAGCCGTGCCAGGTCAGTCACGCGGCCTCCAAAGCCAGTTGTCGGGCGGATCCGGATCAACCGCAGAGCTTCCGCTATCGGAGACGTTAGCCGTGTCAGAACCCTCGGATAGCGTCGGGGCGTTGGAACGAAAGCAGGGGAGTGGGACGGCGTCATGGGTGCCAAAACAAGTTTGCTGATCTTTTCGGACGGGGATGCGCCGTCCGCGCTACGGGGTGCCCGCGTCGTCGACGATTCGGCGACGGCCGACCTGCTCCAGCGCCTGTATCCGGGCTGGGTTGTGGAGCCCGACGACGGCACGACCCTGGTGGAGGCGACGTATCCGCCTGACGGCGTTTGCTATGCGGCCAGCTTCTCGGATGTGGATGTCGTCTGCGATCGGCGTCTGATGAGCCTCCGCCCGTCGTCCATGCCCGAGCATGTGCTGGAAGCGGCCGGCAGAGGCCGAGTCTTCTTCCACGCGATGCACAGCGTCTCGGACGCCCTCACCTTCGCTGTCTGGGAGAACGGCCGGCTGGTGCGTTCCCTCAGCCTCTCGCCGGACGGCGGGATCGTCGAGAACATCGGCGTCCCGTACGACTTCGAGGCGTCGTATTGGGCGGGAGAGCATCCGGTCGAGCCGGTTCTGAGATGGGGCGACGACCAGCCGCCGTACCCTCTGGCCTTCCACCCCCTCGAACTGGGCGAGGAGGCGCTGCGAGCGTTCGCCGGGTTCGTGCTGGAGGGTCTCCCATCGCCCGCCGACGCGGACCCGGACGAAGTCCCGCTTAACGGCTACCGGGTCACCAACCCGAACGGCCCCGACCCCGCCAGGACCGAAGCGGAGATGCGGCAGCGAGTGGCGGCCATGCATCGGCACCGGGTGCTTCGGTTCGAGGCGGACGGCACCATCACCGCGGTGTAGCCGCCCTTTCAACGGACTGCAGGAAGCCAGAAGCCAGCCGCCTCAGCCGGCGAGCCGTCGGCCAGTTGATGTCGCGGAACTGCAGCCGGCCGGGCACCTGCGCCTTGAACCGAACCAAGGGCGCCACCGCACGCAACAGGGATTGGTGCGCGCGGTCGTCTGCGGTGCAGCTCGGCTTGAGAGTTACTCGGCAGCGGCGGCTGTGGCCTCAGATCCAGAAGGTTCCCCGGACTCCGTACCGACGCTCTCGCCTTTTGTGCCCGATTTCAGCGAGGCGAGTTGTGGCCGTTGGAGCTGAGCTCGTTCCTCGTCCGGGATGTTCATCGACTCGGCCAGTACGGCGGCGAGCGCGGCGACGTGAGTGCTGTCGACGTCGGAATCGAAGAGCCACCGGAGGTTGTCTTCGGACGTGATGAGGTCGATCACCGAGCGCCCGTTTCCGTCTCGTGCGGCCGGTGCCCGGACGTATCGCACACGGTCGATCGGGATGTCCTGACCGATCTCGCCCTGCCCGAGGAAGGCGTTCGCCTTGGCCGTGATGATGCGGCGATCGGTAACGGCGACCAAATTCCTTGCCGCCGCCTTGTCCATCGCCGGCGCTACCTTCTCCTTTGCTCCATCAATGATCGCACCGATCCGTGCGGGGGCGTCGAGGCCGAGGGCACGGAGGGTTTCACCGTCCTCGATGCGCCAGCGCAGAATGCGGAGATACCGTTCGAGATCCAGTGACGTGGGCGCGCAGACGACCTCGGGAATCTCAAGCGGAGGGGCCGGCGGATGGAGGGCGTCGGCAAGCGGCTGGATCGCCTCCAGAAGGTGGGTACTGCTGAGGCGGGCCTTCTTCGCGTCCTTCCGCTTCCCTATCAGCGGCACTGTTGCACGTCCGGGGAGCTCGGCGATGATGCGTAGCTCCCGCGTCAGCGAGTCGACGAGGCTCGTCGTCTGTGCCAGCGCGGAGTTGAGCTCCTCGCTGGTCTCGCGCTCAATGATCTCAACGAGCCGTGCCTCGTCGGCCTCTTCGCGGCCGGCGGCCCTGGCGCGGGCAGCGTGAAGCGTCTGGTAGCCGGTCCACGCCTTGAGCGAAGACAGGAGGGCGTGGGCGTCGAAGACAATTGCCCTGGCGTTCGTCTCGAGGTATTCACGTCGACTGGGCGTGTCCAGCCGGCCGAGCTGCCGAACATGTTCACCGACGTTCAGCCGGTACGTCTCCCGCTGCTTACGCAGAGCGTCCTCTTTGGCTGCGACCTTGTCCCACTCGGTCGCCGTGACCGATTCGAGCTCACGCGCGCGACTGACCGCGCGATCGACGGTGTCGACGAGCGACGTCAGTTCGGCCCACTGTTCGTTGCGCAAGGTCGTGAGGACTTCGCTTGTCAGCGCGATGTTGGTCCTGACAAGGCCGGTGACTTCGCTCAGCATCGCCTGCAGCGCGACCATGGCCAGCGCCGGCCCGGTCGCGGCCGCGAACTCCGCCGCGCTTACCCCTGTCACAGGGATCAAGCGGGCTTGATGGACTATCCGGCCCTTGGCGAACACCGCTCCGAGATTCGCGCCGTCCTTGACCGCGAGCGCTCCGCCGGCGCTCAAAAACGCCCTCGTCGTGTCGCCGAGTCTGTAGAGGCCTTCCACACCGGCGAACGCGTTGGCGAGGTTGCCGCCTACTGTGGCCGCGTTGCCGATCGAGGCCAGGGCCGCTGCCGACAGTCGCGTGCGGTCCTCGACCGATATGAGCCCCATGTCCAGGGGGTCCAGCGTGAGTTCCGCAATGAGCTCTGCGGGGACCTCCCCGAAAGCGATAGCAATCCCCGGCCGTACCTCGACCAGGACCGTCGATGCCGCGGTCGAGTCGCTTCCAGAGGGGGACGCTGGGCTGTCCGCAGCACGTGCGTCGGCGGTATCGCTCCGGCCCTTGTCCTCGGGCTCGGCGGCCTCCATCGAGTCCGAAGGATCCTGCATGCGATGTCCTCCCCCAGGGGCGGGTAACAGCCCGACGTCGTCGGCGTTCACTGCCGCAGAGTACGGGAGGCCGCCCCGCGGCGAGCGCGGATTCCCCTACGAGACTCACTTCCGGATTCCCTCCGGGCCGAGTCACAGTTTTCGCCGCGGGCGGCTGGGCCATCGAGCCGTCAGTGCCTGAGGTTGGCGAAAGGCAGAGCGTGGTGCAGCGTCTCGAACTCGGCCAGCAGGGCGTTCTCCTCGCTACGGGGGATGCTCCTATAGATGTCAAGCGGCAGGAGCAAGGTCGGTTTGTGTGGCTTGTTCGGTCGGTGTGCTGGTCAGGGCGCGGTAGACCTCGCGGGCGACGAATCGTTTGAGGCAGCGCATGATGTCCTTTTTGGACAGGCCTTCCTTGGTGCGGCGTTCGACGTAGGTGCGGGTGCGCTCGTCGTAGCGCATGCGGACGAGCACGATGGTGTGCAGGGCGTTGTTCGCGGCCCGGTCGCCGCCTCGGTTGAGGCGGTGGCGGTGGGTGCGGCCGGAGGATGCCGGGATCGGTGCGACCCCGGCCAGGTGCGCGAAGGCGGCCTCCGAACGCATACGTTCGGGGTTGTCCCCGGCCGAGACCAGCAGTTGGCCGGCGGTTTCGGGGCCGACGCCGAACAGTTCCAGCAGTGCGGGAGCGGCCTGCCGGGTCAGCGGACCGAGTTCCGCGTCCAGCTCGGCGATCTCGGCGTCCATCGCCTGGTGGCGGCGGGCCAGGCGGCGCAGGGCTGCCCGGGTGGCGGTCAGCGGGCGGGACAGGTCGTCGCCGGGCCGCAGCCGGGCGAGCGTGCGTATCAGCGTGGCCCGGTCCACTCCCGCGACCTGCTCGCGCAGCATCGCAGGCGCCGAGACCAGCAGGCCCCGGATCTGGTTCATCGCCTGGGTGCGGGCCTTGACCGCGCTGCGGCGAGCGGTCCGCAGCACGCGCACGGCCTCGACCACGCCGTCCCGGCTCTTGGGGGTGCCGGTGGCCCGCCCGGACAGTACGGCTGTCGCGGCGGCGTAGGCGTCGATCGGGTCGGACTTGCCCTTCATCCGCCGGGTTTTGCGGTCCGGACGGTCGACATCGATGACTGTGACTCCTGCGGCGGTGAGCACCCGGGCGAGTTCGGCCCCGTAGGCGCCGGTGCCCTCCACACCCACCGCGGCCAGCTCGCCGAGTGAACGCATCCAGGCCAGCAGATCCCGGTAGCCGCGGATCGTGGCCGGGAACTCCTGGTCAGCCAGGTGCCGGCCGATGGTGTCGATCACCGCCGCGTGGTGGGTCAGGCCGTGGGTGTCGACTCCGCCGGTGATCTGCGGGCCGTCGTGCGTCATGCTGGTCATGTCCGTCCTTGTGGCGTGTCCGTTCCGAGGGCGGCACGCGCCGGTCGGGCGGGTGGACAAGACAGTGACGGGGCTTCTGGACCAAGCTCCTATGAAGTCACAAGCGCCCGTCCGGCCGCGTGCGTGGTGACGCCCGGCGGGCCGACAAATCCCAAACAGGACAGTCGAGACGTCAGTCAGTTGGCGAGTCAGGCCCACCCGTAGCGTCACCACGAACATCATCACTGTCAGTTGTCGGCTTCCACGCCACCAGCAAGTCCGTGGAATCTTGCAACTGCCAGATGTACCGGCCGCCGTGGTGACTGGTTCCGCCGAGGCCGTGGCGGGCGTACTGCATGAGCCGACCGCGGAGGCCGTGGTCGGCAGCAGCGCGGCCCGCGTCCGCCTTGCCGATGTACAGGATCTCGGCGCCTTCGACCCACTTGGCCGCAAGCTGCGACGTACTCACCGCCGGGTTTTTGCCCTTGCGCCACCCCGCCGTGCTGGCAACCAGGAACGTCGGTGCGGCGTCGGAGGTCCTGATCACTACGTAGATCCCGCCATCGAGGGGGAGTAGCTGGGTCGCCAGAAGGGAGAACGGTGCGAATCCTCGGAATCCGCGCTCCTCAAGGACTCGGCGTGTGATGGTCACGAGCCGATTATGGTGCTGGCGCGGCCCGGCTATGCCGGTCGGGGCGAGTGCGCCCCCACAGTGCTCCGGCGGTTCGGATGCTTGTTGACCATCTGTCTTCCCCTGATGACCGTACGTAGATACCATCGGCGCCCTGGCTCGATCCTTGGGGGGAAGATGTCAGGGGGGTTAGACAGCTGGCTGCTCGCTGCCGTGTCGGAGTTCGGACGTGCCTGCAAGGTCAAACTGTCGGGCGGCGGCAGTTCGGAAGCCGCCATACGCGCGCCCCTTGAGGGTCTGCTCCAAACCGTCGGCGAGCGCCACGAGCAGCACGAGGTCTCCTGGCACGACGAGTTCCGCGTCCCCGACCTCGGCGTCCGACCCGACTACGCCATCCGCGCGAGTGGTGAGTTGGCGGGCTATATCGAGCTCAAGAAGCCGGGGTTGCCGGTCGACCCCGACACCTTCAGCAAGAGCAACCGTGAGCAGTGGGAGAAACTGCGGAACCTGCCCAATTTGCTGTACACCAATGGCATCGAGTGGCGGTTGTTCCGCGACGGTCGGCAGCTCGGCGAGACGGTCTACTTCACAGGATCGCTCTACTCTGCGGGCGAGAGCCTGGCGCCGGTGGACCCGGGCGCGCTGGATGCGCTGCTGAAGCACTTCCTGGGGTGGAGGCCCCCGGCCATCAGGCGCGTTGCGCGGCTCGTGCAGCACGTTGCTCCGCTCTGCCGATTGCTGCGCGCTGCCGTCCTTGAGCAGTTGTCAGCCGAGGCCCGATCGTCCAAGAGGGACGACGATGTCCGCGCCCGGCCGTTCACGGGGCTCAAGAACGACTGGCGGCGGATGCTGTTCCCGTCCGCAGACGATGCGACCTTCGCCGACGGCTACGCCCAGGCGGTCACCTTCGCCCTGCTGCTCGCCCGTTCCGAAGACGTGCTTGAAGAGGGAATTGGCCTCCACGACATTGGCCGCCGCCTCGATGCCGACCACGCCCTCATGGGAAAGGCCCTCCAACTCCTCACCGACAATGTCAACGAGCGGTTCACCGTCACGTTGGAACTGCTGCGCCGAACCATTGCCCAGGTGGACTGGCCGGCCATCCGCACCGGCAACCGTGACGCCTACCTCCACCTCTACGAGCACTTCCTCACGATCTATGACCCGGTGCTGCGCCAGCGGAGCGGCTCCTACTACACCCCGCACGAGGTCGTCCAGGAGATGGTGCGTCTCACCGAGGACGTGCTGCGCACGCGGCTCGGTCAACCCGGAGGGTTCCGCAGCGACGGCGTTCGGATCGTCGATCCCGCCATGGGCACCGGGACCTTTCTCCATACGATCATCGAGCGGGTCGCCGAGCAGGCCGCCGAGGGCTCCGGACGGGCAATGTCCGCCGACGCCATCTCGCGCCTCGCCCCGCGGCTGTACGGGTTCGAGATGCAGATGGGACCGTTCGCTGTTGCGGAGTTGCGGGCCTCCGAGCTGCTCAAGCGCTACGACACTCCGCTACCTGAGGGAGGCCTCAACCTCTTCGTCACCGACACGCTGGACAACCCGTTCGTCGAGGATGAATACCTGGCCTCTACGTACGAGGCCCTGTCCGAGTCCCGACGGCGAGCGAACAACGTCAAAGCCAACGTTCCCGTGACCGTCGTGATTGCCAACCCTCCGTACGACGACAAGGCCGAAGACCGTGGCGGCTGGGTGGAGAAGCGCACCGGCCGCGACGAGGTGCCGTTGCTCGACGCTTTTCGCTACCCAGGCAACGGGCGATACGAGCACGTACTCAAGAACATGTACGTGTACTTCTGGCGTTGGGCCACCTGGAAGGTCTTCGACGCGGACGACGGCGAACGCCACGGCGTGGTCTGCTTCATCACGCCTTCAGGCTGGGCCACTGGTCCTGGCGGTCGCGGCATGCGGGACTATCTGCGCCGCACCTGCGACGAGGGCTGGATCATCAACCTGTCGCCGGAGGGACACCGCTCCGACGTTGCCACGCGGCCCTTCCCTGGCGTCGCGCAGCCGTTGGCGATCTCCATATTCGTTCGCAAGGCGGGAGTAGAACGGGGCGGGGACCACCGGGCGAGGGTGCACTACCGGGCACTTGCCGGCCGCCGGGCGGACAAGTTCCGTCAGTTGCACGCGGTGCATATCGATGACAACGGCTGGCGTGACGCGCACTCCCGGAGTCCGCGGCCGTTCACACCAGATACCCAGTCTGGGTGGGAAGACTTTTTGGCGCTAGATGATCTTTTCCCATGGGGGACGCTTGGGATCACCTCGAACCGCTCATGGGTGAGCAGTCCATCGGAGGAGGATCTGCGTCGACGATGGACCACTCTGATCCGTGAGGCCGATCAGGTTGAGAAGGCGAGGCTGTTCAAGGAGACGAGAGACCGCAAGCTTGCCAGCAAGAAGAACCCACTGCCCGGACAGGACAATCGAATACAGCCGATCGGTCGAGAGACAAGCGTCCGCCCAGCGCTCATGCGCACGGCCCTCCGCAGCTTCGACCGCCAGTGGCTGATCGCCGACAACCGCGTACTCGACTACCCGCGCCCCGACCTGTGGGCGTCCCTCCAGGCAGGGCAGATTTTCCTCAACCAGCAGTCGTCCCATGAGATCGACTCCGGCCCTGCGGTCGTGGCCACACACCTCGTCCCGGACACGCACCACTTCAATGGCCGTGGAGGCCGGATCCTGCCGCTCCTGCACCCGGACGGGTCGCCGAACTTGCCGTCGGGACTGCTCGCGTACCTGGCTCGCGCAGCGAACCAGGACGGGGTCACGGCCACCGACCTCGCCGCTTATGTCGTGGCCGTGGCCGGCCACGACGCCTTCACACAGAGGTTCGCCGAGGAACTACTGACGCCGGGCGTACGCATACCTCTCACCCGAGACGGAGCGTTGTGGGCACGCGCCGTCGGACTCGGCCGGGAGATCCTGTGGGCCTCGACCTACGGTGACCGGTGCGCTGATCCCGCGCTGGGGCGGATCGCCGGTGAAGTGCAGTTCCCATTGGGGGACGAGCGGCAGGTCCGCTACTTGACGCAGATCGGCAGCCGCATGCCCGATCGACTGGAGTACGACGCAGCGACAAGGACGCTCCACCTCGGGGACGGGTCACTCGCTCCTGTTCCCGACGTCGTGTGGGCCTATGACGTGGGCGGCATGAAGATCGTCAGCAAGTGGTTCGGATACCGGAAAGCCGCGCCGACCAGCAAGCGGACGAGCCCCCTGGACGACATACACGCGGAGCGCTGGCCCCACGAATGGACGACGGAACTCATCGACCTGCTCTCGGTACTCCGCCGTCTCACCGACCTCGAACCGCGCCAGAGCGAGCTGTTGGGGGAGATTCTCGCGGGCCCCGTGATCACGGAGGCGGAGCTGACTGCATCTGGAGTGTTGCCTGTTGCCGCGGCTGCCCGGAAGGCGCGCCACGCTGCGGTCGATGTCCTCTTCGAGGGGCACGAGGTGCCGTGACCCCAACCGCATGTCACTGGGTTTCGTCCATTCCCGCCAGTGCCTCTGGCAGCGAGCAGGAGCCATCAGCCACACTTCGCACAGCCCGTGCGAAGAGCGGGGCCACCGCCTCGCGGATGTCGGCCAGGCGGGCAATTTCGGCCAGCCGCTCCTGCGAGGACTCGTACAACGCCCGGAAGTGGGCCGCGGCACCCAGATCTGTCAGCGCCAGCGAACCGTCGGCCAGGTCGACCAGCTTCATCCAACGGAGCGTCGGCAAGTCGTCTCGGGCCAGATCCGCGTCTAGCCCGTCCAAGGCCAGCGCCTCGACAAAGGCCGGCCGATCGCTCGGGTCCGGGACCGACCCCTCGGCCAATCGTGCGAGGAATCGCCACTGCGCTTCTGTGAGATCCAGATGGGGCAGGGGTGCGGCAGAGGGCATGAAGCCATGCCTAGCACGCCGTACTGACAGCAGCGGCGTCTCCACTCCGCCAGGCGGGCGGTCGGAAGGTCCGGAAGGTGGTGCGCGAGATGGGCTGGTCCCACTGCGGGGGCGCTGCGCGCAGGGCCACGAGCGCTTCGTAGACCTGGAACCGCGCAGAACCGGTTCGACTTCGGACAATCACGGACGCATGCGGCCATGCGCCGCTATGCTCCGTTCACTAAATCTCCACAACTGCCGTAGTGCCACTGTGAGGAGCTCCGCCGTATGAATGTCCGACCTCCGATGGGCCCGGCGGATCGGAAGCGGCTGGAGAACCTGCTGGGTTCCTGGCGGGACTCGCTCATCGATCTCAGCTTCCGCAACCGATTGCTCAGCTACCAGCGTCGGTCGACGTCGGTCGGGATGGATATCGCCGCGCCTGGTCTGCTCTCGGTCCTCGAAGGGCTCAGCCGCGTCTGTGGCTTTGCCGAGGTGAAGGAGGCTGAGACGAACGACGGGAGAAGGCCCGGCGGCGGAGTGGCGCTGGCCAAGACCAATTCGGTGGCGGTCCCGGCGGACAGCCGACCCATTGACACGCCTGCCTCTCGCCAGGGAGTGGCCGGTCGTCGGCCGGCCGTGAACCTGACCACCTCCAAGACCTCCCAGGCCGAGCAGGACCGTCATCTCAAACGCCTGGCGGTGGTGACGCGCGAGAAGTACAACGATTATGGCCTGTGGGTGTTGTATGTCGGCGTGGGCTTCCTCGAGTGGAGGCCGTCGCCTTCTGCGGAGAAGGGTCTAAGCTCGCCGCTGGTCATGGTCCCAGTAGTGCTGGAGCGGCGTGGGAATACCTACGTCCTCAAGCTCAACACGGATGAGGAGCCGGTGCTCAACCCGGCCCTCGGAATCAAGATGGGCGAGCTCAGTGTCAACTGGCCACGTCCTGACCAGGTAGAGCTCGCGGGCATCCCGGACCTGATCGACAGGGTGCGGCGAGCGGTGGCGAAGCACCGAGGCTGGACGGTGACGACGCGCATCGTGTTGGACACCTTCAATTCCAGCAAAGAGGTCATGTACCGGGACCTGTTGGAAAATTCGCACCGGGTTATGGGCAGCAGCCTGGTCCGTGCTCTTGGCCTCGGCGCGGATTCTGGTCTTCTGGCCGCGACGTTCGACTTTGAGCCCGCTGACCTCGAGCGCATTGACACGGTGCAGCCGCCCGAGAAGGCTCCGATGGTCCTGGACGCCGACTCGTCACAGCGGCAGTGCGTCGCCGCAGCGCTCGACGGTCGTAGTTTCGTGATGGACGGTCCGCCAGGAACGGGTAAGAGCCAGACGATCACCAACATGATCGCCGGATTGATCGAACAGGGCCGAACCGTGCTCTTCGTGAGCGAGAAGGCCGCAGCTCTCGACGTGGTTCGCAATCGCCTGAGTGATGTCGGCCTCGGAGATTACGTCCTGGCGTTGCACAGCAACACTGCCGGACGCAAGCAGGTGGCGCAGGAGCTCGGCAGGGCGCTTGCAGCTCCGCGGCGTACCCTGTCGGGCGGCAGCCAGGTGGAACTCGGGCGTGCAAGGAAGCTGCGCGAGGAGCTCTCCGAATACGCCTCGGCGATGAACGACATCAGGCCGGGACTCGGGATGTCCCTGCATGACGCCTTGGGACGAATAGCGCTGCTGGACACAGCCGACCCACTGCCGGCGAACGACTCTTTCGACGTAACCGCGCTTTCGGAGCAGCTTCTCAGCGACGCGGAGAATGCCGCGATCCAGGTAGCCACATCCTGGCGCCCGGCGCTCGAAGGCACCGGCTTCTCCTGGTACGGCCTGAAGGACAGCGGGAATCCACTTCTGGCACTGGACCTGGCCTCCGAAGCGCTGAGCCAACTCGACTCGGCCCTCACCGTTCACGGCGGCCTGCTGAGCGCGCTGGACTGGGAGGGTCCTGGGGCCGCTGCCCGACTGACAGAGGTGCTGCGGATTGCAGGTAGGCGTCCGCCCATGCCCCGCGAGTGGCTTACGGCGGATCCGGAGTCGCTGGGCGACGATGTGCGGGCCTTCCTGCAGCGCATGGAAGCGGTGACGGAGGCGGAACGTCCCGCCGAGCGGACGCTGGGCTCGGTTTGGGATCGGTTGCCCCAAGGCGTGGATCCGGAGCCGAGTCCCGCTGAGATAGCCCTTTCCTCGTTGGTTCCAGTACAAGTGGACTTGACTCAGCTCACCGCCGATGACGTCCGAGATCTTGCGCAACGGCTGGAGAGGGATGCGGTCGGGTTGGAGCAGGCGGCCCGATCGATGGTTTCCGTAGCTCGTATGTACGGGTTGCCGGAGCCGGAGACCTGTGAGGAAGCCCTCCGTCTCGGCCGCCTTGCGGCGTTCGCCGCACTCCCGGACGATGCGAAGCCGCAACCTTCCTGGCTCACGGCTGAGGGGCTTGCTGACGCCCGTAGGGCTGCTCAGGCCCTACGCGAGTCAGTGCGAGTGCTGGTGGGGGCCCGGCAGCAAGCGGGGGCGATCTTCAACGAGCGAGTGCTGGCCGAACCATCGCTGGGTGAAGTCGCAGAGCGCTTTGCCACCGTGCACCGCTCCATTGCCGGGACCCTTTCGGCTGCTCGGCGAGCTGATCGCCAGCTTGTCAGATCCTGGGTTGTCGGAGAGGGCAAAGTCACCAAGGTCGTAGTCGGCGCGCTTCCGGCTGCCGTGGCGTGGCAGCAGGCGGCGCAGGCGCTCGGCGCTGCCACGCTCAAGCATGCTCCGGCACTGGGCCCGCTGTGGAAGGGTGAGGAAACCGACTTCGCCACCCTGGATGCCATAGTCGCCCGGGCCGAGGAGATCGTGACGCTCGCTCCCAGGGTGCTCAGTCGGGAGTCGCTGGCTCGTGAGTTGGCCGCCGGCGGTGCACCTCGACATGCGGCGCAACGTAGCGCCGAAGAGACGGTTGCGTGGCTGGCCGAGTGGCGGAACTCATTGGTGCTCCCACCGGCTCCAGGACCTTCATACGAACTGGAGGCCGGCGGCCTGCTTGCGGCCGCGGCCTGGAGTCGCGCGCATCTCGCACCGCTGCGGGCGGCGGAACCGCTCATCCGCGTCGTTGAGGAAACCGCGGCGGCGGGTGGCGGTGGGGATCTCGCTCCAGGGGTGTGGACACTTTCCACATCCCGTGCCGCAGTTCAGAGGGTGCGGGACGCGCGATCTGCGTCCGCTGCTTTCGAGTCCACAGCGGATGCCGATCGGAAGCTGCTCGGTGGCCTCTACGAGGGTCGTGCAACTGGCGGGACCGCGCTTACGGCGGCCGTCGCGTGGGTCGCCGATCTCCGTAGTGCCTGTGGCTTGGACAGAAGCGCGGTGTTGGGAACAGCGGTCGCCGAGATCCTCTACGAAGCCGACGCCGATCCCGAGCTGGAGGCCGCGGAACGAAGGTGGTCCCAGACTTCCGAGGGTCTGGTCGACCTGTTCCGTGTGGCGAGGGCGGATCCCCTCCGTGCAGCGTTGCAGCGGAGCGCCGATGCCGCGAGGCAGGCTCTCGACGTCCTGGGCACCGATCGAGGCGGTCCGGACGAGTGGCGTGCCTACGACGAGGGACGCAGCGTCCTCGACGAGCTGAGTCTGGGCGATCTGGTGGACCGTGCGGTGCGCCGCAGCGTCGCGCCCGACGACTTTCCCCGTGTGGTGGTACGAGCAGTGCTGCGGGCCTGGGTGGACAGGCAATTGAGCGTGGACAAACGGTTGGCGACGACACGTTCCGTGGATCGCGACGGACTGGTGAAGCGGTTCCAGCAGCTGGACGCCAAGCTCACCGATCATGCCCGCGCACGGGTCATCCAGGCATGCGACGCACGTAGGCCTCGGACAGTGACCGACCCCGGCGCGGTGCTGATCCGCCGAGAGGGAGAGAAGAAGACCCGGCACAAGCCGGTACGGGAACTGCTCAACACGGCTCGCGACACCGTGCGGCTGATCAAGCCGTGTTTCATGATGAGTCCTCTGACCGTCAGCCGCTTCCTCCCACCGGACATCGACTTCGACGTCGTGATCTTCGACGAGGCGTCGCAGGTCCTCCCTCAGGACGCTGTGAACTGCGTCTACCGCGGACGTTCGCTCATCGTCGCGGGCGACCAGAAGCAGCTGCCCCCGACCTCCTTCTTCTCCTCGACCGGCGATGACGACGCGGACGCCGAAGACGAAGAGCTGCCCGAGCGGTTCGATTCCGTGCTCGACATGTGCAAAGCGAGTGGCCTGCTCCCCAGCCTGTCGCTGCGGTGGCACTACCGCAGCCGCCACGAAGCTCTGATCGCCTTCAGCAACCACGAGTTCTACAAGGAGTCGATGACCACCTTCCCCGGCGCCCACGCCGAGGGAGACGATGTCGGTGTCGCGTTCTTCCGCGCGCCGGAGGGCGTCTACCGGTCCGGCGGCGCAGCACGGGACAACCCCGGCGAGGCCGCCGAGGTCGCCCGACGGGTGATCCACCACTTCACCACCCGCAAAGGCAAGTCACTGGGTGTGGTGGCACTGTCGCAGCCACAGGCGGTGGCGATCCAGGATGCGGTGGACGTCGCCCGACGTGCCAGGCCCGACCTCGACGACAGCTTCTCCGAGGGCCGACTGGACGGCTTCTTCGTGAAGAATCTGGAAAGCGTGCAGGGCGACGAACGCGATGTGATGATCATGTCCGTCGGGTACGGGGCGGACGCGAACGGCAAGTTCTCCATGAACTTCGGCCCGATGAACAAGCCCGACGGGTGGCGTCGCCTCAACGTCGCCGCGACTCGGGCTCGCTACCGGATGGAGGTCATCGCCTCCTTCGACCCGGGGCAGATGCGGGAGACCGCCAGCGAGAGCTTCCGGTATTTCCAGCGCTACCTCCGGTACGCCCAGAGCGGCCTGCCGGCCCTGGCTCAATCAGCGGTGGACGGAGACGCCCTACCGGAGAGTCCGTTCGAGGAGTCGGTGCTCGCCGTTCTGCAAAAGCTGGGATACGACGTACAGCCACAGGTCGGAGTTGCCGGCTACCGCATCGATCTCGGCATCCGCCACCCCAAGCTTCCAGGGCGTTTTGTGCTCGGCGTTGAGTGCGATGGCGCCATGTACCACTCATCGAAGGCGGCACGAGATCGCGACAGGCTTCGAGAAGGCGTACTGCGGGGTCTCGGCTGGGAGCTCCATCGCATCTGGGGCACCGACTGGTACCGGGACCGTGCCGGGGCTGAGTCCCGGCTACGTGCGGCGGTCGAAAGCGCGATAGCGCGTGCTGTCGTGCCGGAGGCCCCGGTCATCCGGCCCATGGAACACAGCACGAGGATGACCCCCCAAGGGTCAGGCCTGCCGGAAGTCTCCGCGCCGGCCGCACGGTCCAACGGTGGATCTGCGAGCGGATCGGCGCGGCGTCGCTCCCCCGTCCGTCCGCCGATTGGCGCTACCCACAACGGTCCAGCCATCCCGGTGACGCGGGAGACCTTCCCCATCACCGCTCTCGCGGGTACATCGCGTCAGCGCCTCACGCACGAGCTCACTCAAATCCGCGCGACTCTGGCAGAACTGCAACTACCAGTACCGCGGGAAACGGACGCCAGCTGGCGCAAGCGTGAGAAGCGCCGTGAACAGCTCGAAGAGCGGGCCAGCTACTTGCAGAGAGTCCTCCGGGCGGTGCCTGCGGCGCAGCGGACATCCGGCCGCCCGGTGGTGGCCCCCGGCCGGTTGGTGGGGTTGATCTTCGACGGGACCGATGCCGTCGAGGAGTACGAGATCACCTCGCAGCGACCGTCTGTTGACGACATCCAGGTCCTGAGTCCGTTCACCGAACTCGGTGCCGCGCTGCTGTGGAGCGAGGCGGGCACCCTCGTCGAGTACACCGACGGCAGAGGCGGCCGCAGCCATGTCCGTGTCCGCCATGTGCGGGACTGACACGGACTCGACACCGAGACGCCGGCGTCAGAGGTTCATCAGCACCACGCGGACACCGGAGGGCCAGGTGCTCCTACCGACAACTGTGACGCCCTCCAACTCTGCCAACGGAGCCGTCGGCTTGGTCAACAGCCGACGCCGGCAGCTGGTCGGTCGATACCGTGGAGAGCGGAATCATGGACGAAAGGGGCGGCCTGTGAAGGCGGATACGGTCGACTTGCGGCGGATCTTCGGCAAGGACGTGCGGTACACGGTGCCGCTGTTCCAGCGACCGTATGTCTGGAACAGGGACGAGAACTGGACGGCACTGTGGGAGGACATCCGGCGGGTGATCGAGCGGACCGAGCGGGCGGGCGACAGCGGGGATACCGTGGCGCCGCACTTCCTGGGTGCGGTGGTGTTCGACAAGACGCCGTACTTGTCATCGAACCTGGAGACTCGGCAGGTCATCGACGGGCAGCAGCGGCTCACGACCCTGCAGCTCTTTTTGTACGCAGCTCGGTTGTCCGCTGCGGGGATGGACCACGAGCGCTCCGTACGTCTGCTGAGCAAGTTTCTTGAGAACGACGAGGACCTGTTCGACATCGGTCAGCACCCGGATCACCGATACAAGGTCTGGCCCACTAACGCGGACCGGGACCAGTTCAGGGCTGTCATGAGCGGGCAGGGCGGCGACGGGGTCCTGGCCCAGGCGGTGAGCTACTTCCGGGGGGAGATCGACACCTGGGTGGCAGAAGCAGCCGAGCCGGCAGATCGTCTCGGCGCCCTGGTCCAGACGATGCGGGAGCAGTTACGCCTGGTCATCATCGACCTGGAGGAGCATGACGACGCCCAGGTCGTGTTCGAGACGCTCAACAGCCGTGGGACACCACTGGAGCATGCGGATCTGGTGAAGAACCTCCTCTTCCGCGACGCCGAGCACGCCGGCGCCGACGTCGACCGGCTCTACAAGACCTACTGGTCTCCGTTCGACCAGGCGGAGTGGCGGGTGGAGCAGACCACAGGGCGCATCACCCGCAGTCGCCTCGATGTCTTCCTCACCTACTGGCTCACCATGAGGACCCGCCGCGAATTCACGTCCTCCGCCTTGTTCAAGGAGTTCGAGCACTGGCTGCGGTCAGATGCTCCCGCCACAGAGGACGTCTTCGCGGAACTGGCACAGTATGCCGAGATCTACGACCAGATCGACCAGCACCCGTTCGACGGCGTCGAGGGCAGGTTCCTGTACAGGATGAAAGTCCTGCAGACCTCCACCCCGATGCCCCTTCTGCTGTTCCTCTACGGACTCGGTGACGCCGTACTGCCGCCTGAGCGGCGTCAACGGGCCATCCGGGCGATCGACAGCTACATCGTCCGCCGCGCCGTCCTCAATCTGAGCAACCGGGACTTCAACCACGTGTTCCGCGATCTCGTCGCCGCTGCCTCACAGCAGCCCGAGCGGGCCGACGAACTGATCATCGACGCTCTCCGTGCGATGCAGGGACAGCACCGCGAATGGCCGACCGATGCCGCGTTTCAGGCAGCTCTGGAACAGGACCCCATCTATGCCCGCCTCTACCGGCATCGCGTCCGCATTCTCCTCGAGGGTCTTGAGGACGAACTCCGTACCGGGCACACCGAACAGCTCACCGTGCCTGTTGGCGAGCACTTCGGCGCGAAGCTCACCATCGAGCACGTCATGCCACAGAGCTGGGAGGAGAACTGGCCCGTGCTGGCGGACGACGCCGGCGAAGGCGCCGACCGCCACGAACTCGTCCACACCCTGGGCAACCTCACCCTGGTCACCGCCCGCCTGAACCCGGCCCTCGGCAATATGGGCTGGGACGACAAGAAACGCTGGCTGGGAGAGCACAGCCTGCTCCGCCTCACCCATGGCACGCTGCTCAACGCTCCACCGACCGTGGCTGCCGAGGGTTGGGCGGTGTCCTGGAACGAGCACAGTATCCGGGAGCGTGGCGCGTACCTTGCGTCGCTGGCCCTGAGAATCTGGCCGTCGGCCGGTCAGCTCATTAGCGTCGAAGTGGGCCCTGTCGCCAAGTAATTGCGGCGCAAGCTGCCAAAGGTTGGCCATACAGCACGCCTGATCGGCGAAGTAGATGCCAGTCTCGCGACACCACGACAGGGAGCTCTATCGAGCCCCTTGTCGTGGCCAATTCATGTGAACTTTCGGCCCCCCGACGGGAGGGCCGGACAGGGCGAGCCGGATGAAGATCTCGACCGGGCTCATGGCTTGGACGAGAACCCGTTGATGCACGTTGCCTGATCACTCCGCGGCATAAACTCACAAAGTAGCCCGCTGTTGAACGGGACAATAAGGCGGGCCGATACTTGAACTTGGGGCATTTCTCCCATTCATTGTCGCCGGAACGCATCACAGGGCGGTCGGCGGCGGGGCCTCAGCGAGCGATTCCACGCGGCCACTGTCGAGCGCGGCGCGCAGCTGAGAGGCGAAGGCCTCGCTGCCTTCGCTGTGGAGCGCCAACCAGTCCTCGGCGGAGCGGATCGCAATACGTCTGACGTCAGCAGGGAGGGCCGGGAGCGTGAGGAGGTCTTCGATGATCAGACGCGCCCTCACGAGGGTGCCATTGGCTGAGAGCCATCGCAGAGCACAGTCCACCGTGCGTGACCGTCGGCTCTCGTTCAGCGCAGGATGACGGAGAACGCCCGAGAGTATGGTGCGATCCTTGGCCGGCGTCTCGGTGCTCAGCCGGTCCAGGGCGATGTCGATGCCCCTGCGTGCCTGCTCGACGGACAGGTCCGGGCGCGTGAGAAATGCTGCGAGCACCGCGCGCTGTACTTTCCCCCCGCGGCATGTCAGCCACTCCAGACTGACGTCCGCAATGGCCGATGCCTGCTCGGCCGTCAGGCCCTCCAGTTGGCTGAGCAGGACGGCCATCAGCTTGTTGTCGTGCTGACGCTTGCGGAGTGCCGTGATTCCCAGGTGGACGGCGTGTCGAAGCTGAGCGAAGGATAGATCTGGCACGTTCAGGAGAAGGCCGAGAACCCCAACCCACTCTTCGTGTGCCGGATGGCCGTCGAGCCAAGCAAAAGCGTACGTGACGATGGTCCCCTTGTGGTCCGAGCCGAGGTGCTCGTAGTGAAGCAGAAGGCTTTGGAGCTGAGCCGGGGCCGACGGAGCATCTGGCTGCTCGGCCAAATTGTCCAGAAGGGAAACAATTGTTCCCTGTGCGCTGACGTCGGACAGCAGCGCGCCGATGACGGAGGGCCGCCCCGACAGGCCTGCCGACCTCTCGGTGGCCCAGCGCTGGGCGACGGTGATCAACCTGGGTCTGAGGTCCGAGGGGCAGCTGTCCTGGGAAAGGAGACTACGCAGAACCCGGCCCGACCTTGGGTGCGTCCCTTGTCGCTCCAACCAGTCCACTGCACAGCGAGCTAGGCGCGCACGGTCAGGAGCGGGGAGACCGTCGTGTTCGAGGAGTGCGCACAGCTCTGGACCCATGTCCGAACCGGTGCGATAAGCAGTGCGCAGCCATGTCAGCGTCCGGTCGATGATCTCCTGGCGCGCAGCTGCGCCGGTATCCGCACGCTGGAGGAAGACACGAACCACCGGGGCGACCCCGAAACTGCGGTAGGAGGTCAGCCAATCTCGCGCGACCTCCACTACCCGCCCCAGGCGGGCGTCTGGGTGGCGCATCCTGAGCAGCCGCTTCAGCAGGGCGGGCGTGTGGCGCCAGTCTGGCCGGGAAGAGACCCAGGCGAGGGTGTGGTCGACCGCCGCGTCCTCGGCTTCAGGCGTGAGATCGGGTCTGTCCAGCAGCGCGAGCAGCAGATGCTCGGTGTCGGTCTGATCGCCGCGTCGGGTGAGCCAGCCCAGGGACGCCTCGACGAGGCAAGAGGGTGCGCGGTCCACACTCTGCAGGGCGGCCGTCAAGAACGGCTGCGCGATGCGGTCGGCTTCGGCCTGAACGAGCCACGGTTCCACGAGGCGCTCCCACACCGCGTGGTCGAACCCCCGCCAAGGGCGGCTTGTCACGAGCGTCAGCAGCGCCTGCCCACCGTCGCGGCCAGCGTTCGCCAGGAGGCGGCCCAGCGGATCCGCGTGCACGGTGATCCATTCCGCGCAGAATCGTTCCAGGGCTGCGATTTGACGGGACGATCCGCTTTCCTCCATGTCGGCGGCCAGCCGCCGCACATGCCCGGTCAGCACCGCGAAGGTACGGGGCTGCCGCGCCAGCGCCGAGAAGACCGAGGTGGCGGGGTGCACGTCGACACTCCATCCCGGAGGGGGCAACAGCGACTGCAACAGAAGTTCATCGGTGACGACGTCGTGAACCACGATCAACCGGCCATCTGAGTCGTCCAGCCACCCCAAGGAGACGAGCGTGTCGACGACCCGCCGGCCGGTATACGACCCTGCCGGACTGTCGACAGTCTCCAGCAGCTCGTTGACGGCTTGCTCGACCGCTTCTCTGGGCTGGGGGGTGGCGGCGACAGCCACGGAGAGCGCAAGGTGGGTGGTGTCGGGGGAGGCGGCGTGCAGAGGCGAGGGGCCGGGTTCGGCGGTCGCAAGAGCGTCCCGCCGCATCCCCTCACGCAGCCAGTCCAGCAGTTCGCCCGGTCGGGCCGAGGCCGGGATTGGCAGCTGGAGCTCGGCCAAACCCGGCTCCTCGATCGTCCGGGCGATCAGAAGCGCGGTGATCGGGCGACGGCCACAGAGGCGGGCCAGTGCCTCCGCGCCCCACAGGTGCACGGTCTTCGGGGCTGAGTGCTGGATGACTTGGGTGATGATGGCGGCTTGATGGGGCCAGTCGTCGCGGAGATGGACCTCGTCGAGGACGGCGGCGCTGCCCCGTAGTTGGACGGCCCGAAGCGACCCGGGGCGGACTGCTGCAAGCAGAGACAGCGTGATCCCACGCCGGCGCGCCTCGGGGAGAACCACTTCGCTGAGGGCGCGCAGGTCCAGCTGAGGACAGGCGTCGATGTAGTCCAGTATCAGCAGGATCCGCCGCCGCTCGCACGACAGAACCGCGGCGGCCACGTCGTCGACGGTTGCCGCAGTGTCAGCTTGCACGTGCAGGATCTGCCATCCGGCACGGTGCGCTCGGCGCGCCACTTCGAAGGATGTCCTGGTCTTCCCCGAACCCGCCGGGCCGATCAGCAGGACTCCGCGGGTGCCGGCTCCGCTCAGCCGACCGAACAGCCTGTCCGGGTGCGAGAGGTGGTCCGTTCCCGGATGGACGAAGGGCAGGCGCTCCTGGTCGAGGAAACTGCGCCGTCCGAGAAGCCCGCGCCTCACATCGGCGTGGGTCCGAACGCAATCGTGCCCGACCGCAGCATCGGCAGACGACACGTGACCGCCCAGCGCGACCGGTTTCACACCGTGCTCTGCTAGCAAGCGCGCGAACTCCGCGTCATCGGTCATACGGGAGAGGTCCGTCGCCGTCAGGCTCGCCGTCCCGGATGGGACATGGTGGCTCGTGCACAGGCCGACCAGAACTCCGTCCGCCGTGGTCACACCTGCCCCGGAGATGCCCCGCCAGGGAGACTTACCTGCCTTCTGCGGCGCGGGGCTGCTCAGGGAGAGCTCCATCTTGTGGCTGCCCAGAAACGAGCCCGGGAGGATCGCCCCAGTCAGCTGACGCGTAATCGGTACGCCCTCCTGGAACGCATGATCGGGGAAGCCGACGGCGACGAACGGAACGGAGGCCGCAGCCCGGGGGAGTTCGGCCCATCGGGCGGGAGCGATGGGAGGCACGCCCTCTCCGAGGACCAGCAGGGCCAGATCCACCTCCTGAATCCGGTGCCGAATCACCGCCGTCACGGGAACCCGAAGCGCGGACCGTCCAGGAAACCGCACCTCGTAGCCGGAACCGGACCGGGCGAGCTCGTGCCCAGCAGTTACCACCAAGCGTGTGGCCAGTAGGTAGCCGGACCGCGCGAAGAGAGCAGAGCCGTTGGAGCCGCGACTGACGACCATGGCCAGACGGTCCGCTGTGTCCGGCGCGGCGATCAGTTCGGGCATGGCCCAGGCTGGTTCTTACGAGCCGAAGGATGCACGGTGTCAGTCCTCCAAAAGGGCCGCACGTCCGGAGCTCGTCAGGATCGAGCCGCCGTCGGCCCTCTCGGCGGTGAACTCCAGCGAGACCGTGTGTGTGGCGGTGACCCCTTCGGCAGCTTTGCCGCCGCCTGAAACGACCCAGAATTTGACCCCGCCGTCGGCTTCTTTCGACGCCGTAACGGCGACCTGCACGTCGAGCTTCACCGACTGCACGCGGAGCCGGACCAGATGGCCTTCTCCGTCCGCCATTGCCTGGGCCAGGTCGCTGCGCAGTGCCCTAATGGTCTCCGTCAGGCCAATCTCCACGAATCCCCCATCCTTGATGCGGTCCGTCGACCGGTGGTGGCAAACGGAGAGGTCTGCGTGATCAAAGCATCATGCTATGTCCTGAGCGGACGCAAGAAGGGTGATGGTTACCGGGACTTACCGGACCGAAAGCCAGGACGCTACGTATTACGGAACCCCGCTGGGAAGTTCGGTCACTCAGTGTCTGGACCCGGACTCCGCTCCTCATGCGTCCGGCAGATATGGACTGGGCTTTCCGTGCCAGCTGATTCGAAGGGCGTCTCGGGCCCGCGTGGCGGCGACGAAGAGCAGGGATCGGGCCTTGCGCTGTTCGCGCTCGTAGCGGGGTGGGTCCTCGGTGCGGTAGCGCTCGATGACGCTGGTGCGGGGGATGATGCCGTCGCTGGCGCCGATGATGGCCAGGCGCTGGTATTCGAGGCCCTTGAAACGATGCATGGTGCCGACGTGGACTTCACCGTCCCCCTTGGGCCCGTCCTTGGTGAGTTCCGCGCATGTGATGCCGGCCTTCGTAGCCAGGGAGTACATGGTCTGGCTGACCATCTCGCGGTCGGCGACGCACACGGCGATGCGGCCGCCGGGGTCGCGGGGGGCTCCGCTGTCGTCGGTGGACAGTTCCCCGAGCCAGGTGCGCAACGTGGTGCCGAGGGCGGCGAGTTCCTTGTCCCACGTGTCGTACTGGCTGAGGCTGGGCTCGGGGCCGTGCAGGACGGAGCGATAGCCGGCGAGCGTGTCAGAACCATCGTCGAGGTCGTCGTAGACGACCTTCCCGCTCTTTCCCTTAGGGTCGACGACTCGGAGCGCCTCGGCGAGGATTTCCTTGGTGGTGCGGTAGCTGAGGGTCAGGCGGTCGGCTCGGCCGCGGATGTTGATGCCGAGGGCTCCGAGGGCCACTTGGTGGTCGTAGATGCGCTGGTGGGTGTCGCCTGCGATGAACATGTCGTTGGGCAGATCCGGGTCGGCCATGGCCCGCAGCATCTTCCAGTGGGCGGGGCGAAGGTCCTGGGCCTCATCGACGACGATGTGTCGGTAGCGGTGTCCGAGGTAGCGCATGCCGGAACTATCGTCGCGGTGGATGAGATCCTTGCCGCCGATCTCGTCCTTGTGCTCCTGGCGCGCCTTGATCTTCGAGGCGCGTTCGATCTCGAAGCGGGCGGCCCGCTCGGCGGCCTGGCCCCAGGTCTCTACGCCGAGCTTGTCGAGGCGGGCGGTGAACTGCTCGACGAGCTTCCAGGCGTGGTTGCGCTCGGGGCGGGTCAGGGCACGGCCGCGGCCGGCGCGACGGGCCTTGAAGTAGTCGGAGCGGGTGGGGATCGACTGTCCGAGGATGACCTGCTCCCACTCTTCGAAGAGGAAGTCGGGTTCGAAGCGCTGGTCGTCGAGTTCGGCAAGCAGCTGGCGCATCTCGTTCAGGGCTACATGGTCGTAGACGCGCTGCTTGTTGCGTCCTGGGGCTGTGTTCTCGCCGAGGACGCGGGCGGCGAGCTGGTCGATGTGGGCGATGTCGACACGGGCCAGCAATTCGGGGCCGACGAGGGAGGCAAGACGCAGCCGCAGGTCGGTGGTGAGGTTCTTGGTGAAGGTCGTCAGCAGGATGGGCTTGTTGTGGCCGGGGGGCAGTTGCTCGGCCAGGTGCTTGACGCGGTGCAGGGCGACGATGGTCTTGCCGGTGCCGGGGCCGCCCGAGACCCGCGCGGGGCCGTTGTTGTGGCGGTGGACGATCCGTTCCTGCGTGGGGTGGAGGAAAACCTTCCAGGCGCGGAAGTCGCCCTCTTCGATGACGGCGCGTACGGCATCGTCCACGGTGGTCACCTTGGTGCGGGTGAGTGCGGTGGCGAAGTCCTCGGTATCAGGCTCCTCGTCGAGCTTGACCGGTGCAGTGATCTCCTTCCGCACCTCGTCGTAGTCCATGCCGGCGGCGAGACCGTACAGGACGTCCTTCGACAGCAGCGGTGCGCCTTCGAGGAGCTGGTCGAGTTCGGCGCTGGTGGTCACGGCGAGCGCGAGTTCGAGGAGCTGCTCGGCGACGCCGAGGTTGCGCAACTGCTCGGCTTGGTAGTCGGCCAGCAGCGGCCGGGCCGCCGACTCGAGTGCGGGACTCGGCTTCGGGGCCTGCTCGGCCTGCTCCGGCTCGGCAGGGGTGAGGGTGATGCCGGCCCGGCGCAGGGCGCTGTCACCGACGACGGCGAGGTCGACGAACTCGATCTCGCCGGTGACGCGGTTGACGGCGACCTGGAGCTCTTCGTAGACGTCCCTGCGGTGGCGGACGGCGATGACGAGCCAGCTCTCGGTGCCGTCGGCGTCGGTGCCGGTGGGGGTGAGCAGGGCCCGGTAGTCGTGGTTGACGCGAGCGGAGAAGATCCGCGAGTCGCCCTTGAGCCGCTTCCTCCGCAGGCCCGGCAGGTCGGGGTTCTTCCGGAAGTTGTGGGAGAAGTCGTAGAACTGAGCCTTGACCGAGCGGTCGAGCCTGTACAGCTCCTCTTCGGCCTTGCGGTACAGGCTGAGCCGGGCGGTCATCGGAGCGTGCCTTCTTCCGTGTCGGGGAGCTGTTCGAGCAGTTCGTCGAGGTGGGCGAGCCATTCGGCGGCGGTGCGGACCGTCCAGGCGTCCTTGGTGAACGCGTCGTCGCGTCGTCCTGCTTCGACGTCGTCAGCGCCTTCGTGGGCGGACACGACGGCGATCTTGATGCCGTTCGTGTGCCAGGCGAAGTCGGCCTGCCAGCGGCTGTCGCCGAGCTCGTAGCCGAAGACCGGTGCCTGCTTGCCGAGGTCGGCGAGGGTCTCGGCGAGCCGGAGGAGGGCCGGCGACTCATCGGGGTCGTCGCGGAGGATCTCCAGGATGTCCTCGTCCCACGCGGTGTCCCGCAGGGCTCGGACCAGGACGGCCTCGACGGTCGAGAGGCGCGCCGGGTCCGGGTCGACAGGCTTAACCACGGCGGCTGGCACCCCGACCCCTGCGGGAGCGGGGGCGCCCACGAGGGAGTCGAGTTCGCCGAGTCCCCCGCACACCGCCAGGATCTCCACCTCGAAGTCCGCGGCCTTGCTGGCGGCGAGCTGCACACCGTCGCCGCCGGCCTGAGACAGGAACTGGGTGAGGTTGGTCCAGTAGAGCCAGGACCGCCAGCGTTCCTTGTGCTCCTCGGTGTCCAGCGCGGCGTCGCTGTCGTCCAGGACGGTGATCGCGGTCCACTTCAGGTTCTCGGGATCGGCCGCGTCGAGGGTGAACACGGTGGGCAGGCCGGCCTCGTCGTGGGTGCGGAAGACGTGGACGGGTCCGATGCTTGCCGCGTCCAGCGTCACCGGCTCGTCCCGGCGCGGGGCGGTGGAGAAGGCGGCCAGCTGACCGCGTAGAGCGGCGACGAGTTCGCTGCGGCGTCCCGTGGCGGCCACCGGCGCGGTGCCGGGCTGGGCGGTGAGCCCGGTGACGAGGGCGCGGGCCCGGCGGGTCCAGGTCTCGGGGTCGGGGTCGCGCAGGAAGGCGATCAGCGTATCGATCGGGTTGGCGAAGACAGCGCCGGCGAAGTGGGCGCGCTGGCCGCCGTACTGCTCATAGGCCGATTTGGCTCCCTCCTGAGCGATCCCCTTGTAGGGCGGCCAGACGGGCTTGCTGCGCGTGGGGTTCTTCTCGAACAGATCGATGTCCGCCCAGGTGATCTGGAAGACGGTCGCGCCGTCCGCGCGTAGGCGCGTGCGCTTGGCGGCGTCGTCCGCGATGCGGTTGTGCTCACGGCTGGCGTGGAAGCGGAAGCCTTCGAGGTAGACCTTGACGCTCTGGGCCGGGCCATCGACTCGGGTGAAGGTGAAGTCGCTTACGGTGCCCTTGAGTTGCTGCTGCGCTGTCAGCCTCCAGTGGGTCACGCCGGTGGTGTCGGCGAACCGGAGGTGTCCGCTGGCGTGGCCGTCCTCGTCGAGCGAAGCGTCGTCGGTGACCTTCACCCAGCCGCGCAGGGCGGCCAGAAAGCGGGCTTCCAGGTCGGATTCCACCTGGGCGTCCAAGCCGACCAGCCCGGTGTGCTCCACCTCGGAGGTCTCCCAGCCGTCCCCGCCGTCCTTGGTGAACAGCAGCGACTCCAGCATGGTCAGCGCCGCCTGCCGGGAGACGACGTCCTGGAAGGGCTCCGGGGTGTAGCGGTGCAGGCAGCGGTGGCAGGCCCGGCGCTGCTCCTCGGCGCACGGGCATCCCTTGAGCATCTCGTACGCGGCGGTCAGCGTGTCGCGGAAGGTGTCGGGGTTCGTGAGCCGGTCCAGGTAGCCGGTGCCGCCGGGCAGGGAGTCGAACAGCACCAGAAACCAGCGGCGCTCGCCGCTGTCGTTGTCGGGCATGGACGCCACCGTGGTGGACAGGTGCTGCGGGTCGCCGCCGAAGTGCAGGTCCACGCCGAGCCGCAGGGCGGCACGGAAGGAATGCACTTTGGAGTCGACGTCGGCGGTGGCGGCCGGGATCAGTACGCGCAGGGCCTCGGTCTGCAACTGATGGGCGAGCAGCACCGGCTCCTCCCGCGCCTCGGTCTTCTTGCCCCGACGCAACGGGCACCACGGGCGGTGGTGCTTGAGCAGCCCGCTGCGGGCGGCCAGCGAGTCCACCTGGTCGGTGTCGTGGTCGAAGACCGGCCGACCGTCCGCGCTGGCGGCCCCGCACGCCGTGCACACGTGGAAGGGGTTGAGGCGCACAAGGTTGCCGGCGAAGTCGTCGCGGGCCTGCGCGTCGTAGCGAACCGGTCCGACGTTGATCCGCCGGATCATGGCGCGGCGGCAGTAGTCGACCCCGAAGGTCTGGTGCTTGTGCCGCCAGGAGCCGGGCTCGATGTCGCCGAGCGGGATGTCCACCGCGTCCACCACGGTGTACGTGCGGCGGTCTCGGTCGTCCTTGTCGTCGCGGATGCGAGCGTCCTCCCGCTTGTCGCGCGAGGTGACGGTAGCGGGTTCGACGATCTGGAACAGGCAGGAGCCGTCGTCGGCGATGTGCGTGGTCTTGCAGCGCGGGCACGGCGAGCGGTCCTCGGCGGCGTTCTCGGTGCGGACGTAGCCACAGCCGGGGCACACTCGCCAGGTGCGCCACTCCTGCCGGCCGCCGGTGGAGATCTCCAGGCCGCTGATCTCGTGCTTGTAGCCATTGACGTAGAAGGTGTTGCCGGGGGCCAGCTCCTGCAGGGCCAGGCGGCGAGGCCGCTCGTAGGAGTAGGTGTCGGAGTCGAACTTCGTCGGGTCGGCCTCGTTCTCGCCGTACAGCGTCGCCGCCAGGACGGTGGTCGTGTCGATGAGCGCGTAGTTCGGCAGTAGGCCGAGGTCGCACAGCGCCGTCTGCGCGGCGGTCTCGCCCAGGTTCATCAGTCGCCGGCCGACGCCGCGCCGTTCGGCATCGAGCTCCGCTTTCTGCCGGAGCTGGTCCGGGTCGGAGTCGTGCAGCTCGTCGTGAGCCTCGTCGATGTCCTTGATCCGGGCCCGCAGGGCGTGCTGGTCCCGGAACCACTCGCGCTCGGCTTCCTCGACCTTGCCGCGCAGGTCGTGCGTGGCGAACGCGATGAGATCGTTGCGCGCCTGGTCGCTGACGCCGGTGGGGAAGAGGTCGAGGAAGCCCTTGACGAGTTCCTCGCCCCGGGTGAGGGCCACCTCGACCAGGTCGGTGAGGTAGCCCGACGGCCCGAACAACCGCGGCGCCTTGCGCGGCATGGCACGCAGCGCGACGCCGTCGGCACGTATCAGCCGTCCGGCCGCGGCAAGGTCCAGCAGGTGCGCCAGATACTGGCGGCGCAGGATCTCGACGGCCGAGAGGTAGCAGCCCGGCGGCACGATGGTGCCCGCGATCAACTCCTTCGGTCGTTCCAGGAAGTACAGGTCGCGGCGCCGGCGGTCCGGGATCGTCAGCAGGAACGCGTTGCCGGTGCGGCGACCGGCCCGCCCCACCTGCTGGGCGTAGGAGGCGGGGCGTCGGGGTAGCGCGGCGAGCACCACGGCGGCCAGGTCACCGATGTCGATGCCCATCTCCAGCGTGGGTGTGCAGGACAGCACGTTGGGGTCCTTGAAGCCTTCGCGCTGCTTGAAGGCGTTCTCCACCTTCTCGCGCTGCGGGCGGGTGAGCATGCCGGTGTGTTCGGCGGTGACCACCTGGTACGTGCCTGCCCTGCGGTACAGGCTCCGGTAGTAGTCACGGGTGTAGTCGCGGTCGCGGTGGTGGACGCCCAGCCCTTCGGGGCGGTCACCGGCCACCAGTCGGCCCCTGCGGCAGCGGTAGGAGGGGCAGGGCTGGTCGTGCCACTGATCCAGTAGGGATGGGTGGACGGTCTGCTCCCAGAAGCAGACCGGACAGCGCACGTACGCGTGCCGCACGTGCTGGTCGTCCAGCAACCAGGCTTCGACGTTGCCGGGCTTGAGCCCGTAGACCCTCAGCGAGGTGTCGTTCGGGGTGCGCACCGACAGAAGGCCCAGCGCAGCCAGCTCGGGCAGCAGCGCGGACCAGAACTCCGGTGCCAGCTCGCGCGGCAGGCTCAGACAGCGCCCCGCCCACCGCTCGTACCAGGACAGCCGGCCGGTGGCGAAGTCGAACTCGCTGCCGTTCTTGGGCTGCCCGAGCAGGAACACTGGGGCCGCGACCCGCTTGGGGAACGCGCGCATCCCCCGGGCCCGCTTCCCCCAGATGAAGTACCGGCTCGTGCCGGCCTCGTCGATGTACTTGTCCAGCCAGTGGTGGGCGACCGCGCCACGGGTACGCAGCCGCTCCAGGAAGATCCGCACGAACGCCAAGTAGCGCGCGTCGTCCTGCGCCACCAGCGGCACCCGGTCGCCGACGCACTCCTCATGGATACGCCTGACCAGCGCGACGACTGCCGCCGGGTCCTCAATACGCACCTGTGCGGCGGCTGTTCGGGTCAGTTCCAGGGTCCGGCCGTTGCGGGAGCGGAAGCCGAACTCCATGAGCGTCTCGAAGGCCAGTCGCTGTCCGATCAACTGCCACACCCGCATGCTGCCGCCACGTCCCTTGCCGGACAGCAGCTTGTCGACGCCTTTGTAGACGTGGAGGTCCGGAGGGACCACCGCCGCGAGGGTGTCCTTGTCCGTGGTGGCCTCGACCACGTCGGCGATCAGGTCGTTGAGCGCCTTCGGCTGCTGGTTCGTGAGGTGCTTGGCCAGCAGCGCGCGCAGGGAGAACGTGTAGGAGCGGTTGGCGACGAACCCGGCTCGGTGCGCGGCATCCTGCACCGAGTCGTTGAACATCAGCGTCTTGTCCTCGTGCAGCTCCTTGTCCAGCTCCCCGCCGGTGAAGAGCTGCGTGATCGACGCCGCGGCCATCGCCGCCGAGCCGGTACCGAGGTAGCGGATCGCGTTGCGCTCCCCACACGCCGGACACCAGTCCTCCTTGGCCGCGGTGTTCGCCACCGTGCCGCCGAAGTGCACCAGTACGAACGCCGAGTCGCGGGCGGTCAGCCGCGGCTCCTTCGTCTCCTGGTCGTAGTCGTTGAGCGGGTCGGGCAGGCGGAGCCGCTTGCGCGCCCCGTCCAGCACCATCAGCACCCCGCCGGTGCCCTGCCCTCCTGCGGCGGCGGAGCCCGCCCGCCGTCCCGCGGCCGACATCAGCCCAGCGCCGGAGCCCTCCCGCGCCTCCTCGTCGGTCGCCGCGATCAGGTTCCGCACCCGGGCCTTGTCCTGCCCCAGGGAGGCCCGCCGGACCTTGAACGTGTCGAACTGCACGTCGTGGTCGTCGCTCTCCGGCGAGAACACCGCCCAGCCAGACCGCCCGCAGTCACGGCAGTAGACGGCCGGCAGGAAGAGGTTGGCGCTCTGCCCGGACGTCGCCGTCGTCACCGGCGCTGCGCGATCGCCGTCCACGGCACTCGCATCGGCCAGCCCGGCGACGTCCCAGCGGAACTCCGCCTTCGGCCACGGCAAGACTCCGCGCAGCAGCCGCGACACCGACCGCGCCCACTGATGCACCTCGACGTGCACGAACGGCCGAGGCTCCCCCGGCGGTGACTTCGGGTCCCGCGCATACGACAGCAGCGCCACGAACCGGGCCAGCGCCTCGGCCGCCTTCTCGGGCTGCCGCGCCACGGCCTCCGCCCAGCCGGCCGCGCCCACCCGCCACATGACGTCCAGTACCTCGGCGCTGTTCTTCACTTCGCCGTCCAGCGCCTCCATCACGGCACGCGTGAACAGGTGCTGTTTCAGGTTTCTTCCAAGTACGACGGGATCGGCGTCGCGTACTCCTGTTACGGCCTCGATGAGGTCGAGCAGGGCCTCATCGCCGGACGCGGGGTCGGGCAGCGCCAGCAGCTCGTCGGGGTTAGGCAGCCGCTGCATCTGCACGTCGAGGCGAGGGATGAACTCCTCCACCGACATCCGGTTCTCCCCGACGACGGACTCCCGGGTGAACTCGGTGCCGAAGACGTCGGTCGCCACCTCCAGCAGGCGTGCCACGCCGTCCTCGTCCGTCCCGGACGCGAGCGTGGCCGAGGTGGCGACCGGGCAGATGCTCCCCAGAGGGCGGCCCTTCTCGGACGCGCCGACCGCGGACGCGAGACGACGCAGCAGCATCGCCACGTCCGTGCCCTGCGCCCCGTCGTAGGTGTGGAACTCATCCACCACGACGTACCGGATGTCCGCCTCCCGCCACAGCGGGGCGTCCTCCTCACGCTGGAGGAGCAGGTCGAGCATCTTGTAGTTGGTGATCAGGATGTCCGGCGGCGACAACTGCATGTCGGCACGCCGAGTCCGCACCTTCTCGTACTGCGTGGCCGCCCTGTCCCCGATGTACAAGCCCGCCCGCAGCTTGCCCAGGTCGCCGTTCTGCGTAAGCAGTTCGTTGATGCGCTGCGCTTGGTCGGTAGCGAGCGCGTTCATCGGATACAGGAACACCGCCTTGACGCCGGCCTTACCTGCGTCGCGCTCCCTGCGGCAGTGGTCGAGTACCGGGTAGAGGAAGGCTTCCGTCTTGCCCGAGCCCGTGCCCGTGGTGACGAGGGTCGGCTGCGGGATGTGCCCGTTCGCGGACGTCAGCCGGGCGAAGGCGGCGGCCTGATGCACGTAGGGTACGAACCCCTCGCGCTGCCAGTCCAGATGCTCGCGCCAGCCGACATCGGCTGTGGTGAAAGGCGTCCGGATACGCAGGTACGGCCCACGGAACATCCCCGCCGTCTCATCCCCGAGGAACCGGTGCAGCGCCTCACGCGCACCCTCGTCGCTGAGCGCATAGGTCGTTGACAGGTACTGCAGCAGGCTTTCCTTGAGCCCTCGCGCCTGGAGCGTCGGCCTCACGGTTGCTCCACTTCCCGTGCCGGCGGCGCCCACGTACCGGCGGCAACCGCCGCGTCCAGGCGCTCCTTGAAGTGGACGTGCGCCTCGCGCATCTCAAGCTCGCGCTTGGCCTGGTAGAACGGGGCGCGGTAGCCAACCGGGACGGGCAAGCCCTCCGTGTCCCGGCCCTGCTCCACGGCCATCCGGTAGGGCTCGAAGTCCTTCCAGGAGTCCTTGCTCTGCCGCTGGCCGATGGTGCGGGCATTCCCGGCGATCTTCCACCCGTCAGCGTCGAACCACGTCACGGCCTCGTACTTCTGGAGCACGGGAAACCGTCCCTTGTAAGCGGCGATCAGCGCGTCCGCGTCCATGCCGAGCCACACAGCAACGAGAGCGTCGATCTCGACGAGGGCGGAACGACGTGCACGCTCGGTCCGGAGGGGCGTCTCTCGCTGCCAGCCCGGGGTGACGTCGTTGAGCGGCTGGAGGTCGGGCCAGTCGCGCGCCCAGGGTTCGTCAGTCTGCCAGGCGGGCTCGTAGAGCTCCGCCCAGAGGTCGGAGTAGGCGGTGGTCAAGCAGTTGAGGCGGAGGGTACGGAGGAGGAGGGCGGAGGCCAGGGGGTGGTCGGGGGTGGGGGCGGGCATAGCTTTGACGCCGGCGTTACGCAGGTGTCCTCTTCCAGTCGCCCGCAAGAAGTAGTCCATCGGCAAGGATGCCCAAAACCCTCCCACCAGGGCGGTGGCAGCAAGTGACGGCATAGCAAGGCTATGGACGTTGTCAACATGTGCCATGCCCCGAGGGACCATGGCTGCGTACAAGGCCCGTTCGGTGTTTGGTGCGATCATGGAACGCCACGCCAGCCGGGGGAAAACCGCGAAGCGCCGCCGAGCCCGCTCCGTCAGTGCGGCATCGATCTGCTCCGAAGTCACCTCTTCCTCGGGAATGAGCCGCGCGCGAGCGACCTGCCGACGGGCGCGGCCCAACGCCTTCTCACTCGCTCGCAGACGGGCGAGTGCCTGGTAATCGACCCATCGGTCCTGGGCGGCCAGGTACTGGAGGTTCCTGCCTCGGGCCCGCACGTACTCGGTGTCGGGCACAAAATCCGGGGCCAAGGTAACGAGATCCGCGCCATAAGGGTCATTGCTGTTCGCGTCATGCCGTTTGAACACCGGCGTGGCAACACTGATCTGGGTTCCCTTAACGATCACCTGGCGCCACCGGTCCGGCTGGTACTCCTCACCCGTCCTGGTATCGGGCCGGTTGTAGTCGATCAGTTTATCCTTCTTGGCTCCGCTCTCGTGGTAACCCGGCGTGATCTGTGGCCCCATGGCCCCCAACCGCACCGGGTAGTCCGCCAAGGCTTCGATCGCCACGGCCTCAGCCGTGCTCACCGGAAACAGCAAGCGCGCCTGCTCGACCGGCTGGTCGGTCTCATCCAGCAGCCGTTGCCACACCTCAAGCTGACGGGCGTCCACCCGTACCACGCGGGCCCGATGCGCCCGTTCGTCAAACTCACCGTTCCGATACCGGACCCCCGGAATCTCACCGGAGCCGTCGTGCTTCGACGAGTTTCGCAACGCGTCCGCGGAAACCAGCCAGGAGAGGTGATCGAAGCCGATCCCCCGGGGCCGCCCGTAGACGTGCACACCGAAGTGGGCGGTATCCCCGACCGGTCGTGGGAAGAAGCGCTGCCCCGAGTTTACGAAGTCCCCATGGATCCGGAGCCTCTGGTACGCCGCCTCCCGAATCGCCCCTTCCTTGTCTCCGGTGAAGTGCGTGTCCGGATGCACCATCCCCGCTGTCCCGTCCGCTGACGTGTGCGCCCATACCTGGGACATGAACGCCCGATACAAGTCCGGCTGCGTCCCCGCCAGCAGCGGGTACACCTGTGGCGACCCGAACACCGCAACCTGCGCGCTGGTGCTGGTGAGCTCCCCCAGCACGTACCGCCGCGCCTCGCTCTTCCCCAGCACCTCCCGGCGCCTTCGATCCCTGTCCGCCGTCGACGCCTTCGCCTCCAGCTCGAACCACGGCTCATGCTCGGCCAGCAGCGCGGACTCGTCCCACCGGGGCCGCACCCACGGCGGATTCCCGACCTGGAGGTCAAAGCCTCCTCTCCGGGCAAACACGAGTGCGAACTCCAGCTCCCAGTGCAGGAAGCCCTGCTCGTCGGCAACGTCCCGTACCGTCCGCAACCAGGGGAAGCGGTCCTCCGGGTTGCCGGCGTCCATGCCCATGAAGCCGGGCAGGGCCTCTTCCCACGCCTTGAGGTCGCCGAGGCTCTGGAAGCCGTCGATGAGAGTGTTGCCGTCGGGTAGGTCGGCTGTGCCGAGCATGGCCTCAACGAACTCCAGCCAATCGTCCAGGTCCCGGAGGGGCACGGACGCTCGCCGTCCCGGCGCCTTCGGCTTTGCCGGGCCTGCTTTCACCTGCTTCGGAAGGATCTCCTTCACCTCGACAACCTCGTCGCGGAGATCGTCGAAGGAGGTCTGCTCGGGCCCCATGGCGAACAGAGCCGACACCTCGACGTACCGCGGGCTCGCGGGAGCCGACGTTTCCGGGGCCTCCACGGCCGGGGCCGCGGCCTCGTCCGACTCCCTCATCGGCGGGACGGTGCCCAGCAGTTCGCCGAGACCGTCCACGTCGCCGGCCTCGATCGGCGCGGCGTACTCCGCGTCCGTCCCGTCGAGTTGCGCAGCCTTCTCCACAGGCCAGAACCACAGCGCGCACCAGGCGTCCATGACCTTCTTCAGCCGCCAGTACGGGGTGTCGACGGCATTGAAGAGGTCTTCCAGGACCTTCTCCTTGGGCACCGCCTGCCGGGGGCGCTGGAGGAAGGCGTACTCGGGGTCGTCGGGGTCGGCCCGCCAGACGTCGATGTGTCGGGCGATTTCTTTCTCGGAGAGCTCCATGCGCTTGACGACGGCTGCCCACAGGAACTCGGCTCGCCGGGCGGCGTCCCGCAGTCGCGTGTACTGCGACGTCGCTTCCGTCTTCGGCTTCCTGGTGCGCGGGTTGAGGGCGACCGTGCCGTCCTTGTTGAGGTGGGCGGTGCTGCGCTTGGGCCGCTTGAGGATGCCCTTCTTCCAGGCGGCGAGCCGCGCCACATCCTCCGGCGCGAGCTCCCGTGCTTCCTTCGAGCCAGCGACCGCGGCCCAACCGGGGCTCGGCAGCAGGAACTGGTGAACCGCTCCCTCGGGAAGCAGTTGCGGCTCACCGTCCTTCAGGAAGGGCAGCGATGTCGGGGCCAGGGCGTCCTTCGCCTTGAGCCACGCCTTGTCCGCGCTCGCGACGTCGTCACCCGCGAAGACCGCGCGGCGGGCGCCGATGAGGGAGTTGCCGCGACGCAGGTGCAGGCCGAACCAGGGGGCGCGCATGCCGGGGTGCATGGTGTTGAGCCAGAGGGACACCTCGGCCAGTTCGACGCCGGTGGGGTTGAGGTCGACCCCGTAGGCGTTGTGCAAGGCGACGTACGCCTTGACCTTCTGCTTCTCGGTGATGGCGGTGTCGGCCGGGATGCTGATGCCGAGTTCTT
This sequence comes from Streptomyces sp. NBC_01198, assembly GCF_036010485.1. Classification (NCBI taxonomy): domain Bacteria; kingdom Bacillati; phylum Actinomycetota; class Actinomycetes; order Kitasatosporales; family Streptomycetaceae; genus Streptomyces; species Streptomyces sp. NBC_01198. Next base: position 4,531,881 of record NZ_CP108568.1, read on the forward strand.
CCTGCCGGCGGCGCAGGTATTCGTCGGCGACCTGGTTGATGGCCTCGTTGAGGAAGGCGCCTGAGCCGAGCGCGGGCTCACAGATCTTGAACTTCAGCAGTTCCGAGGCCCGGGTCTTGATGATGTTCTTGTGCTCGTCCCGCTCCTGGTCGAGGCGGTGTTCGAGGGCGAGTTCGACGGTGACCTTGGTCAGTGACTCGGGGGTGTAGTACGAGGCGGAGGTCTCGCGGTCGCGGCCGGCGAGCCGGTACACGAAGGAGCCCTTGGGGTATCTCTTCACGCCGCGCAGGCCCTTGCGGGCGTCGTCCTCGCCGTAGTGGACCAGAGTGCTGTCCGGGTATTGGTCCTGTTTGCGGGACGGGACGAGCCACGAGCCCTGTTCCGGATCTCCGCCGCGGGCCACCTCGCACAGTTCCTCGTCGGCGATGATGCCGGTGTAGGACATCAGGCCCTCGTAGACCGCGCCCAGCTGGTTGATGCCGAGGTTTCGGTAGGAGATGAAGCCGCCGCGCTCTCCGCGCTTGCCCTTCTTCATGGTGAGAAGCCGCAGTACCTCGTGTAGGGCTTCGTTGCGCAGGCGCAGGTCGAGCCAGCGGGGGTCGTCGTCCTCGTCGCTGCGGGGGTCGAGGACGCCCCGGCCGATGAGGCGGATGGCGCTGGGTTCGAAGAGTGCACTGCTCAGGGGCTCGAAGCGCAGGCCCCGGTCCTCGGTGCGGCGGGCGGCCTTGGCCCTGCGGGTCTCCTCGTCGTCGCCCGGCTGGTCGTCGTCGGGCTCGCTGCCGTACTCGCGGTGGCCGTAGTTGACCTTGTTGAACAGGACGTCGAGGGACTCGTAGAGGTGGAAGCCGCTGCGTGCCTCCTCTTCGACGAGTTCCTCGTCGCGCTCCACGAGTTCCCGCAGCCGGGTCATGGAGTAGCCGGCCTCGTAGGAGCCATCGTCGGCGGGAAGAATGCCGAGTTCGGGCCGGGCCTCGGCATACAGCAAGAACAGGATGCGGTAGAGGTAGCGGAGGGCTTCGCGAGTGAGTTCCCGGGCAAAGGGGATCTTGGGGTCTTCGATGGCGGCCGGGGTGACGTCGCTTCCCGCTTCGGCCATCCGGCGCAGGACTCCATTGGCGATGATCTCGACGGAGCGCTGCAGTCCGTAGCGCAGTTCGGTGGACACGCCGGCCGCGTTGGCGCCGGAGGACTTCAGGAGGGCATCGATCCCCCGGCTCTGGTCGTTCTCGCCGGGTCGGAGCATGTCCAGGCTGAACAGCGCTGCGATGGTGGCGAGTTCGCCGTGCTGGGTGCCGTCGTTGCGTTCGAGGGCGGCGTCGAGGTTGACGGCGATGTAGCGGCCTTCGCTCCACGCCTGGCGGTCGGCGAGGACGAGCACGCCGCCGCACAGCAGCAGGACGAAGCGGGGGTGCGGCCCGCCCGCTTCTCCGATCTCGCTCTGGAAGAGCCAGGAGGCCAGGGCGGCTCCGGTGTCGTACGACTCGCCGGCGGCTGCGCGGAAGGGCGCGAGCAGCCGTCCCGCGCCGTCGGCGTTGAGCGCGCTGTCGTTGTCCGCGGTCCAGCCGCAGTCGAGGGCGATGATGCCGTGGCCGTGGTGGGCGATGGGCACGGTGTGGTCGCGCCCAGCGCGGTGCACGGTGAGCTCGGTCGGCGCGGGGTCGTAGCCGAGCGCGCGCAGGACCGTCTGGTGCCACTCGGCGAGCCGCTTCGTCCACTCGGGGTCGTTGTATGTGTGGAGGCGGGCTTCATCCTCGGCGTCGGCCAGGGCCGCCTGGGCGAAGTAGCCGCGCACTTCCTCGGCGAGGTAGGGCGTGCGCAGGGTGCGTACCAGCTCGCGCGGTGTCCTGCGCGGGTCGTTCTCGTCCGTCTCGCGCACTGTCCAGCGCGTGAACAGACCCTTCTTGAGGTCGGTGCCGAGCTGTTCGGCGAAGTAGTGCGCGGACAGGTACTCGCCGCGGTTGGTGAAGGAGTCGAACTCGGTGCTCATCGCGCGGTGCCTCCTTCAGCGGCGTCGTGGGGTTCGAGGACGGCCAGTAGGCGGAGCATGGGCTCGCTGGCGGTCTGCAGGGACGTGATCAGTTGCAGTCGCCGCCGTGCCGTGCGGTCGAGTTCGGCTTCCTTCGGGCGGGCGCTGGCGAAGATCGCGTCTTGCCGCCATTCGGCGACGCGGCGACGGTAGGGGGCGAGCGTCTCGTCGATCTTCCTGCGGTAGTCGGCCTCCAGCGTGACCAGATGGTCCTGCGCGGCGTCGATAGCGTTGGGGACGAGTGCTCCGAGGCCGGGAAGGTCGCGGGGGGTAGCGCGGCCCGGCATGTTCGGGCCCACCCCGTAGCGCTCCAGAGTGTCCGCGGTCAGCTTCTCCACGACGGGGTCGCCGGAGAGGCCGGAAACGGCCATCCACTCGACGATGGTGGGCTTGCCCAGGGCGTTCGAGTAGACGCCCTGCACCAGGTACGTCGGGCTGTCCACGGTGGCGGCGAGCACGGGGGCCTTGTGTCGCCCGATCTCGACCAGCACCTTGTCCGTCAGCCAGTCCAGGACGGGGTGGATGTCGGTGACGTAGGAGACGTTCGGCCACTGGGAGGCGGTGGTCTCCCGTGCCGCCTTCAGACGCGCACCGGCGAGGCCCTTGGAGAAGGTGACGCGGATACGGCCGGGCGCGTTCTTGCGCGGCAGGATCTCCTGCTCGTCGAGGTACGACTTGGGCAGCGCCTTGAGGCGGTATAGCAGGTCCCTCGGCGGTTCGAAGGCGATGGTGCCGTTGTCCTCGCGCCGCAGGGAGAGCATGTCCTCGGGGTTGGGATGGCAGACCTGCCGCAGCGCCTCGTCGAAGTAGTCGGCCGTGGAGGGGAAGAGCTTCGGCACTTCTGCCCGTGCCACCTCGGGGTGTTCGTGCACCGCTCCGACCTGTCCGAGCAGCCCGGCGAGGAAGGCGGCACCGCCCTGCTGCGACTGCTTGATGGACTGCTCGACCGTGCGGCCGGCGACCAGGTCCTGGGTAAGGCGGTTCTCCTCCTCCTTGGCCCGGTACAGGCCGGTGACGGCCTCAGCCGATCCCTCGATCTTGTGGGCTTCCTCCTCACGCCTGAGGAGCTTCTCCCCCACCAGCCGGTCGTCCAGCGTCCGCGGGCGGCCAGTGGCCTCGTCCGTGCGCCATGGGACGTCACTGGTGAGGATCAGCGCGCGGAACTCGGGTGGGTGCTCCTGCCCGTACCGGTCGATGCGCCCGTTGCGCTGCTCAATACGGATCAGGGACCAGGGCAGGTCGTAGTGGATCAGCCGGTGGCACTGCTGGTGAAGGTTGACCCCCTCGGAGGCCACGTCGCCGGTGAACAGGAGGCGCACGGGGTCGTCGCTCAGGCCGAACTTCTCGACGATGTCCTGCTGCTCCTGGTCGGTGGTCGCCTCGCCGTGCATGACCTGCACCACGCCGCCGAACGCCAGCCACGGCTTCTTGTCGTCCGGGCTCGTGGTGGCTTTGAAGCCCAGGGCGGCCGGCACTTTCCCGGCCAGCCATTTCAGGGTGGGAATGCTCTCGGAGAACACGACGACTCGGACATCGGAGCCTGGCCCGACACCCATGGTGCGCAGTTCGTCCACCAGCGCGGTGAGCTTCGCCGAGTCCTGGTCCTCGATCCGCTCGGCCAGGCCCTGCAGGTCGACTAGTGCTGCCCGCTCGATCCTCCTCGCCACTTCACGTGCCGCCGGGTCCTCGGGGCGGGTCTGGCGTTTCGCGCCGCTGCTCGGCTTCTCCGTAGGCGGGCTGTCGAGAGTGCCGATGCGAGTCTTGATCGTTTCCAGCAGGGCCCTGTGCGAGGACAGGAACGACTTCAGCAACCGGTAGGGGACGAGCTGATGCCTGCTGACCGATGCCGCCGATGGGCTCGCGGGGATCCATCGCGTGGCCAATTCCTCGAAGACCGCAAGTTCCTTCGCAGTGGCCGGCACGTGGATGGGCAAGGAGGGACCGCGGTCCGCCCACGCGCCCTTGAGCGACTCTCGCACCTCCGGCGACCTCTTCGTCCGCCGGATGTAGAGGTGGCCGAGATCCTCCACGTCGTACTTCGAGGGGTCGGCGATGGCGGCCTCGTCGAGCATCCCGACCAGTTCGGCGAACGATGCGGCGTCGCCGTTGTGCGGGGTGGCCGAGGCCAGGACGAGCGCGTCGGTCTTGCGGGCCAGCAGGCGGGCGAGCGCGTTGTTCTTCGTGCCACGGTTGACGAGGTTGTGCGACTCGTCGATGACGACGGCGTCCCAGTCGGTGCGCTCCAGGTGGTGCGCATAGACATCGCTCTTCAGCGTGTCGACCGAGATGATCACGCGCTTGAAGTACGCGAACGGATTGCGCCCCGCGGGAATGTCCTGCTGCACGCGCTGAATGCCGGTCGAGTCCAGGCGCACGAGCGGAATCCCGAACCTCGTCCACAGCTCTCGCTGGAACTGCTCCAGCACGTGCTGCGGTGTCACCACCAAAATCCGCTCGCCACGCCCTCGCCTGATCAGCTCCGCCAGGAGCACCCCGATCTCCAGGGTCTTGCCGAGACCCACGACATCGGCGACGAGGATTCGCGGCTGCGGGTTCTTCATGGACAGCGCCAGCTCCGCCGGCCGCAACTGGTGGACCTGCTGGTCCATGAGGAAGTTGTCCGCCAACGCCAGGCCGTGCTCGGTCTGCGGCAGGTACGCCTTGCGCATGATCGCTTCGAGGAAGAGCCGGGACCGGCGGTGGTTCGGCGAGTCGTCCGACACCAGCTCCGTTTCGCGGGGGTCCAGCTCCTGCACCACGTCGAGGCGGTCGTAGAAGGTGGCGTCCACACCCCGGACGAACGACGAGATGCCAGTGACTTCCACCATCCATCCGTCGTGGTCGGTGCGGATGCACTGGCGCACGAGCCACAGCTCGTCGCGGATGAGGACCTGAGCACCCGGCGCATACCCGCCTGACGACGGGAGCCACCTCTGCCGCGCATCCTCGTCGGGCCGGTCGGCGCGTCCCTCCGAATCGCTCCGACCGCTCACGGTTCCCGTCTCGACGCTCAACACCCGCTCCGAATCATCACCCTCGACGCATGCTCTGCGCCTGAACCCCACGTGGGTCTTTACCGCATCTGGCATGCGAGCGGTTCCGAGCCGCTCTATACACCTATTCCGCCTAGTTTCTCACTCGGCTCTGACAGGCCGCGGTCACAGCTTGGCGTTCACCGCATAGTCCGCCCGCAGTTCGTCCGCCACGCGCTTGGACGCCGGTGGCCTCCCGCTCGATCGCCGCGGCTTCGGCTCTGCCTGTTCCAGCAGGTCCGGCCCCGCGGGCTGCGGGAGGGGCACGGACGGCTGCTCCTCCTCCGCGTCGGATGTCTCAGAGGCAGGACTCGTCGAAAGACCGTCGAGGGGTGAGTCGGGACCGCCTGCTTCGACCCTGGCCTGGTCCTCCAGCACCCGTTCGAACGACGCGGACAACGGCTGCGCCGCCGGATCCCGCGTACTGCCTCCGGTCGTACGCGAGATCAGGGCAAGGCGGGCATCGGCCGGCGCCAGCCCGGCGACGTTCAGCATGTCCGCGCATGCGTCGGCCACGGCTTCCAGGGTTGGCCTGTCTTCCGGGAGATGGGCGAGCGTCGCCGCAATCAGCGGCTTGAGCTCCTCCGGTACGCCGCTCAGATCCGGGCCGATATCGGGATTCGCGACCTGAACGGCGATGGCCTCCCACCCCGCCCCGTCGTACGGGTAGTGGCGAGCCGCTGCGTACAGCAGCACCGTGCCCAACGCGTAGACATCCGCCGCGGCCGTCACCTTTGGGTGCCCGCTCGCCTGCTCAGGGGGCATGCAGCGCACCGTGCCGATGATCATGCCGCTGTGCGACAGCGACTCCTTCGCGGCGTCCATGAACGCGCCGAGTCCGAAGTCGATGATCATGGGCCCTTCCTTACCCATGATCACGTTCTGGGGCTTGAGGTCCCGATGGAGCAGCCCCGCCTCGTGTACGGCGCTCAGCCCTTCGGCGAGCAGCGCACCGAGGCTGGCGACGAGAGGAAGGGGCAGTGTCCCGTCCTCATCAACGCAGGCGAGGAGGGTCCGTCCGGCCACGTACTCCATCGCTAGCCAGGGCCTGTCGGCAAACGGGTCCGCATCCAGGAACCGCGCGACCCTGTTTGTGCCGACAACGGTTCGCGCGATGAGCGCCTCTTTCTCGAAGCGCGCTCGCATCAAGGGATCCAGCTTGTCGCTGCGGATCCGCTTCACTGCCACCGGATCACCGCCCGGAGTGTAGGCGAGGTAGACCTCACCCATGCCCCCCGAGCCCAGCTCCTTGGCCACGGTGTACCGGCCGATTCGCTCAGACATCCCCACCATCTACCGCTCAGCGCTCCCTCACCCACCCGAGCGCCTGCACACCAGGATCGGGCACCGGAACAGCGTAGGCGCTCCGGATCCGGCGTAGGTCGGGTTTCGTCGTTCATATGCATCAGCTGAGCTGCCCGGCGAGTGGTGGGCGACGCTGAACGCCTCCCTGGACGCCCTGGCGAGCGCCCACACCACCAGGGGTCGCCACACCGGACACCGTCACGATCACTCAGGGTCACGTAGACGAAGTCATCCGGGCGGCCCTCCCCGGCCTCCGGGCTACGGGGGGAGCAATGGCGTCCCCCTCACGCCGACCTGAACTGGGCGAACGTGACGGGACCGCGGTTCTGCCCGGTCGACTGGGAGGACTGGGGCATGGCCCCACGCGGGCTGGATTCGGCATCGCTGTGGGCGCAGTCCCTCGCCGTCCCGTAGTTGGCCGAGCGGGTGCGCAGGGAGCGTGACAGTGACCTCAGCAGCCAGGACGGCGAGGTGATGGCGCTGTTCTCCTGCGCCAAGATCGCGGGCCCGTACGCACACCCAGAAGACCCACGACTCCAGCCAGTCCGACTGGCAGCCGAGCAGCTGATCACGGAGCTTCGGTCCGACTGCCCCAGAGGCCACCGACGGAGCTCAACGGCGGATGATCGCCACCCACGTGATGAGCGAGAGCGCACGGCGGAAACAGAGCCCAGTACGCCTCCATGCAAGGAGATCATGATGAAGACGAGCAGACCTCAGATCGACTGCCCTGCACTGGGTCCTCACAGGGAACGACGGGAGAGAACGACGTGGCCGTCACGGATGCTGTGGTGAACATCGATGGCGCGGCCCTGGTCGTCATCGACATGCAGAACGGCTTCATCAACCACCACAGTCGGCACATCGTGCCGGTGGTCTCCGAACTCGTATCCCGGTGGTCGGCTGCGGGCCGTCCTGTCGTCTTCACTCGCTACCACAATTACCCCGGCAGCCCTTTCGAGCGCTTCTTCGGCTGGACCCGGCTTCAAGACCCACCTGAAACGGAGATCGCTCCAGAGCTGGTTACGCACGCTGCGTCCGCATACGCCGTGCTCGACAAGGCTGGGTACTCCTTATTTACCGACGAGGCAGTCGCCCTGCTCGCGGACGCAGGCTGGACCGATCTCGTCTTCTGCGGCATCGCTACGGACTCCTGTGTTCTGAAGTCCGCCGCGGATGCCTTCGAGCGGGGCCACGCTCCCTGGATCGTCACCGACGCCTCCGCCAGCGACGCGGGGCCAGCCGTCCATGACTCGGGACTCGTGGTGGCTCGCCGGATGATCGGCCCGCGCCAACTGATGCTCACGGAATGCCTCTTGGCGCAGCTGATCCCGGAGGTGGAGGCTCCGGTGCTGGAATAGCACCATGACAGCGACCGCCCCTCCCGGCCACGCCTCCACAGACCTGATCATCGTAGGTGGGGGCCCTGCCGGCTGCGCCGCGGCGGTGATGGCCGCAAGCGTCGGCATGCGGTCCGTCCTATTCGAGCCAGACGCCTTGTGCGCCAAAATTCGGCATATCGCTGCTATCGATAACGTCGTAGGCGGTCACACCACTGGACCCGAACTCGCCGCCGCCATCGCGAGAGACGTTGCCCGCACTGAACTCTGCGAGGCCGACCTCGGGGCACGGGCGAGCGAGGTCCACGCCTTTGCCGACCACGTGACGGTCACCACCGACGCCGGCCGCGAGGTCGCAGCCCCGTATGCGGTCGTGGCAACCGGAGTGGGCCCGCTGTCCACAGCAGCAGCTCCTTGGCTCACGGTGTCGACGGACTCGGCTCTGCCCACTCTCTGGGGTGCCAAAGTCGCAGAGAGACCGACCACTTCCGTCCTCGTGATTGGCGCTGACCGTCCCTTGGGCACTTTCCTCCGCGCCCACCCGGCTCTCGATGCGACGGTCCTGGTCGCCTATCCGCCGGTCGACGACTATAAGGTCGACGAAGTAGGCCACGACGCTCGCGTCGCGCTAATGCCGGTCGCCTGCTTGTCGGTTCGTGCTCAGGGCGCCTCCGCGGTCACTGCAGAGTGGGTCGACAGAGAGGGCCGCCACGGCGCCCAAACAGTCGACGCGGCTTACCTCAACCTCGGCAGTTCCCCAGCATCCCCGCCAGGCGACATCGTGCGCGACAGCTCCGGCTACTGTCCGCCCGACCGCCAGCACCCGCGCATCATCACTGCCGGAGACCTGCGCTCGGCCCGCTTCCAGCGCATCATGGCCGCAACCGGCTCGGGTAGTGAGGCCGCGCTGCGCGCCTACTACGACCTACGGGGCGTGCCGTCTGCGTAGTTCGGACGGGGCTCTCCGCCAGCCGAGAGAGATTCTGTGACCCTGGGTCCTGGCGTGGCTCTTACGCCAACGCCACGCATCCCAAGGCAGTGGAGGTGGTAGCGACACCTGGTCCATTACCGGCAGGATCGCCACCATGAAGCTGTTGGTGCTGGGCGGCAGTTGGTTCCTCGGACGGGAAGTCGTCGAGGAGGCGAAACAGCGCGGGTGGGAAGTCACCACCTTCAACCGGGGCCGGTCGGCGCCGGATCCGGAAGGTGTGACCGCTGTTCACGGGGACCGGTCCGATCCGGCGAGCCTGGCGTATCTGGCCGAGCTGGGGCCGTGGGATGCGGTGGTGGACACTTCCGCATCGGAGATGCCTCCGAAGGTGGTCCTGGAGGGCACGCGGGCGCTGGCAGGTGCCACCGGGCGGTACGTGTATGTGTCGACGGTGTCGGTGTATCAGGGCTGGCCTGACGAGGCGCTCACCGAGACGTCGCCGGTGCTACCGTGCCCGGCAGACGCCGGCCCCGAGTACGGGGCCATGCCGCCCGGCGCTGACGGCCCGAACACGCACTACGGCACCCAGAAGGCCGGGGCGGAGAACGCCGTCCTGGAGGTGTTCAAGGACCGGTCGGTGGTGCTGCGGCCGGGCGTGATTCTGGGGCCGGGCGAGTATGTGGGGCGGCTGCCGTGGTGGTTGCGCCGCACCGAGACCGGCGGCCGGATCCTGGCGCCGGGCGATCCTGCCCGGAGCATCCAGCCTGTGGACGTGCGCGACGTCGCGGCCTTCGCCGTCGACCAGGCTCAAGCTCCTACCGGCGGGGTCTACAACGTGACGGCGCCAGTGGGCCGGGAGACGATGGGCGGCTTCCTCCGCTCGTGCCTGGAAGTCACCGGCAGCACGGGCGAATTGGTGTGGGCCCCCGACGCCTTCCTTGTGGACCAGGGCGTGCGGCAGTGGACGGAACTGCCGCTGTGGCGCACTCACGCCGGGGTGTGGCGGATCGACTCGGCAGGCGCGTACGCAGCGGGCCTGACCTGCCGGCCGCTGGAACAGACCGTAGAGGACACCTGGGCGTGGCTCCAGGCTGACGGGCGGCCGGTTGACCACCCGCGGTGGGCCGAGCACGGCATGGATCCCGAGCAGGAGGCTCGCATTCTGGCCGCGCTCGGCAGCGGGCTCAGCTGAGTCCGCTCACCCTTCCAGCGCCGAACGGCTACCCGGCGCCACCCCGCGCTGCGCGCCGGCAGGAGCCCGGTGGAAGTCCTCCAGGCGCTCACCGAGCGCCGCAGCGGTGGCCGAACCGTGGAACTGCTGCGCTGTCAGGGCGTGGCGGACGCTGGAGGTGCGCTCCAGCAGTCCGTGGACTCGCTGCTGGGCGGGGATGACCCACACCCGGTGCAGGGCGTCTTCGGCTCCGTCGAGATCGCCACTCAGCAGGCGTGCTGCGGCATGGTTGGCCGCGGCACCGCCGAGCACGGGCGGGGACTGCTGCGCGGTGGGACGGCTCTCGATGAGTTGGAGGGCCCGCTGCGCTGCGGCCTCGGCGTTGGGACCGTCGCCGAGGAGCAGGTACGTGGAGCCGTTGGACATTGCCAGCCGCTCGTCGGAGAACCCGAATTCGCCGCCGACGCCTTCGTGAAGATCATCGCGACGGGTGCCCACGGGCTCTTCGGATGTGCGCAGGGCCTGGAGGGCGGCTTCGACGTTGCCCAGGTGCCCGTACGCCCGCGCCTCGATCGTGGCGAGGCGGCGTCGCGCGATGTCTCCCAGTCCGGGGATCGCCTGCGCGGCCTGGGCGAAGCGGACAGCCTCGGCGGGCTGATCGTTGAAGTAGGCGATGTACGCGAGGGTGCCTCCGGCGAACGCCTGCAGCGGCGTGAACCGGGCGATCTCCCCGTACAGAGCCGCGGTACGGGACAGGCGTTTCGCGCCGTCCAGGGACCCCAGGTCGAAGGCGGACACAGCCAGCAAAGCGCAGGTCTGGCCGGCGATTATGACCAGTTCCTGTTGCTGGGTCGGGACCGCGGTGCGGTCGCGGAGAGCCTCCGCCTCGTCCCGCAACGCCTTTGCGCGGTGAAAGACGTCCGCCGAAGTGATGGTGTTGTACCCGCGGGCCAGCGTGAGCACGTCTTCGCGCAGCTGGTCGAGGGAGATGTCCGAGACGGACTGTGCGGCGGCACCGGCTCGGTCTTGGGCGTCACGTGCGGTCATTGCGATCTCTGCTTCCAGGTCGTACGAGGGTTGAGTCTCGGCGAGTTGCAGCTCCGGCGCCTGGAACAGACGCCCGGCCGGCACCACCCCGAAAATCTCTTCCAGCACTCGGCACGCCTCTGCACGAGGCAGTTTCGTCAGTGATCCGCTGGTCCATCGCCTGAATTGCGGCTCGGAGACGGTCAGCTCGAAACCGACGACTCGTCGAGCGGTTCGCCGGAACATGTCCTCGAAGTCCCGGTAGCTCCAGACGCGCTCGATCACGAGCGCCTTCAATAATGTCGGGACGTCGGCCGTGGCCGGCTCCTCGCTTTCGGTGCGGCGAGACAGGCAGGTGTGAGACTCCCCAGACAGGAGTACCCGCGCAGACGGTGCGTCGCAACGCTTCACCGTGAAGAGATAGCCATGCGACACCTCGGCGATACCCGGGCATCGTCAACGGCGAACAAATGATGCGCCCCACGGCATGGCGGCGATATCCGCTCCACCTCCAATCTGACTCTCATCACGGAGAGGAGCGCCGTAAGCACGCTTTCTCTCGCCATCTTCAGGCCAGGGGGCCGGGTGAGTACAGGCGTGAACGACGTTGGAGAGAGAGCGGTACCGGCGGTGCCGGCGGTCCCCGCGCCCGAGACGTGGAGCATGTGGTTCACGCCGATACCGAAGGCGGTCCGGACCGCACGTCACCAAGTGAGTCGGGCCTTGACTGCCTGGGGCGTACCTGAAGACGCGGTGGAGACGGCTGTGTTGGTCACCAGCGAACTGCTGACCAACGCGATTCGGCACTGCCACTACGACGACCCCGCTCACCTCGTGCTCGTGCGCATCACCGATGAGGGCACCGAACTACGGCTGGAGGTGTCCGACCCCAGCCGTGTGCGTCCCCGGCCGGGCACCGCTACGAGCGATGCCGAGAGTGGGCGCGGCCTGATGCTGGTGCGGGCCGCTGCCGCCGGCTTCGGGGCACGCGACCGTGAGCCGGATGGCAAGACCGTCTGGGCGACCGTGGGAAAGAGCCGCCGATGATGCCGGGCTCCGCTAACGCATGGCGCTCCCCGCACGTGCATCCGCGCCTGGAGTACCGCGGCAACCACACCGCGTTCGAGCGCGACGGATACCGGCGACGCTACTGGTTAGCCGGCTGCACGGCGCGCACGCCAGAGGCGGCACAGGAGTGGATCCGCCGCCGTGTACGGGAGACCGCGGTGCAGCTCGACGGCCCCGCGCAGAAGATCGCCAGGGCTTGGCTGAACGACCCCCGCGCACAGCAGATGACGCTCTCCAGGCTGCGGGACGGTCGGCCGGTAACGTTCCTCCTCAGCGACGACCAGGCCAGGTACGAGGTGTTCGTGCAGGGCCTGCCCGTGGCCGAGGGGGGATACCGCGCTCCGGCGGGGCCGATCCCCCAGGTCCCTCGCAGCAGGCACACTCACGGCCGCAAGAAGCCCAGCATCCGGCGCCGCATAGTCAGCCGACTGGCCATACCCACCCTCATCTTCGCCGGGGCGTTCGCCGCTCTGCTCACACCCCACTGAGCGGACCACAGACTGCCGCCCCGGCGCACCGGATGCCGCGAGCCCGGCGCGTCGGGGTGGCGAAAGACCCCGGCCCGAGACAAGCAGCCAGCACCTCCCCGTTGCGGGCATGGCACCTCGGGCCGGGCAGCACCAGTCCCTTTCACATGAGGAGTTGGCATGAGCCCAAACATCACGCCCATCACCAGCGCAGCCTCTACGACCGCCCCGGCCGGATCGGACGGCTTCGACCTGGACGTGTACCTGGTCGAGGTCGGCGACACCGCCGGGCTGGTCAACCTGACCGACGACGGCTGCGGCTCGACCTGCGGCGCCTGCACCACCAACGTGGCCTGACTCAGAGCGCACCCACCCCAGGCCGGTGCCCTGCCTCAAGGGCACCGGCCGCCGGCTGGACCAGGAGGATGAGATGGCTTCGAGCACCGCGTTCCGTGCCGGCCGTACCGCGCTCGTCCGCGCGGTGGCCCGCCCGGACCTTGCCCTGTCCGCGTGCCCGGACCTGGACGACACCTCACCGCACGCCGCGGCGGCTCGTCTCGCTTGGCTCCGCGACACCTGGTCGCGGCCGGATGTCGCCGAGGCCCTGACGCACGCGAGTCCTGCTCTTGCCTCCCAGGTGGAAGCCCTGTGCGCCGCCACCACGCCGCCCGCGCGTGACGTGCGGCGCGCGGTCTCCTCCGTCGCCCGCTACGCGTTACGTGCCGAGCATCGGGCTACCCCGTTCGGCCTGTTCGCCGGGGTGACGACAGCCAGGCTGGGGGCGAGGACGGCCGCCCGTTGGGGGACGGGCCACACCGTCATCGGCCGCGCGAGCGCAGAGTGGCTGGCTGCCGTGGTCGAGGAGCTGGAGTCCTCGCCCGAGCTGGTTGACCGCCTGCACGTGGTCCTCAACAACACCGCCGCGCGCCGCGGCGACCGCCTGGTGGTGCCCTACCGCTCGGACGTCGATGGCACACGCCGGCGGGCGGTCGAGGCGTCCGTGGCTTTGACCGGGCCCGTGCAGCTGGTGGTGGAGGTGGCCCGGGAGCCGATCCGCGCGGGGCTTCTGGTCGAGAAGCTGGCGACCGAGTTCCCGGCCGCCGACGTCGCTCGGGCTCGCCGCCTGGTCGGGGAGCTGATCCGCAACGAGGTTCTGATCACGAACCTGCGCGCGCCGAGCACCGAGACTGACGCCCTGGCCCACCTGCTGCGGCAGTCGGAGGCGATCGGTGTAGCCCATGTCACCAGCCAACTACAGGCCGTCTACCAGGCCTTGGAGCACTGTGACACTGCGGACGGGCGCAAGCGCGCCACGGCCCGTATGCGCGGCCTCGTGCCGGAACTGCGCCGCCACCCGCTGGCCCTGGACCTGCGCCTCGATGCCGACGTCGAGTTGCCCGAAGGCGTGGTCCGGGAGATCGAGCGTGCCGCTGGCGTCCTGGCCCGGGTCAGCGCCCTGCCGTACGGGACGGAGGCGTGGAAGGCGTATCAGCGCCGCTTCTACGAGCGGTACGGCATCGGCACGATGGTGCCCTTGGCCGAAGTCATCGTGGACAGCGGCACCGGCTTCCCCGACGGCTACCCGGGCGCTCCTGATACGCGCCGGTCCCGCCTGAACGAGCGGCACGACGCCCTGCTGCGGCTGGCACAGACAGCGGTCCTGGACAGCCGCGACGAGATCGTGCTCACCGACGAGGTGATCGACGCCCTGGACCTGGGCCTGGACACGCCCCGCGTCCCGCCGCACATCGAGATCGGCGTGCGCGTTCACGCCACCAGCACCGAGGAGTTAGCCCGGGGACGGTTCCGCCTGGAAGTCGCCAGCGTCTCCCGCGGTGCCGGCGTCACCACCGGCCGGTTCCTGCCCGTCCTCGCGCCGGGCGACTGCAAGCGCCTGACCGCGGAGCTGGCCGACCTGCCCACCGCCGACCCGCGCAGCGTGGCCGCCCAGATCTCGTTCCCGCCGCTGCTGGCGTCCACCGCGCACGTCACCCGGGCCCCGCGGGTCCTGCCCATCGTGATCAGCGTCGGGGAGCACCGCCCCGCAGCCGCCGGCATGCTCGGCCCCGACGACCTGGCCGTGGCCTGCGACGGCCGCCGCATGTACCTGGCCGCGCCCCGGCACGGCCTGCGCATCGAACCGGCCGGGATGCACGCCCTGAACCTGCACGAGCACACCCCGCCGCTCGTGCGGTTCCTCACCGAGCTGTCCCGGGCGCAGTGCGCGCAGGTCACCGCCTTCGACTGGGGGGCGGCAAACGCGATGCCGTTCCTGCCACGGGTCCGCTACGGGCGCACGATCCTCGCACCGGCCCGGTGGCGACTCGACGCTGCGGAGCTTCTCGGCCGCGACGAGGACCACGCCAACTGGTCGGCCGATCTGCAGGAGTGGCGAGAACGGCGCCGCATGCCGGCCCGCGTCGAGCTCGTCGAGGACGATCGCCGACTGCTCCTGGACCTCGACGACGCCGCGCACCGCAGCCTCCTGCGCCAGCACCTGCAGCACACCGGTTCCGCCGTGCTGACCGAAACACCGGACGCCGACGCGTACGGATGGTGCGGCGGCCGGGCGCACGAGCTCGTCGTGCCGCTCAAGGCAACCCGCCCGCCCGCGTGGCCCCCGCTGCCGACGCCGACACCCGCCCGCACCCTGTCACCCGACCAGACCCAGACCCCGGGCGTCTCCTCCGTCCTGCTGGCCACCCTGTACGGCGACCGCCGCCGCCAGGACGACCTGTTAGCCCGGCACATCCCGGGCCTGCTGGAACACCTCGGGGGGCCGCCGTGGTGGTTCATTCGCTTCCGCGACCCCGACCACCACCTGCGCCTGCGGATCGCCCTGCCCGACCCCGGGGCGTTCGCCGCGACCGCGCAGACTGTGGCGGCGTGGGCGGACGAGCTGCGCGCCGCGCGGCTGCTGGCCGACGTGCGGTTCCCCACCTCCTTCCGGGAGATGGGCCGCTGGGGCTCCGGGACGGCGTGGAACGCCGCTGAGGACGTCTTCCGAGCCGACTCCCGCGCCGTCGCCGCCCAGCTCGGCCTTGCGCAACGCCCGCACCACCGCGTGCTGGTTGCCGCCCACTCCGTCGCCATCACCAACGCCTTCCTCGGGACCACGGAAGCCGGAATGCGCTGGCTGATCGACCACATCCCGGCCACCTGTCCCACGCCGGTCGCCCGACCGCAGTTCGCCGACGTCGTCCACCTCGCCGACCCCACGGACGACTGGGCGGCGCTGCGCGGTGTCCCGGGCGGGCAGGCCGTCATCGAGGCGTGGGCCGATCGGGCCGCGGCGCTCGCCGCGTACCGGCCGCACCTGCCCGGCCTGGACACCGACGGCATCCGCCTGGACGACGTCGTGTCCTCGCTGCTGCACGTCCACTTCGTGCGCCACTTGGCAGTCGACTTCCCCGAGGAAGAAGTCTGCCTGCACCTGACACGAGCCGCCGCCCTGGCCTGGATGTCCCGGAGCCGTCGATGACCATCCGCACCGCGCCGTCCGTCGCCGACCTGCTCGCCGACCCCGCGACCGCCCCTATGCCGGCCAGGACGCTGACCGCCGACCGGCAGCACCTGGCGTACGGGCCGCTGGGGATCGCGCTGCTGCACATCGAGCGTGCCGCCGCCGGCCTCGGCCCGTGGCAGCGCGCCCACGACTGGATGGCCGTCGCGACCGTCCAGCCGTTCACCGCCGGACCCGACAGCCACCCCTTCTACGGCGCCCCTGCACTGGCCCACGTCGTCGCCTGCGCTGCCGACCACCAACCCGGCCGCTACCAGCCCACGCTGGCCGCACTGGACGCGCAGATCACCAGGGACGCCCGGCACCGCTTGGACGCCGCACACCGGCGTATCGACGCCGGCGAGCTGCCCCGCCTGTCGGAGTTCGACACCATCCGGGGCCTGACTGGATACGGCGCGTACCTCCTGCACCGCGACCCGTCCGCCCCCATCGTGCGGGACGTACTTGAGTATCTGGTCCGCCTGGTCGACCCCGTCCACGTCGAAGGGGAGCGGCTGCCTGGCTGGTGGACCAGCGACGGCCCGTCAGGCAGGCGCGACCCGCTGTTCCCCCGCGGGCACGCCAACAGCGGCCTCGCGCACGGCATCGGCGGTGTCCTGGCATTCCTAGCACTCGCTGCCCGGCGCGGCACCGTCGTGCACGGCCACCTCGACGCGATACGCAGCATCCTGACGTGGTTGGACAGCTGGCGGGAAGCCGGGAGCCCGGGGATCAGCTGGCCGTACTGGGTGACCCTCCGCGAGCTGCGAGCCAGGCGCCTGGCACCGACTGCAGCGCGACGCCCCTCCTGGTGCTACGGCACCGCGGGCCTGGCCCGCGCCCGGCAGCTCGCCGCTATCGCGCTCGGCGACCAGGCCCTGCAAGTGGAGGCCGAGATCACGCTCCTCGCCGCTTTCACCGACCTCCCGCAGATGCAGGCCACCACCGACGACGGTCTGTGCCACGGCTTCGCCGGCCTCGCCCACATCGCCACCCGCGCCGCCGAAGACGCCGACCCGGCCACCGCCTCGCGGCTACGTGCCGCGATCCCGGCCCTGCTGGACCAGATCGGACCGCCGGACCTCGCATCGCCCGGCTTCCTCGACGGCGCGGCCGGTGTCGCCCTGGCCCAATCCGACTCCACGCCCATATCCCGCTGGGACGCCTGCCTGCTCATCGCCTGACCAGATCGAAGGACCCCATGGACCCGGAACGCTGGCACCAGCACAACGTGACCTTCACCGACCGCGACAGCGGCAAGCGCGCCATTACCGAGCGGCTCGGCCCCGCTCTCCTCGCGGCCGAGAGCGCCGGACAGATCAACGGCTGGTGGTTCATGAACAAGCAGCCGTGGCCGCTGCGTTACCGGGCCGTGCAGCCCTCGCCGCTTGTGGAGAACGTGCTGAGCGAGCTCGTCGACGACGGCACGGTGACGTCGTGGCTGCCCGGCCTGTACGAGCCGGAATCCGCGGCCTTCGGTGGGCCCCTGTCGATGGACGCCGCCCACGACCTGTTCCACGAGGACAGCCGGCACCTGCTCACCTACCAGCCCGGCCCCGGTCGGCTCGGACGCAAAGAGAGCGCGGTCTTGCTCATCAGCGCCATGTTGCGCGCCGCCAACCTGGACTGGTTCGAGCAGGGCGACGTGTGGGCGAAAGCCGCCGCGCTGCGGCCGGCCGCTCCCGCCCCCGAAGTGTCAGCCCTGATACCGGCGATGCGGACCCTGATGACCGTCGACGCCCGCAGCCTGTGCCGACCGGGCCGCCCGCTGGACGGGCACGCCGAGTGGGTGGCCGCCTTCGAGCGGGCCGGAACCAGGCTGGCCTACCTCGCCACCGGGGCCGGACTGACGCGCGGTGTGCGCGCCGTCCTGGCCCACCACGTGATCTTCCACGCCAACCGCGCCGGTCTCCGTCTCGGAGACCAGAGCGCCCTGTTCGCCATCGCACGAGAGGCAGTCATGGGATCCAGCGACAACACCGCGCCGTCCGCCGAGGGCACGCCGCAAGCCGCTAGCGTCGGAGCGGTGACTACCGACACCCTCGCCACCAACGGGGCCGACGCCACGCAGCTCCGTAATGCCCTGGTCGACCAGATCCGGCAGGCCGGACAGGCCCGATCGGCCGCCGTCGAGGCCGCGCTGCGCGCCGTACCGCGGCATCTGTTCGTGCCCGACGCGTCCCTGGAAGACGCCTACGCCAACAGCCCGGTCAACATCAAGTACGACGACGACGGCACCGCCATCTCCTGCGCCTCGCAGCCCACGGTGGTCGCCCTCATGCTCGACCAGCTCGGAGTGCTGCCCGGGATGCGTGTCCTCGAACTCGGCGCGGGCACCGGTTACAACGCCGCGCTCCTCGCGCAACTGGTCGGCAACGCCGGTCACGTCACGACCATCGACGTCGACGAGGACTTGGTGGAAGGAGCCCGCGCGCACCTGGCCGCCGCCGGGTTCCCCCACGTCGAGGCCCTGACGCGAGACGGGGCGCTCGGCCACGCCGGCAGCGGACCGTACGACCGGATCATCGCCACGGTCGGCGCGCACGGCGTCCCCCACGCCTGGCTCGACCAGCTGGCCCCCGGCGGCCGGCTCGTCGTCCCGCAGCGCCTCAAGGGCAGCGTCTCCCGGTCCATCGCCTACGAGTCGCACGACGGGCGTTGGCGGAGCGTCAGCAGCCAGATGAACACCTTCATGCCGCTGCGGCGCGGCATCGCCGACGACGACCGGCGCATCATCCCCCTCAGCGCCGACGGCAAGGTGCGTCTCCAGGCCCCGGCCGGCCACGGCATCGACGCAGACGCGCTCGCGAGCGTGCTCGACCAGCCGCGCGTGGAGGAGTGGACCGGCATGACGGTCCGCGCCATGGAGTCCCCGGAGTGGATGGAGCTGTTCGTCTCCGCGAGCCTGCCATCCGGTCTGGTCCGGATGCTGTTCCCCGCGGCCGCCAAGGGCACGCTGCTCACCGACGACCCCTACCCGTCGGCGACCGCCGCCGTCGACAAGGGCGCCGTCACCTACCTCGCGCGCCGCCTGTTGAAACAGACGACGCCGGACGGCGGCAAGCTCTGGGAGTTCGGCGCCATCGGGCACGGCCCCGGCAGCGACGAGCTGGCCGCCAAGGTCGCCGACGCCATCCGCACCTGGGACCGCGACTACCGCGGCCGCGAAGCCAGCTTCGAGATCCAGCCGCTGGACGCCCCCACGATCGAGGAGCGACCGGGCCGGTTCGCCCTGGACACCCCGCTGAACCGCATGGTCGTCGACTGGCAGTAGCAGCCGATGTCCCGCCGGTGGGGCCCACGCGCTCCACCGGCCCACGCCGCGCCGCACACCCCAGGGGGAGATATGGACCCACACGGCCAGATAGCCCGGCGTTTCCCGCTCATCGCCCGCCACCGCCCCGCCTGCCTGCCGCTACCCGACCGCCTGCGAACCCTGGCAGAACTGGCGGTTCAGGCAGCGAAGCGCTCCCATCCGGGAACCGCCTCGACGGTCTTCAACCAATCCGCGCTGCTCGCCTCCGACGTGGGCCTGCCCGACCTCGCCCGCACGATGTGCCACCGGCACGCCAGCGCCTACCTCCAGGCGTGTCCGCTCCCGGCCATGAGCGCCATCCGGGGCCTGGAGCCCCTGGTCAACCTCGCCCGCCTGCAGATCCGCGCCGGCCACGGCGACGACGGTCGCGCCCGCCTCCTGGCCCTGTACGAGGCAGTCAGCGCCGGCGAACCCGTCGCCTTCGAAGGAACCGAGGTGCCAGGCGACCTGACCCGCACTGAGAAGGATCGGCAGGAGGTCCGGGCGTGGCTGTGGCGGGTCGTCCTCGCCGACGGCACCCGCACCCTGACCAACACCGGCCGGTGGCGCGAAGCCCTCGCCCACATCGAGCAGCACCGCGGCATCGGCACCCGCATGCTCGACGGCCGCCAAGTCGCCGTCGTCGCCGCCCTCACCGAAGGCGACACCGGACGTGCCCAGCAGCTCCTCAACACCACCGCACCCGGCGACCCGTGGGAGCAGGCCGTCACCGACGCGCTGGTTGTCCTGTGCCTCAACGACGCCGGCCGGGAGACGTCCACCCTGCTGAGCAACTTGGTCGACTACTGCCGCGCCCGAGAGGCCAGTCCGGGGATGACCGTCTTCGACACACGCCTCGGCCTCACCGTGCTCGACATCGCAGTGTCCACGGACCATCCGGCCGCCCGTGCCCTCGTGGAGGACCTGGCCCGCCGGACGATGGCCGCGCGCGACGGCTATGCAGCCCGCGAGTTGCTGGCAGACCCCCTGTGGGCCGTCGTCGCCACCGAGGACCAGACCCGGGACTGCCGTGATCTGGTCTACGCCTGCGGCCTCGACTCTGGGCTCCTGGCCTCGGAGCACTCCGACTCGCTGGCCTATGGCCTGAATTCCAGCGAAGAGGTGATCAAGGCCTGGTTGTCCGTCACAGCGTCCAAGGACTCATGGAGCACCCGGGCAACTCGGCGGTGGGTTGCCGCCGAGCCGACGAGTACCGCACGGCGCGACGGTCCGCTGACCCGCCCCCGGCCAGCGCTAGCCTCGGCCGCTGTGAGCACAACCCAGCCCGACCGTGGTCCGGCCCGCGACGCCTCCGTCGTCGTAGCCCGCGACGAAAGCGGCCTCGTAGCCCTCCTCAGCGCCCACTTCCCCGACCACGGAGGTGACTACCTCTTCCTCCCAGGCGGCCGCAAGGAACCCGGTGAAACCGACGAGGATTGCGCGCGCCGCGAACTACGCGAAGAGGCCGGCATCACCGCGACGCTCTGGCGCCCCCTCGGCACATACGCGCTCACGCTCGCCTCTGCCGCCCGCATCCACCTTTACGAAGCCCGGCACCTCACCCTCGGAGCGCAGGAACTGACCCCCACCGAGCAGGACTTCAAGCTTGCCTGGTGGCCTATGGATCAAGCCTTGGACGCCGCAGCCGAAGGCCGCTTCCTCCTCCCTGCTGGCCCTCTGGCTCTCTTCCTCGCAAGCAGGCCGGAGCGACACCAGAATGCCGAGACCACGACCGTTCAGGGTTGAGCGGTGCTCCGCCGAACACAGAGAGGCACGACACCATGAAGCACGAGTACGAAGCGAAGTTCCTGGCCGTGGATGTCGTCGACCTCCAGGCCAAGCTGACGTCCCTGGGAGCGGTTCGGGCCTTCCCTCGCACCCTGCTCACCCGGAAGATCTTCGAGAGCGACGCCCTGGACGGCTCCCAGTGGGTGCGGCTGCGCGACGAGGGGACGCGTACGACGCTCACCCTTAAGCAGGTCACCGACGCCGGCTCCATCCACGGCACCACCGAGATCGAGACCGAGGTGAGTGACCTGGGCGCTATGGCCGAGATCCTCACCAACCTGGGTCTGCGTGAGGTGCGCTACCAGGAGAACTACCGCGAGGAATGGCAGCTTGGCGATGTCGCTTTCGACTTCGACACCTGGCCCGACCTCCCCACTTTCCTGGAGATCGAAGGCCCCGACGAGCAGTCGGTCCGCCAGGCGGCAGCCGAGCTCGGACTGGAGTACGCCCAGGCGCGCTTCGGCAGCGTGGACGCCATCTACAAGAGTGAGGCCGGCCGCGACATCCTCACCGAGCCCACCCTCCTGTTCGCCGACACGGCGCGGGACGAGGCACTGCGGGCTATCCGCACCCGGCCGGTGAAAGCTGGGACGAAGTCGTGCTGACGGAGGTCTCCCGCCAGCACCGCGTGATCCCGGGCATAGCGGCGTTCGTCCGCGGCGGGCTGCCGGAACCCGCCGTGACCGATGACGGCAACGAGTGGAGTGACGGGCACTGCTGGCTGTTCTGCGGTCGGCAGTGGAGCCGCGTCCTGTGGATCGGCCCTGCCAGCGTCGCTGGAGCCGAGGCGCCGATGTACGCGTGCGGATCCTGCCTTCGCGAACTGCAGGAGCGCATCTGGCAGGCCATTCTCCTGAAGGACGATCCCCCGCTTCCCGCCCAGCCCAGCAGGACCGGGGTCCAGCACTCCACTGCTGCGAAGCAGTCGGGCAGGCACCGGCGCCAGCGTCGCAAGCCCTGACTCCGCCCGGAACTGCTGGCGTGGAGCATCTGCTCCAGCGCAAGGCCAGCGGCGTGCCGATCATGGCGCGAATTGGTTACTCTTTGCGATCTTGCCGCCACTGATTGTCAGTGGTGGCTGTCAGCATCCATACGTGCGGGGACGGTTGACGAATGGAGGGGGGCGGCATGCCCTGGATAGACAGCTATGCCAGGTCCGACGGAACGAAGGTGCGGGCCCATTTCCGCCCCGCTGCGGGATCAAGCAGCGGGGTCTTGTTCGGCGTGATTCTGATCGCCGCCGCCAGTTACCACGGCGGCCACGCCCCGGCTGATACGGGACACGTGGTCCCACGCCCCGCCAGCACCGTGCACTATCCGATCACCTTCCCGCCCGTGGCACCCAAGCGCCAATCGGCGGTGCCGCGGTCGACGGTGTCCTATCCGATCAGGTTCCCCTCGCCCGGAGCCGCACGGTGAGCGCCAAGAAGCCGGCCAGGCACCGGCGCACGAAGAAGAACCGCGAGGCCGACCTGCTCGTACTTCTCGGGGTGGCCGTCGCAGCGATCTGGCTCGTGGTGACGGTGCTCGCCTGGCTGTTCGCCCACTGGTGGATCCTTCTCCTTCTCCTAGTCGTGGTGGCGGCCGGTGGTGGGACATGGGGCTATCAGCGTTTCCAGAACGCGCAGTGGGAGACCGTACGGTCCCAGAGCCTGCGCTACGCGCTCACGCAGCTCGACGCCCTCCACCACCGCCAGTTCGAGTACGCCATACGAGACCTCATGCGCAGGGACGGCTGTCGCAACGCCGTCCAGGTCGGTGGCACCGGCGACAACGGTGCTGACGTCAAGGCCACCGATCCCTTCGGCCGCCGCTGGGTCATCCAGTGCAAGCACCGCCGCGACGGCGACCGCGGATCCGCCGTCGGAACACCAGACCTGCACGTCCTGAACGGCACCGCCCGGCAGTTGCACGGCGCGGACGTCGTCGTCCTGGTCACCAACGGCCGCTTCTCCGCCAACTGCCCGCCCCTGGCCAAGTCCCAGAGACTCCACTTGGTCGACCGGCGCCTGCTGGGCATGTGGGCGTCGGGTTCACAGCCCATATGGGAAGTGCTGCGTGAGCTTCCGCCTCCGCGGAGAGCATCCACGCTCTCTTGACGGCCGCGGTGACCGGCGTCAGATGTGCCCGGCCCCAATGGCTTCGCTCCTCCTATCGGCGGTGAAGCGACCCCAGTTCCGGCGGGACGTTCCCGGAAGGTGCTGGCGTGGAGCCGGGGCTGGGTCGCGCAACTCCTATGGCCGTGCGGGCTTGGGCTGCTTGGACCCGGCGGTTGGGGGTGGTGGTGAGGCGCCAGGTGAGGACTTCGGCGGGTGAGTGGGCGGTGTCGAGTTCGCGTTCGGCGGTTACTTGCTGGAGGAGAGTGGGGAGGTGGTGGCCGGCAGTTTCGGCTTGGGCGAGGGTGGTGGCCAGGGCGGGCCAGGCCGGGTCGGTGAGGATGCGGTCTGCGTGGTCAGGGATGGCCCGGCGGACGGTGGTCTCCAGGCGGTGGGTGGTGTGGGGGCGTGGGGTGCTGCGGGCGAGGTCGGCCAGGACGGGGGCGGCGGCGTGGTGGTAGCCGGCCTGGAGGTGGGTGAGGGTCTGGTGCGCGGCGGCTGCTTGCTGCTGGTAGCCGCGTTGCTCGTACCAGCGGGTGGCGGCGATGGCCAGGTGGAGGAGGGTGGCGATCACTGCGACGGGCAGGCCGCCGGCGTCGTGGGAGGCGTAGATGAGGTCCTTCGCTGCTTCGCGTAGGGCGGTTGCTTTGTGGTGGTCGGCGCGGATCGCGGAGCGTCGGGCGCGGTTGAAGGCGACGGCTGCGGCGCGGAGTTCGGCCTTGTAGGTGGGTGGGGCGTGCAGGGCGGTGTTGTGGAGCATGGTGCTGTAGGCGGCGAGGTGCGCCTGGGCTGCGGCGTCGTCGCCGCTGTCGAGGATCTTCGCTGTCTGGCGTAGGGCGTTATCGGCGTGCTGCCAGGTTTCGCGGGGGTGGGGACGGGATCGTCGGGCCGGGGCTTGTTCGGGGTGGGTGAGGGTTTCGCGGATGCGGACGATGGATAGATCGGGGGCGAGTTTCGAGCCGCCGTAGAAGACGGGTTCGCCGTGGGTGTTGGTGTCGCCGGGGGCGGCGAGGCTGTAGCCGGTGACGTCCCCGGTCTGCGGTCCGAGGCGCTTGTTGACGGTGATGCCGAGGCTGCCCAGGACGTCGAAGAACTCCTGCTCGCTGCCGACGGCGGCCAGCACGGCGTATGCCTGCTCGCGTAGCCACTCCCTGCTGGTCACCGTCCGACCGAGGCGCTCGGCCTTCGCGCGTTCGGCACTGGTGGGGGTCTTGGGGGCGGTCATGTCGCCGGTCTTGAGCTGCCGCATCCCGAACTCGGCTTCGATCAGGCGGCATTCGGCTTGGGCGCGCATGCCGTCGCGGTTGGTGCGGGCGCGGCGGCCGTCGGCGCGTACGGAGATGGCGGCGATGTGGATGTGGTCGTGGGCGTGCCGGACCGCGATCCACCGGCAGGACAAGTCATCGCCCTCGGGGGCGATGCCGGTGGCTGCGACAATCCGGCGGGCGACCTCGGCCCACTCCGGATCGGTGAGGTAGCGGTCGCCGGGCGCGGTGCGCACGGGGCAGTGCCAGACGTGCTTGGCCGGCATCTTCCCGGTCTCCTTCGCCCGCAGCCGCGCGTGCAGGTCGAGGCGGCCGGCAAGTCGGCCGATGGTGGCGTTCGGGTCGCGCCCGGGGTCGGGGGCGCCCGTCATGTCCCAGGCGGCGACGATGTGCGGGTCGGTGTGCTCGTCACGGCGGCCCGGTCCGAACAGGTAGTAGAGCAGGCCGGCGGTGTGGGAGCCGGTGGAGACGTCAGGGACCATCAGGCCGCCTGCTGCTTGCCGACGAACCCGTCGAGAAGCGTGAAGGCGTTCTCCACGGTCTGATCGACGCGGTCCAGGATGTGCTCGGCGTGGTCGGGGATGACACCGGAGTTGATGGCGTGGGTGATCTGGTTGAGGTTGTTGCCGGTCCGCCGCAGCTGGGCGATCAGCTGCTCGACGGCCTCGACGAGCGGGCGTGCCGGGTCGTCCTCGGGGCTGCTGGTCGTGGTCTTGCCGAGGGCGTGGGCGTAGGCGACGTCACCGACGTAGCCGGCGAAGAACTGGCCGCGCGCTTGGGCGGCGGCCTGGATCACCGCGTCCGCGGTCGGGGTGAAGCGGATGCTGTGCACCCGGTCGCGGGTCTCCTTGGTGCGCTTGCGGTACAGCGGTGTTGGCAGCGGCGGATCAGCCGAATCGCGCGCAGACAACGGCTCGTCGGTAGGCGTGAGGGGCGGGCGGTGGCCGCAGGCCGGGCAGCGGTTGCCGATGGGCATCGGCGGGTTGTCCTGGGTGAGGCCGCGCTCGGCCTCACTCACCTGGTCCGGCGCCCCCTGGCGCCGGGCCTCCTCCGCCCCCGCCGGGGCGGAGGCAAGCGCGGACGAAACCCGAAAGGAGTGTCGACCGCTCCAGCTTGCTCCGCCGGAGGCATGGCGTTCGGTGCTGTCTGTGCCGTTGAGGGAGCGGGCGGAGGCGGTACTGGTCTCGTCGGGGACAGGGCGGGTGTGTGGAGTGGGGATGACGGGCGTTTCGTTGCGGAGGGGCATCAGGGGCTCGTTTCGGCGCTGAAGGGCGTGTGGGTGGGCGGGCCGGACGCTGCTGCGCGGCCGGTCTCTTGCTGACTGCTTGGGGCGCTGTGTTCCGTCGCGGAACAGGCAGCGGGAGCGGGTTCCGCGGCGGAGCGGAGGTCTTGCTCCGTGGCGGGACAGGGAAGGGGCGTGCGTTCAGTTTCTGAGCCCGGCCTCTGCTCAGTTTCTGAACGGCCCGCCTGTTCAGAAACTGAGCAGAGGCCGGCGGGCCGTGTGGAGAGGGCGTGGGTGGTGGTCCGGAGGCATTCGGGTGGGGGACCGCCGTTTGGCGTATTGACCGGATGGGCGGACCAGCTGGGGCTGGTCCGCCGGTTGAGCTGGGGAGACTTCCGGTCAGTGGCCGTCGCGTTCGCGGCGCAGCGTGGCGATGAGCTGGGTGAGGCGGTCCTCGCTGATGGTGTGGCCGGCGTCGCGGATGGCGTCGCGGACCACGGCGCGGGTGGGGGTTTCGTGCAGATGGAAGGCGGGGCGGGCGAGGACGAGGAGCTCGTCGAGTTCCGCGCTGGGAGGCCTGCCGATGCGGCGGACCGGGTGGTCGCTTCTGTGGCGTGCCGGCGGGAGTTCGGGGTGGGTGTGCTGGATCTCCTGATCGGAGCCGCCCGGCACCTCGACGGGGATGTCGGGCTCGCGCTCGGCGGTCTCGGGCCGTGTGCCGCTGCCGGTCGTCGGCGAGGTGGTGTCGGCGCGGGTGATGAGGATGTGGAGGTGGACGGCTCCGGCGAGGGCCAGCGGGGCGATGGTGGACAGGATGCCGACGGTGGTGTCGCCCAGGTGGAGGCCGGTGGTGGGGGTTTGCTGGTTGAGGCGGACGGCGTGGAGGGCGTTGGCCCAGATGCTGGCGGTGGTGGCGGTTGCGAACAGGGTCCAGATGTAGAGGCGGGCGCGGAAGGGTGCGGTGCGCAGGACGAGGAGCGCGCGGACGCCGTAGGCGATGAAGCCGTCGATGACCAGGGGGAAGAGGTAGGTCAGGGCGGGGCGTATGTGGATGGCGATGGCGATCTGCTGGAGAGCGTCGTAGGACAGGGTGCAGCCGGCGGCACCGAGGAGCGCGACGGCTGCGCGGTCCCAGGCGGTTGCCCGGTGGGCTGTGGCGGGGGTGTTCGGGGGCATGCGGGAACTCCGGGTGTGGGTTCTGCTTCCGCGCGCGGGCAGGCGTCAGCGCAGGAGCGAGGCGTGGGAGTGGCGTGACGGCGGGTCCGCGGGGCGGCCCGGGGCCGGTTACGAGGCGGCGGTGCGCCTTCTGCGGTCGTGGCCGGTGAGGATGACGCGGTCGGTCATCTCGGCGAGGCGTGAGGCGACGCGGTCGCCGACGGCGTCGCGGAGCTCGGCGACGGGCAGGTTGGTGGTGATCAGGGTCGGCAGGAGCTGGTTGTAGCGGTGGTTGACCAGGCGGTAGGTCAGCTCTTCCGTCCACGGGGACTGCTTGGCCGCGCCGAGGTCGTCCAGCAGCAGGAGCGGGCTGCGGGCCAGGCGCCAGAGTTGCTGCTCGGGGTCGCTGCCCTGTTGGGGGCGTTGGGCGGCGTAGAGGTCGGCGGCGGTCGTTGCCTCCCACCGCAGCCGGACACCGGCAGCCAGGAGGGCGCGGATCGCGCCGTACGCCTGGTGGGTCTTGCCGGTGCCGGTCGGCCCCGCGATCAGCAGCGACGGCCCTGTCGCGATGCCGGGTACGCCGCCCGGCCCGCGCCGGCCGGTGCGGGCGATCTCGTCGGTCCAGGCGGTGATACGCGGGTGGTCGGCCAGCGCGTGGCGGTACCGGGGCGGGATGCGGGCATCGGCAAGCTGCAGCGCAGTGACCGGCTCCGGCTCCGGGATGACCTCGGCTCGTGGGTCAATGCCCCGGTCGGCGAGGATCGCGGTGAGACGGCTCACCGCCCCGGCGGCGGTGCGGGGTTCGCGGGTTGCGGTGGTCACAGGTCACCGCCGTAGGCGTCCTCGACGTCTGCCGGGTTGGTCCACGCACGGTGCACCGTCCGGGGGTCGGTCCGTGCCGGAGTGGCGTTCATCGCTTCGTTGACCAGGCTCGGCAGGACGCTCGGGCTCAGCCCCTTGGTCCGCAGCCGGTCCAGTCCGGCGCGGATGTGGTCGGCGGCGATGTCCTCGCCCAGGAGCTGGTGGACTTCCCGGCCGAGGTGCCCGAGGACTTTCTCCGGCGGGCGGTGCGCGCATGCCGCGACGTACTCGCCGATGAGCTGCTTCGCCGAGACGGTGGGGCTGGGCGCGGGGGCGCTCGCGCTCCCCGAAGGGACAGATCCTAGGTCCAGGATCCTAGGTCCTAGATCCGGACAGTGAGCCCTCACCGAGGGCTCACTGAGTCCTCCGTGAGCCCTCGGTGAGGGCTCGTTGAACCCCACCTGACCTCCGGGTTCGCGATTCAGTGAGAGTGCATGCGTTTGCTGTGAGTCCTCAGCGAGTCCTCCGTGAGGGCTCACTGACTCCTCACGGAGGACTCGCCGATCTCGTCGTGACGGCTCACTGCTCCCGGCGGCCTCGTGGCGGGGGCAGACGGGTGCGCGGACGCCGCTGGGGCGGTTGATCTTCTGGTGGTGGTGCCAGGTGACGATGTGCAGGTACTGCTTGGCGTCGTCGCCTTCGTAGCGGCAGATGAGGTCGGCGCCGGCGAGCTGTGTGAGGTCGTCCTCGACGCCGAGGGGGCCGTGGTCGGGGCGCAGCGACCACAGCAGTCCGGCGATGACGGCGGGTTGGTCGCGGAAGCGGCCGTGGTCGTCGGCCTGGGTGAGCAGGCCGAAGAAGGTCCGCTCGGCCGACAGCGACACCGCGGCCAGGGACTCCGAGGCGAAGGCCTCGGGCTTGATCGTGCGTATCCGGGCCATGCCTCAGCACCCCGCCTTCGGGGCGGGCTGTGGCGAGGGGGATGCGAGCACGGCGGGCAGGGCCGTACGCTGGTTCACAGAAGTTCCTCTCCTGGCGGGCTTCGGGGCGGCAACCCCGGGGCCGTATGCCGGTACTGGTCGTTCAGGGATGGGCGGTCTTCGAGGGTTCTGCTTCAGCCCCCGGCGTATCAGCGCCGGGGGCTTTGTCGTGTGTGGGTGGTCGGTGGGCAGGGTGCGGGGGATGGTAGGAGAATACCACATCTCTGCGGATCGCAGCAACTAGTTGCAATCGGCAGAACGGCGTGTATCCTAGTAGTCTCCCTGCGGATTGCAGTGAGATACTACGAACGGAAGGAGTGGTGGGTGGGCGACAACGAGGAGGACCTGCCAGGCCCGAGCATCAACCAGCTCGCCGGCGAGGAGAACGTCGCGGTGCGCATCAAGCTCGAACGGGACTCCCGCGGCTGGAGCACCAACGCCCTGTCCGACCGCCTCAACGCCGCCGGCTACGAGATGAACCCCTCCGCCGTGTGGCGGATCGAGAACGGCCAGCGCCGGGTCACCGTCGACGACGCCCTCGGCTTCGCCGAGGTCTTCGGCATCTCCCTGGCCAACCTCGTCGGCCCCCCGAGGCTCGCCGCCCACGCCCGCGCGACGGAGCTCGTCGAGGACATCAGACGCGCCTACCGCGCCTCCCACATGGCCAACCTCGCCGCCGCCCAGGCCCGCGACGCCCTCGACGCCTACCTCGACGAACACCCAGATGTCCGCGAAGAAGCCGAAGCCGCCGCGTCCCTCGCCGTCGCCGAAGAACTCATCGGCCTGCCCCAGCCGTACCAACTGCGCAACCGCCCCAGCCCCAACCAGAAGGACACCGAATAGCCCCGCCTGCAAGCCCCCGCACCGCACCGCCCATCCCTGAGCACCACACCGGCGAGCCCACGGAGTTGCCGCTCCACACGCCGCCAGAAGAGGACACCCCGTGCGTCATCCCGCCATGCCCGCGACCTCCCCTGCCCGCGCCCGCGCGGAGGAGGCGACCGCCCATGCCTGAACGCCCCCAGCACGAGGCCCCGGTGCCCCGGCTCTACCGCCCCGAGGACCTAGCCCACGTCCTCGGCTGCTCCGCCTGGTGGGTCCAGGACCGTGCCCGCCGACGCCTCATCCCCTTCACACGGGTCGGCCGCGCGTACCGCTTCACCGCCGAACACCTCGCCGAGATCATCCGCCTCAACGAAGAGCGCCCGGCGCGGATACCGACGCCCGACGTGGCCGCTCAGAGGCCGGTTCCCCAGCCACCCGTGTCCAGGGCTGCCCATCCCGTCCAAGTGGAACGCCTTCGCGCGCGTTCTCCCCGCCGCCTACGCCGCGACCAGTTCGATACGGCCGCGTAGAGCGACACTGGAGAGGAGGACCCATGGGTTTCGCGGAGAAGCGGGGAAGCTACTGGCGCGGCCGGTTCAAGACCGCACCAGGCAAGCACGGCACTGTCGTCGACGCGGCGGGCTCGGTGGTCAAGTTCCCGACCAAGCGGGAGGCGAAGCGGGCCGCGGATGAGGCAGAGTTCGCGTTTCGGCGCGGCAAGTGGCGCGATCCGGGGCTCGGTCAGGAGACGTTCGGCGAGTACGCCAGTCGCTGGTACGCCGTTCAGGACCTGGCCGCATCGACCATGCAGAACTATCGGCGGCACATCGAGGAGCACCTGCTCCCGGACTTCGAGGACAAGGCACTCGGCGGCATCCTGCGGACCGACGTCGCGCTGTGGGAGAAGAAGGAGAAGGCACAGTACGCCGCCACCAGCGTGAAGACCTGGCGGGCGGTGCTCCACCTCATCCTGGCCGACGCCGTCGACGAAGGCCTCATCGAGGCCAATCCGGCTACGACACGGCGCGGACGGGGCAAGCGCGCCGGCCGCTCCCGCAACCGCGGACCGGAAAAGGCCATCACGGATCCGCTCGGAGCCCTGCTCATCGCCGAGCGGGCGGCTCTCCTGTCCGGGCGTGACGACGAGTTCGTCGCCGTCGTCCTCATGGCCTTCACCGGCATGCGCTGGGGCGAAGTCGTCGGCCTGGAGACCGGCTTCGTACGCCCCGGCGCCATACGCGTCGAGTGGCAGCTGTACCAGCTCGACGACGGCGAAATGGTGCGCTGTCCGCCCAAGGACGACAGCTACCGCACCATCGACCTGCCGCCCTGGCTGAGGGCCCTGCTGGCCGACCACATCGCCCGAACCAAGCCGACTCCGTGCACCTGCCACGGCAAGACGTACGTCTTCCGAGGCCAGCGGGCAGCACGCACCGGAGGCCACCACGGCGCGAAGCTCGTCGACGTCGCCCGACGGGCCGGCACCTCCGCCGGCACCGTGTCCAACGTCCTCAACCACCCGGACCGGGTCACCGAGGCCACCCGTACCCGCGTGGAGAAGGCCATCGCCGACCTTGGCTTCGTACGTGGCGGCACCATCGTCGGGCACACCCCACACTGGCGCCGCAGCAGCTTCGCCACGTGGCTGTTCGCGCCGGCCGTCTCGGGACGGTACCCGGCGAGGGGTGGGTCCGGACCTGTGCCGCTCGTCGGCGAGCCCTGGCCAGGCATCCCGGTGCGGGGACGCAACTCCCAGGGCCGAGCTGACGCTTGCTGGACCCCGATCGCCGAGGGGCTCACCCCGCACGGCCTGCGGCACACCCACCGGACGGTGATGGAGGACCTGGGCACGGAGAAGGTCCTCATGGACGACCGCATGGGTCACTTCGACGGCTCGGTCTCGGCGCGGTACGCCCACGTGACGCCGAGCATGCGAAAGCGGCTGACGGCCGGCCTCACCGCAGAGTGGGAGGCCGCGCTGGACGCCCGGCTGACCATGCATCCAGCCTCGCCGGTCGACTCGCTGAACCAGCTTCTGCACGCGCGAGCGGCGTCCAGGTAGGGGCGAGTCGCCGGGTGCGGCGGGTGTCACCTCGGGGGGCCTCGGTGGCACCGGCCGCGTCTGGCATCCAGCGTTCAGTCCAGGGCTTTCGGTGGCCTGCCAGATCTCGTGTCCAAACCGCAGGATCGGGAGGCTAGCGCCCTTGGTGACATCGACAACTGGAGAGCCCGCCGGACCACATAGGGGCCAGAGCCAGGCACCCCGTCCCCCACGCCGCGCTCATACCTCAACTCAGGCTTCACGCAGCCTGGTTGAGGCGGTCGTTCACCTAAATGGGTTAACTCGACCGTTGTGAGTGGCGGTTGTGTCGCAGACAGTGGCAAATTCCGTGACGCACGTCGGTGGCTCATCACCGGCGTCCGCCTCATGCCACCTTCGGTGGAGCAGGAGCAGGCTGCGAGAGGTCCAGGTGCCACCGAGGCGCTGTTGGGGCTGATCGTTCTTCGGACGCTGGCAGGTGGACCGTACGGGGCGAGGACCGCTGCA
This sequence comes from Streptomyces sp. NBC_01198, assembly GCF_036010485.1. Classification (NCBI taxonomy): domain Bacteria; kingdom Bacillati; phylum Actinomycetota; class Actinomycetes; order Kitasatosporales; family Streptomycetaceae; genus Streptomyces; species Streptomyces sp. NBC_01198. The sequence continues at coordinate 4,563,724 of NZ_CP108568.1, forward strand.
CACCTTCACGGGTGTCGGCCCAATTCCTCGCCGGCACGAGGCTTCTGCACTCGGGCGCGTGACACGCTCCCGACGGACGGGAGCTTCTGTGGCCGCCCGGGACGCCTGGGTGGAAGGACGCGACACCATGGCCGTGAAACGGTCCGACGACATCTACCCGCAGATCGGCAACGCCCTCTGGGCCGAACGACTCGCGGACGCGATCGAGAACACTTGCGCGGATCACGAGGTCGTGCCGCCGCCGCGGCAGGCGATCCTTGAGGGTCTGGCCGCCGGGCTTCCCGACACAGAGATCAAGGCCCTGATCGCCACCCAGCGTGGCAGGAAGGTCCTCAAGCCCAACGCCTACCGGATCGTGCAGGCCGGAGACGAGCAGGTGCTCCTGCTGACCTGCGATGTCCACGGCGCCGCGGTGGTCCCGTGGGACCTCAACGACCGCACCGCCGTCTGCTGGTCTTCGCCCGCCCCAGAGGCCAGCAACCGAGTCAAGGGCCTCGTCGCCGCCGAGCTGGCGCTCCAGGAGGCGACGAAGAGCACGAAGTCCGCCGAGAAGGAGCGGGATGCTCTGCGCCGGGCGCCGGGGGACGATACGTACGCGGCGCAGGCGCTGGCTGCGGCCACGCAGAAGTATCAGGACGCCGTACGCCGCATGCACGAGGTCGAGGCCGAGAAGCACGCGTTGCTCGCCGCGCTGGGCCACCGACGGCCGCGCCCGGTGGTCCGCGCCACCCAGGAGGACGGGCAGCCGAAGGCGGCGCTCACCCTCGCCGAGCAGCCGTACGCGGTCGCCGTGCACATGCAGCGGTACGCTGCCGACAACCTTCAGCGTGCCGGGAAAACCCGCGGATACGACTTGGCCGAGTCCCTCGCGGACACGGGTCAGCTGTCCAAGGGCATGAGTGTCCTGCAGCAGTGGCAGATCGCCCACTCCGACGGCACGGTGTCGAAGCTGTGGCGGCTGGCCGCCGTGACCGGGAACAACCGCGCTCTGGCCCGTCTTGACGTCTTCCGGGTGCGTCCGGAGCACCTGGTTACGGGGATGCCACAGTCCCTTGTGCCCATGCCGAAGGACAAGAAGGACGGCCCCGAGCCGCTGCTGCTGAGTCTGCGAGAGGTCCTGAACCGGCTCTCCGCCCGGCTCAACCGGGACGGTGCGAAGCCGGAGACGGAGGCGACTGACCCGTCGCGGAGGGCGGCGAAGATCGCCACGGTGTCCGCGGAGATCGTGATCGGCTGCACCAAGCCCGAAGCTCTGGAACACGTTCTGCGAGCCCTGAACGTCAACGACCACCTGCGCGGCATCCAGCCTTACGACGAGGACGCGCGCCTGATCGCCCTGTTCGCGACGCTCGTCGACGCCTATGCCAGGGAGTCCCTCCTCGCGGACGCGCTTGCCGAGGCGTTCCCTGACGCGCGCGCCGCGGACCTCCTCGATCTGGCGGGGGTGCGTGACGCGCTGACGGTCAACGGGCCGCTCGACCCGCTGGAACCGCTCGTGCCTGCAGGCGCCGACGTCTCCCCGGTCGTGCTGCGGGACGTCGCGGTACGCGCCATCACCGCGCTGGTGTTTCCCGGAATCCCGGCCGAGGCCCCGGAGAAGGCGAACGTGCGCACCGTTCGAGACACAGGACGGTTCTGGCCGGTCGTCAGGGGGACGCTGCAGGAACCGGCGTGGAGCCAGATCCGAGCAAAGACGGCCGAGGGACGCACGCGTTTGTGGTCCGCCGCCGTCGCGCAGCTGTTCGTACACCGGGGCAACATCCTCTCCGCCCTCGGTCTCTTCGGCACCACTGAGACCAAGGAAGGCGCCGGACAGGATCCGAGGCCGCTCACGGAGCTGCTCCTCGGGGCGGAGGCCGGTGACGCGGCCGCCTGGGCCTCCCTGGTCCAGCGGATGGCGCCAGTGCTGATGCACGCCCCGCAGCCGTTCATCACCCCCGGCCAGGGCAGCGAGGCGGGAGCCGGGCGCAAGGGCGTGCGCCGCACCCCCAAGAGCGCCCTCGCCGCCCTGACGCTGGCATATACGGTAGGTGCACCGGGTGTTAGCCGGGCACTTCTCCTGGCGTTCGCGAAGGCCGTGCTGGAGCACCCTGACGCGCTGCGGCCGCCCGAGGCCGACGACGACACGCCCCTGGTCTGCTACGGCGAGCAGCACTGGGCCGAGTCGGAGCGGACGACGATCACTGCGGGGATGGTGATCGCTCCGGACAGCGAGGGCCGATCCACCCGCTACGTTGCTGACAAGGCGTGGTTCGACGAGCTCTTCCCCGTCGACCTTTGCACCCCGGTACCGGCCACGTCCGGAGGCCCCGCCAATGCACCTGCCGGCGCGGGGAACACGGCGGGCGCCGGCGCTCCGACCACCGCGAATGGCGAGGCGGCTGCCGACCCACGCGACCAACTGGCCAAGCTGCGCCGGGAGCTGCCAGCGAGGGTCGAACTCGTCGAGGGGAGCTACCAGAAAGCGGTGGACGCCGCTCACACCCTAATGATGGATTTCGAAGAGGCGCACCGCCTGCGCATCCAGCTCGGAGAAGAACCCCTCCCGGCGCAGCAGCGGATCGAGTGGATGGAGAAGTTGTCGAAGGCACGGGCCGCCGCACAGGCCAGTGTGACGACGCTCGAACAGGTGGAAGCGCTGATTCTGAAGGTCTGACCGGTCAGATCGGTTATGGGTGGGCCCTCGGCACGGTTGAGGGCCCACCCTCCTCGTTGCTGCCCGGCGCACTCTGCCCGCCCGTGACAGCCTCTCGGTCGGGGGCGATGGCTCGATCCGTTGGGTGTGCGCGCCATGGCGGAGTACCGCCATACCGGACACGCTTGGCCCTACCAGCAGTAGCCCATCAAGGGTTGTCAGTATGGCGCGTTTGCCGTCCAGGCTCGGTGCGCTGCGCCTTCCAGATCGCGAAGAACCGCCGACACAAGAGCGAGATCGGCCCCACTTAACGTGGGCTGGCGCCAGACGATCTCGCCTTCCGCGCTGGACTTGATGCCGTTACGACTGAGGCGGGGCAGACACGCAGCCTCGACGGTCATCGGTGCTCCGTGGCTGCTGCCGTTGGTCTGGCACTACGGCTCTACCGTGGGGCTTGGTGGGCGGGGTCGGTGACGACGGCGAGATAGCGGAATTCGCCCCCGAGTCCGTCTTGCAGTGAGTAGGGCTGCCAGTGGAGCGTGTAGGAGCCGCTTAGGTTTCGCGTGTTGTCTGGGTAGTCGCCGCCGGCCCAGAGCAGTTCGTTCGGGAGGGTGCGGCCCTCGTGGAGGCGGAAGTCGCGGTCGCGGCTGCTCCTCTGCTTCGGCGGTGTCCACAGGCCAACTGCGTTGGTGATGAGGAGGGCCAGGCCGTTCTGGTCGGGGCGGTTGCCGAAGCGCTCCAGGCGGGCGATGTCGGAGACGAAGCCCAAGCGGGCCAGGTCGGTGGCGGCGTGGGACTTCAGCGCGTACTCCTCCGGGGGTTGCCCGGCCGTTCCGGTCCACTGCGTTGTGAAGTACTTGAACTCGATGGCCGTACGGCCCAAGGGGCCGATGCAAAGCAGGTCGAGGTATTCGGCGCCGACGGCATCCCGGGCGTTCTGGCGGACCTCCAGCCTGGACTGGATCTTGGGCGCCAGCTCCCAGAGCACGCGCGCGAAGCTGTGCTGGAGGTCCCGCTCGGAGTGGAAGACCGGGCGGTCCTGCTGAAGCCGGGCCATGACCTCCGGCAGGGAGACTTCGCCGGCGATGAGAGGTCCGGATGTCGTCACGGCCCCCAAGCCCCGTTCCGCTGATCTTTCCTGCATGTGGCATCCCCCCGGGTCGGCAATCCGTGGAGGCGACCGTAGCGCCGTCGTGAGGGCCGTCTCAGGCGTTCCGCCGAGCCGGGCCTCTCCCGCCGGGGAGCCGCATGTTGAGGTTGGCTCCCAAATGGCTCCCAAGACGCCCCCGGGAACGACTCAGGGCCCCGATCCTCGGAAGGATCGGGGCCCTGACCTGCTGCTATACCGTCGGGGTGGCGGGATTTGAACCCACGGCCTCTTCGTCCCGAACGAAGCGCGCTACCAAGCTGCGCCACACCCCGGTGCAACGGGGTTTACTTTAGCGGACCTGGGGCTGGGAGCGAAATCCGGTTTTGGCGGGGGTCAGGGTCAGGAGGGTGGCCTCGGGGGGGCAGGCGAAGCGGAGGGGGGTGTAGCGGTTGGTGCCGCAGCCTGCGGAGACGTGGAGGTAGGAGGTGGAGCCGGTGGCGGTGTGGGTGGAGAGGCCCTTCACGCGGTCGGTGTCGAGGTCGCAGTTGGTGACCAGGGCGCCGTAGAAGGGGATGCAGAGCTGGCCGCCGTGGGTGTGGCCGGCCAGGATCAGGGGGTAGCGGTCGGCCGTGAAGGCGTCGAGAACGCGCAGGTAGGGGGCGTGGACGAGGGCCAGGTTGAAGTCGGAGTCCGGGTCGGGGCCGCCGGCTACCGCTGAGTAGCGGTCGCGCTTGATGTGCGGGTCGTCCAGGCCGGTCAGGCCCAGGATCGGACCGTGGTCGAGCTTGACCTGGCCGCGGGTGTTGCTCAGGCCGACCCAGCCGGCCGCGTCGAAGGCGTCGCGCAGGTCGCCCCAGGGGTTGCGGATGATGCCGTGGCCGCCGCCGCTCTTGCCGTTCAGGCCGTGCTGGCCGCGGGCCTTCTCGACCAGGTAGCGGCCCGGGTTGCGGAATTTCGGGCCGTAGTAGTCGTTCGACCCGAAGACGTACGTGCCCGGGAACCGCAGCAACGGGCCCAGGGCGTCGAGGACTTCGGGGACCGCCGTGGGGTCGGACAGGTTGTCGCCGGTGTTCACCACCAGGTCCGGGCGCAGGCCGGCCAGCGACTGCAGCCAGCGGCGCTTCTTGTGCTGGCCCGAGACCATGTGGATGTCGGACAGCTGGAGGATACGGATCGGCCGCATCCCGGGCGGCAGCACCGGGACGTCCACCCGGCGCAGCCGGTACGACCTCGCCTCGAAACCGGCCGCATAGGCCAGGCAGGCCGCGCCTGCCGCCGTCACTCCGAGGGGTACTCCGTATCGCGCGCGCATGCCCCCATCGTGTCAGAGTCCGGGACGCCGCAGGTACGGGCGACGGGGGCGGGATACGGGGCGGCCGGGTCGGACGGGCCGGGAGGGGTGAGAGGGGAACGGGCGGGGTTAATGCGGGGCGGCCGGTCGCGGTGGTGCGAAAATCGGGGTATGACCACGACGCTCAAGCAGCGACTTCAGGACGACCTCACCACGGCGATCAAGGGCCGTGACGAACTGCGCTCCGCCACGCTCCGGCTCACGCTGACCGCCATCACCAAGGAGGAGGTCGCCGGCACCACCGCCCGGCAGCTCTCCGACGACGAGGTGCTGACGGTGATCACCCGGGAGGCGAAGAAGCGGCGCGAGGCGGCCGAGGCGTTCGAGCAGGGCGGCCGGGCCGAGTCGGCGCAGCGGGAGCGGGCCGAGGGCGAGGTGCTGGCCGGGTATCTGCCGCAGCAGCTCACCGACGAGGAGATCGCCGCGATCGTACGGGAGGCCGTGGCCGAGTCCGGCGCCACCGGGCCGAAGAACATGGGCGCCGTCATGAAGCTGGTCAACCCCAAGGTCGCCAAGCGCGCCGAGGGCGGCCGGGTCGCCGCCGAGGTCAAGCGCCAGCTCGCGGGCTGAAGCCTGGGGGCTGGGGGCCGGGAGCCTGGGGCCTGAGCCCTGTGGCCTGACGCCTGTACCCGCGCGCCTGCCCGCGCCTGCCCGAACGCGCCGCTCCCGGCCGAACCCGCGGGTACGCCCGCTGCCCGGCCGAACCGCGGCCACGCCCGCCCCCCGCCCGTCCAACGCACAACGTAAGGGGCGCCCTCCCAAGAGGGCGCCCCTTACCTGCTCAGCCTGCTCAGCAGCCGCCTACCGCCGGCCTCACGGCCCGCCGCCGCTGCTCCCGCCGGAGCGGCCGTTGCCGCCGGCCGTGGCTCCTCCGGCGGCTCCGCCGCCTGCGGCGCCCGCCGTGCCGCCGCCGCCCGTGGTCTGGCCGGGCGGGAAGCCCGGGAGGCTCGGCTGGCCGCCGGTGGTGGCGCCGATTGTCGTGGTGCCGCCGGGGCCGTGGCCCTTGCCGTCGCCGTTCCCGTCGCCGTTGCCGTCACCGGGGGGCTGGGTGGGGTCACCGGGGTCGCCCGGCTTGTTCTTCGATGGCGAGTCGGGCAGCGGCACGGTGATGAAGTGCTCGTTCGGCGTGCCCTTCAGCGCGCCGAGGATCGCGTCGCGCCAGATCGGCGCCGGGCCGGTCGCACCCTCGACCTTGGCGTACGACTTCGGGCCGATCTTGACCGGGTCGCTGTTGCCGTTGATCTTGGGGTGGGCGTCGTCCATCGCCAGGCGCATGCCCTTGATGCCCTGGCCGAAGGGGTCGCCCAGCCAGACCGCGGAGGCCAGCGAGGGGGTGTAGCCGGCGAACCAGGCGTCCTTGCGGTCGTCGGTCGTACCGGTCTTGCCCGCCGTGTCGCGGCCGGGGAGGTCGGCCGCCTTGCCGGTGCCGTCGTCGACGACGCCCTTGAGCATGCTGTTCAGCGTGTCCGCGGTGTTCTGCGACATGGCCCTGCTGCACAGGCTCTTCGGCACGGTCATCTTCTTGCCGTTCGGGCCGGTGGCCGACTCGATGGCGATGGGCGTGCAGTAGACGCCGCGGTTGGCGAAGGCCGCGTAGGCGGCGGCGACGGTGAGGGGCGACACCTCGTTGACACCGAGGGTGAGCGCGGCGCTCTGCTCAAGGGGCCGGCCGTCGGCCCGGGCGAAGCCGAGCTTGGCGGCCATGTTCACGATCGGGCAGAGGCCGACGTCCGCCTCAAGCGCGACGAAATAGGTGTTGATCGAGTGTTTGAGCGCGTCCGGCATGGCAAAGGGGCCGACCTCGCTCGGCATCTCGTTCTGCGTGCCGACGTCCTTGTAGTGGAGCGTCTGTCCGGCGCAGTTCTTGACGTCGGGGTAGGTGTCCAGCTTGTACGGCGACGGGTAGGACTGGTCGGGCTTGAACCCCGCCTCCAGGGCCGCGGCCGCCGTGATCGGCTTGAAGGTCGAGCCGTTCTGGAAGCCGCCGCTGTTGCCCATGTTCTTGTCGACCGACAGGTTGAGCTGGGTCTGGTTCTTGCCGAAGCCGTACGGCTTGCTCTGGCCCATGGCGATGATCTTGCCGGTGCCTGGCTGCACCATGGTGTCGGCGGCGACGAACTTGTCCGTCTTGTACACGTGCTTGCCGAGGCCCTTGAGCAGCGACGCCTGCGCCTTGGGGTCGAGCGTGGTCCTGATCGTCAGACCGCCGATGTCCCAGGCCTGCTGCCGGGCGGTCTTGGTCTTGCCGAAGGCCGCGTTCTGCAGGAACGTCTCGCGCACGTAGTCGCAGAAGAAGCCGGCGCCGTTCACGGCGGTGATGCACCCGTTCTTCGGCGAGCTGACCTTGAGGCCGAGCGGGGCCTTCTCGGCGGCCGCCGCCTGCGCCGGGGTGATGTCCTTGAGCTGGGCCATCCGGGCGAGCACCGTGTTGCGCCGGTCGGTGGCGGCCTTCACGTCGTTGATCGGGTCGTAGCGGCTCGGCGACTGCACCAGGCCGGCCAGCAGCGCGGCCTGGGTCAGGGTGAGGTTCTTCGAGGTGGTGCTGAAATAGCGCTGCGCGGCGGCCTCGACGCCGTAGGCCTGCTCGCCGAAGAAGGTGATGTTGAGGTAGTTCTCCAGGATCTTCTTCTTGCCGAGTTCCTTCTCGACCTGGATCGCGTACTTCATCTCCTTGATCTTGCGGCCGACGGTCTGCTGGGTGGCCTGGGCGACCTTGGTGGCGTCGTCGCCCGCCTCCTCCACGAAGACGTTCTTGACGTACTGCTGGGTCAGCGTGGACGCGCCCTGGGTGCCGCCGTCGGAGGCGTTGTTGCTGAGCGCGCGCAGGATGCCCTTGACGTCGAGGGCGCCGTGCTCGTAGTAACGCGAGTCCTCGATGTCCACCAGGGCGTTGAGGATGTTCGGGCTCATGGCCGTGATCGGGACCACGGTGCGGTCGCGCGAGTAGACGGTGGCGATCAGCCCGCCCTTGGAGTCCAGGATCTTGGACGCCTGGCTGAGGGGCGGAGCCTTCAGCTCTCCCGGTAGGTCGTCGAAGCCTGCCGCCGTACCTTTCGCGGACAGGCCGAGTGCACCGGCGGCCGGCAGGGCTATTCCTGCCAGGACCGCGCCGGCCAGGACGCTGACGCCGAGGAACTTGGCGGCCTGCTGGGCCGTCGTGAGCCCCCCGCCCGAACGCTTGTGAGCCATGGAGGCAGCCTACGTGGCGATTCCCCGGACGTACGCCCAGGTGTTCGCCTAGTGTGTAACAGACAGGATGCGAACGTCGGCGCATCACTGTCCCCCGTCGTCACTCGTGTGAGTGATGAGAAGTGCCCGAAATTCGGTATATGCCGGAGGACTTGGTCCATTCGGCGGGTGATACCTCACTGGATCACCCCATAGTTCCCATATGACCTGCGGTCACTCCGTTGGGTGATCTGCTGGGCACGCATAGTCCATTCGGGCCATGCAAGATTGGGCCTGAAAGGGCTGTTGCGTCGCGCCTACCTTCCGTAACGTCCCAACTGGCACCGGTGAATATGCCGGTTGCCGCCGTGGGGGAGCCTCGATTCGGGAGAGGACGGCGCCAGCATGAGCAGCTGGGTAACCGACTGGAGCACGCAGGCCGCATGCAGGACGACGGATCCGGACGAACTGTTCGTCCAGGGTGCGGCGCAGAATCGGGCGAAGGCGGTGTGCACCGGCTGCCCGGTCCGCACCGAGTGCCTGGCCGACGCGCTCGACAACCGGGTGGAGTTCGGGGTGTGGGGGGGCATGACCGAGCGGGAGCGCCGGGCACTGCTGCGCCGCCGCCCGATGGTGACCTCCTGGCGACGGCTGCTGGAGACCGCCCGCACCGAGTACGAGCGCAGCACCGGCCTGCTGCCCCTCGGTGACGAGGACGACTACGCCGCGGCGGGCTGACCCTCCGCGAGTTCCTGTCCGATCGCCCGCAAGCCCTCCAGGTCGTGCACGTCGCCCGGCAGGGCGGTGACATCCACCATGGGCACCTCCGGATGGACCGACACGAAGCGGTCGCGGGTGCGTCGTTCACGCGCGACCACCTGCATGCGTTCCGCATGGAGGCGCAGCAGTCCGGCGGCGAGCCGCTCCGTACCGCCGGTGCTGTCGGCGTCGTCGGCGCCATCCGCCCGGTCGGTGCCGGCAGTGCCTGTGGTACCGGCGGTGCTGCCGGTGCCCCCGCGGCTGCTCTGCCGGGAGTCAGCATGCCCGGCACCGTGATCGACAATGCCGCCGCCGGCAAGATTTTCCGCGGCGGCCCCGGACCTGGCCTCTTCCGCGCCGCCGGCGCCGTCCGAGCCCTCCGCGCCGCCCTCCTCGGCGCTGTCGGCCGCGTAGTCCTCCAGCGCCTCCGCCGCCGCCAGCGCGCGCTCCGCGGTCAGCTGGGCCGCCCCGCTGCCATGCACCCGGTTCAGCACCAGCCCGGCCAGCGGCATGTCCTCGTCGGCCAGCCGCTCCACGAAGTACGCCGCCTCCCGCAGCGCGTCCCGCTCCGGCGCCGCGACCACCAGGAACGCGGTGCCCGGCGCCTGCAGCAGCCGATACGTGGCGTCCGCGCGGGTGCGGAAACCGCCGAACATCGTGTCCATCGCCGCGACGAAGGTCTGGATGTCACGCAGCAGGCCCGCGCCCATCACCTTGCTCAGGGTGCCGGTCATCATCGACATCCCGATGTTGAGGAACTTCACCCCGGCCCGGCCGCCGACCTTCGCCGGGGCCATCAGCAGCTTGATGAAGCGGCCGTCGAGGAACGAGCCGAGGCGCTTGGGGGCGTCGAGGAAGTCCAGCGCGCTGCGGCTCGGCGGGGTGTCCACGATGATCAGGTCCCAGGCGTCCTGGGCACGCAGCTGGCCCAGCTTCTCCATCGCCATGTACTCCTGCGTGCCGGCGAAACCGGCGGACAGCGACTTGTAGAAAGGGTTTTCCAGGATCGCCCTGGCCCGTTCGGGGTCGGAGTGCTGGACCACGACCTCGTCGAACGTCCGTTTCATGTCCAGCATCATCGCGTGCAGCGAGCCGCCGGCGGACCGATCGATTCCAGCCACCTCGCGCGGGGTGTTGTCCAACTCCGTCAGCCCCATGGACTGGGCCAGCCTGCGGGCCGGGTCGATGGTCAGCACCACCGCCGTACGCCCGCGCTCCGCCGCCCGTACGCCCAGAGCCGCGGCCGTCGTGGTCTTGCCGACGCCGCCGGAGCCGCAGCAGACGACGATCCGGGTCCTCTGGTCGTCGAGCAGCGGGTCGATCGCCAGTACGGGGCTCTCCAGGCTCATCTCACGCTTCCTCGTCCTCGTCCGGATCCTCTTCCTGTGCCACCGTGTGGGCCAGCTCGTCGAGCTCCTCGCCGACCTCCACCGGACCCGGCGCGTCCGTCAGGCCAGGCACGGCCTGCTTGCGCAGGCTGTCGGCCAGCCGGTAGAGGCCGCCAAGGTCGACGCCGTCGCTCAGCAGGTCCAGCTCGCGCACCGGCAGGCCGAGCGCGGCGATCTCGGCGCGCTGCTCGCGCTCCAGGACCACCCGCTGGGCGTGCTCGTGGGCCTGCGCGAGCAGCGGGTCGACCAGCCGCTCGGCCACACCGCCGCGCCGGGCGCCGCCCAGCCCGGCCTGCGACAGCGCCTTGGCCACCGCCGTGCGCCGCTTGCCGACGGCCACGGCGCTGCGGTCGGCGGCGGCCTTGGCCAGGTCCGCGTCGCCCAGCAGCACCGGGCGCACCATGTTGACGATCACCGCGCCCACCGGGAGGCCGGCGGCCCGCAGCTCGGCGACGCCGTCCATGGTCTCCTGGACCGGCATCTCCTCCAGCAGCGTCACCAGGTGGATCGCGGTCTGCGGCGACTTGATCACCCGCATCACCGCCTGCGCCTGGTTGTGTATCGGGCCCATCCTGGCCAGGCCCGCGACCTCGTCGTTGACGTTGAGGAAGCGGGTGATACGTCCGGTGGGCGGGGCGTCGAGCACGACGGCGTCGTAGACCGGCCAGCCCGCCTTGTCCTTGCGGCGGACCGCCTCGCACACCTTGCCGGTGAGCAGGACGTCCCGGATGCCGGGGGCGACGGTGGTGGCGAAGTCGATCGCCCCGAGCTTCTTCAGGGCGCGGCCCGCCCGGCCGAGCTTGTAGAACATGTCCAGGTAGTCCAGCATCGCCAGCTCGGCGTCGATGGCGAGGGCGTGCACCTCCCCGCCACCGGAAGCGGAGGCGATCCGGCGCTCCTCGTACGGCAGCGCCTCGGTCTCGAACAGCTGGGACACGCCCTGCCGCTCCTCGACCTCGACCAGCAGTACGCGCCGGCCCTCCGCCGCGAGGGCGAGTGCCAGCGAGGCGGCGACCGTGGTCTTACCCGTGCCGCCCTTGCCGGTCACGATGTGGAGCCTGACGGCGGATGACTGATGAGCGCTCACCTTGCGAGCCTAACCACTGATGGGGCGGGCCACGCCCTGGGTCCCGGCGAGGCGATAAAGTCGCGGCATGGCGAAGAAGTGGGAATACGCGACCGTGCCGCTGCTCGTGCACGCGACGAAGCAGATCCTCGACACCTGGGGCGAGGACGGCTGGGAGCTGGTCCAGGTGGTGCCCGGGCCCAACAACTCCGAGCAGCTGGTGGCGTACCTCAAGCGGGAGAAGCAGGCGTGAGCGGGACGGTCGCGACCCGGCTCGCCGAGCTGGGCCTGACGCTGCCCGAGGTCGTGCCCCCGCTGGCGGCCTACCAGCCGGCCGTACGGTCGGGGAACTACGTCTACACCTCCGGCCAGCTCCCGATGGTGGACGGCAAGCTGCCGGCCACCGGCAAGGTTGGCGCGGAGGTCACGCCGGAGCAGGCCAAGGAGCTGGCGCGGGTCTGCGCGCTCAACGCGCTGGCGGCGGTGAAGTCGGTCGCCGGTGACCTCGACCGCATCGCGCGGGTGGTGAAGGTCGTCGGCTTCGTCGCGTCCGACCCCTCCTTCACCGGGCAGCCCGGTGTCGTCAACGGGGCGAGCGAGCTGCTCGGCGAGGTGCTGGGCGACCGCGGCGTCCACGCGCGCAGCGCGGTGGGCGTCGCGGTGCTTCCCCTCGACGCTCCCGTCGAAGTCGAACTCCAGGTCGAACTGGCACCGTGACCTCCGGTCCGGGGGACTCCGCTCCGCCCGCCACCGGCCGGTGGTCCGTCTCCGACAGCAAGTGCCCTTCCGGGCCGGTGACGACCCGCGCCCCGGTGGTGGGCTCCTCGCGCAGTTCCCCGCGCCCCTGGGGTGGTGGCGGTGCGTCGCCACGCGACCGACGGTGGGGGCTGGTCGCGCCGTTCCCCGCGCCCCTGAGGGCTCGGCTCCTCGGCGGGGGCCAACCACCAGGGGCGCGGGGACCTGCCGCGCGCCCAACCCCCACCGGCCGGCCGGTGGTACGGGTTCGGCAGCAATAGTCCCTTCGGGTCGGGGACGACCCGCGCCCCGGTGGGGTGAGAGGGCGACCCGCGCCCCCGGTGGGGGTTGAGGCGGGGGGTCGAACATGGCGGCGCAGCCACGTAGGCTCCGCCGCATGAGCATGATGAGCGGCGGGGCCGTGCCCGCGGCCTGGCCGGAGCGCATCCGGGCGCTGGCCCGGGGGGAGCTGACGCCGGTGGTGCCGCGGCGTGCGGCCACCGTGCTGCTGTTGCGGGACACCGGCGAAGACGGTGGCCCGGCGGTGCACATGCTGCGGCGCCGCGCGTCGATGGCCTTCGCCGCCGGCGCCTACGCCTTCCCTGGCGGCGGGGTCGACCCGCGCGACGAGCGGCCGGTGCGCTGGGCCGGGCCGGCGCTGGAGGAGTGGGCCGGGCTGCTGGGCGTCGGGGCGGCCGCGGCCCAGGCGGTGGTGTGCGCGGCGGTGCGCGAGACGTTCGAGGAGTCCGGCGTGCTGCTGGCCGGCCCGGACGCCGGCACCGTCGTCGCCGACACCACCGGCGAGGACTGGGAGGCCGACCGCAACGCCCTGGTCGGCCACGAGCTGGCTTTCGCCGACTTCCTGGACCGCCGCGGCCTGGTGCTGCGCACGGATCTGCTGCGGCCGTGCGCGCGCTGGATCACCCCGGAGTTCGAGGAGCGCCGTTACGACACCTGGTTCTTCCTGGCCCTGCTGCCCGCGGGCCAGCGCACCCGGGACGTGTCGGGCGAGGCGGACCGCACCGTCTGGCTGCGGCCCGCCGACGCCCTGGCCGGCTACGACGGCGGCGAGCTGACGATGCTGCCGCCGACCGTCACGATGCTGCGCGACCTGCTCCCGTACGGTTCGGCCGCCGCCGCGCTGGCCGCCGCACCGGTAGGTGACCTCACCCCGGTCATCGCGACGGCCACCGTCGACCCCGCGGGCGCGGTCGTGCTGACCTGGCCGGGCCATGACGACTTCACCCGCACCGCCGCCCCCGGGGATGGGGGCCGGTGACCGCCGGGACGGTGCCGGGGCAGCCGCGGGACACGGTCGGCGGATGGGCGACCGCCCGCGCGCTGTGCGTGCTCGCCCCGAACGCCTCACCGATGACGCTGGACGGCACCAACACCTGGATCGTCGCTGAACCGGACTCCCCGCTGGCCGTGGTCATCGACCCCGGCCCGCTGGACGAGGCCCATCTGGCACGGGTCGTCGCGGCTGCCGAGCAGGCGGGCAAGCGGGTCGCCCTGACCCTGCTCACCCACGGCCACCCCGACCACGCCGAGGGCGCGGCCCGCTTCGCCGAGCTGACCCGTACGCCGGTCCGCGCGCTGGACCCGGCGCTGCGGCTGGGCGACGAGGGGCTGGGCGCGGGCGACACCGTGACCACCGGCGGCCTGGAACTGCGGGTGGTGGCCACCCCGGGCCACACCGCCGACTCGCTGTCCTTCCTGCTGCCAGCGGACGCCGCGGTGCTGACCGGCGACACCGTGCTGGGCCGCGGCACCACCGTGGTCGCGCACCCCGACGGCCGGCTCGGCGACTACCTGGACTCGCTGCGGCGGCTCCAGGCGCTCACCGTCGACGGCGCCGTGGACACCGTCCTGCCGGGCCACGGCCCGGTGCTCGGCGACGCCCGGGGCGCCGTCGAGTTCTATCTCGCCCACCGTGCCCACCGGCTCGCCCAGGTCGAGACCGCCATCGAGTCCGGGCTGCGCACCCCGGCCGAGGTGGTCGCCCGCGTCTACGCCGACGTCGACCGGGCACTGTGGCCCGCCGCGGAGCTCTCAGTCCGCGCGCAACTCGACTACCTGCGCGAACACGGACTCATCGACCTGCCATGACTCTTCCTTCCAGCGTCTTCACCCCCGGCTCCCGCGCCTTCGCCGCCGACCCCTACCCGGCCTACGGGGAACTGCGCGCGGCCGGCCGCGCGCACTACTACGAGCCGACCCGGCAGTGGCTGATCCCGCACTACGACGACGTCAACGCGCTGCTGCGGGACCGGCGGCTCGGCCGTACGTATCTGCACCGCTTCACGCACGAGGAGTTCGGCCGGACCCCGCCGCCCGCCGAGCTCGAACCGTTCACCGTGCTGAACAACAACGGCCTGCTCGACCTGGAGGCGCCCGCGCACTCCCGGATCCGCCGGCTGGTCGCCAAGGCCTTCACCCCCCGCACGGTGGAGGAACTGGTGCCCACCGTGCAGCGGCTGGCCGCCGAACTGATCACCGCCTTCCACGCCGACGGCGGCGGCGACCTGCACGCCAGGGTCGCCGAGCCGCTGCCGGTGGCGGTCATCGCCGAGATGCTGGGCATACCGGCCTCGGACCGCGACCAGTTGCGGCCCTGGTCGGCGGCGATGACCGGGATGTTCGAGCTCAACCCGGGCGAGGACGCCGCCCGTGCCGCGGTGACGGCCAGTGAGGAGTTCTCCGGCTATCTGCGGGAGCTGATCGCCGCCCGGCGCACCGAACCGGGCGAGGACCTGATCAGCGCGCTGATCGCGGTCCAGGACGACGGCGACGTGCTCAGCGAGCAGGAGATGGTCTCGACCTGCGTGCTGCTGCTCAACGCCGGCCACGAGGCCACCGTCAACAGCACCACCCTGGGCTGGCTGAGCCTCTTCCGGCATCCCGACCAGCTGCGGATCCTCCAGGACCGGCCGGAGCGGCTGCAGGACGGCGTGGAGGAGATCCTGCGCTACGACACCCCCTTGCAGCTCTTCGAGCGCTGGGTCCTCGACGACATCGAGGTCGGCGGCACGGTGATCCCGCGCGGCTCGGAGGTCGCCCTGCTCTTCGGCTCGGCCAACCGCGACCCGGCCCGCTTCGAGGCGCCCGACCGCTTCGACGTCGGCCGCCCGGCCGCCGACAACCGGCATGTCAGCTTCGGCGCGGGCATCCACTACTGCCTGGGCGCCCCGCTGGCCCGGGTCGAACTCGGCGCGTCCTTCGGCACCTTCCTGCGGCACGCCCCCGGTATGAAGCTGCTGTCGGAGCCGCGCTGGCGGCCCAACTACGTGATCCGCGGGGTGGAGGAGCTGCTGGTCGGCTGGTGAGGCCCGGGCCCCGCCGCCCGCGGGTCGGGCCGCCCGCAGGTCCGGCCGCCGCGGGATGACGTCCCGTCAGTGGCGCGGCACCGTCAGCCGCCAGGCCGCCGGCTCCACCGTCCACGTCCTGGTCCGCACCGGACCGGTGACCGCCGAGTCGGCGCGGTAGCGGAAGTCCCGCCCCGAGACGGTGATCGTGCGCGCCCTGGCCCGTACGTGCGAGGCGCCCTCCATCCGCCGGACGTAGACCTCGGCGAAGCCGGCCGGGGCCGGGCGGACCGAGACCTCCTGCACCGGCTGGTCGAGGTCGGCGAGCAGCACGCCGTCCGCCTCCACCCGCAACCGCTGCCGGGGCGGCTGGTGGCTGCCCGCCGGGATCGGCGCGGTCAGGGTGCGCACCAGCGAGCGGGCGGTCTTCTCCACCGGCGTCCACCAGTGCGCGCCGGACGGCGAGACCGGGCTGTCGCACGGGATGCTCAGCGCGCCGAGCACGATGCCGCCGCTCTCGTCGACCAGCAGGTCGAGTTCGCGCTGCATGCCGTCGAGCACCGCGCGGGCCGCCGCGGGCACGTCGCCCGGTACGCCGAGCGCGCGGGCCAGCGCCGAACGCGGCCCGATCGGCACCAGCGAGACCGGCGCCTCGTGCAGGGTCCGGTCACGGTGCAGCGCGCGGACCGTACGCAGCAGGGCCAGGTCGTCGCCGAGCACCACGGGGTGCCGCCGGCCGCGGTGGGCCAGGGCGCGTTCGGCCTCCTCCGCGGACTCGGGGAAGACGATCTTCACCGAGGGCGCGCCCGCACACAGGACATCCTTCGCGATACGTACGGACTCGCCGTCGGTCGCGCGTGCCGCCGGATCGATGACCAGCAGCAGGGGCCACCGCTGGACGGAGTCCGGCGGAGGATGCCCGGGAGGGTGAGCCGACACCTTGGTCCTTCCTCAGGTAAAATCTCGGTGCAAGAGCCCCTTGCGCCTTTGCGTCAGGGGCTTCGTCTATTCCGGGGCAGGTTCGACGGCTCTCTGCACGTTGGACATGCCCCGCCCGGAAGGGGTGTACGCCTGTGCCCGCACTTGTGCTGCTCGGTGCTCAGTGGGGTGACGAGGGCAAGGGGAAGGCCACCGACCTGCTCGGCGGCTCCGTCGACTACGTGGTCCGCTACCAGGGCGGCAACAACGCCGGCCACACGGTGGTCGTCGGCGACCAGAAATACGCACTGCATCTCCTCCCCTCCGGCATCCTGTCACCGGGATGCACTCCGGTGATCGGCAACGGTGTCGTGGTCGACCCGGCGGTCCTGCTCTCCGAGCTGAGCGGACTCGACGAGCGCGGCGTGGACACGTCCAAACTGCTGATCAGCGGTAACGCCCATCTGATCACGCCCTACCACCAGACCATCGACAAGGTGACGGAACGCTTCCTGGGCAACCGGAAGATCGGCACCACGGGGCGCGGCATCGGCCCGGCGTACGCGGACAAGATCAACCGGGTCGGCATCAGGGTCCAGGACCTCTTCGACGAATCGATCCTCCACCAGAAGGTCGACGCGGCGCTGCAGGACAAGAACCAGGTGCTGGTCAAGATCTTCAACCGGCGGGCGATCAGCACCGACCAGGTCGTCGAGGAATACCTGGGCTACGCCGACCGGCTGAGGGGTTACGTCGCCGACACCACGCTGGTGCTCAACCAGGCGCTGGACGAGGGCAAGGTCGTGCTCATGGAGGGCGGGCAGGGCACGCTCCTCGACGTCGACCACGGCACGTATCCCTTCGTCACCTCGTCCAACCCGACCGCCGGCGGAGCCTGCACCGGCAGCGGGGTGGGTCCCACGAAGATCACCCGGGTGATCGGCATCCTCAAGGCGTACACAACGCGTGTGGGCTCGGGACCGTTCCCCACCGAGCTGTTCGACGAGGACGGCGAGCGACTGCGCACCGTCGGCCACGAGTTCGGCGTCACCACCGGGCGCAACCGGCGCTGCGGCTGGTTCGACGCGGTCATCGCCCGCTACGCCACCCGCGTCAACGGCCTGACCGACTTCTTCCTCACCAAGCTGGACATCCTCACCGGCTGGGAGCGCATCCCGGTGTGCGTCGCCTATGAGATCGACGGCCGCCGGGTGGAGGAACTGCCGTACAGCCAGAGCGACTTCCACCACGCCAAGCCGATCTACGAATACCTGCCCGGATGGTCGGAGGACATCACCAAGGCGCAGACCTTCGCCGACCTGCCCAAGAACGCGCAGAGCTACGTCAAGGCGCTGGAGGAGATGTCCGGCGCCCCGGTCTCCGCGATCGGCGTCGGCCCCGGCCGCACCGAGACCATCGAGATCAACTCCTTCCTCTGAGCGAGCCGTAAGCGCTAAGCGGTAAGCCGTAAGCCCCGCCACCCTGGTGTGCGGGGCTTACCGGCGTCCGGGGTCGGCGGGTCGGCGGACGTTCTCGTACGGGCGGTCAGCTGACCTTCTCGTAGTACGTCAGCGGCTTCTTCTCGCCGGCGACCCCGTCGCGTTGCAGGTGGGTGTCGTCGATCAGGGTCAGCGTGGTCGTCGTGGTGCCCGCCTGGCACGAGCCGGCGGGGGAGTCGCCGGTCACCAGCGACGGGCTCAGCCTCGCCGGCGGCCCGACGGAGACGACCGACATCGACCAGACGCACTTGTAGAGGGTGTCCGTGCCGTCCGAGCGGGAGCCGGACAGCTCCACGGAGCCGTTCGCGCGCACGGTCAGCGTCCGGTTGTCGTAGATCGCCGGCGGGGTGCGGTACGACGCCTGCCAGGTGCCGACGAGGCCGGCGGGCGCCGCGACCACCGTCACCGGCGTGGCGGGCGTGGTGCCGGCCGCGCCGGTCGGCGTGGGAGTCTGCGTCGGCTTCGAGGTGGGCTTGGTCGCCGTCGCGCCAGCGCTGGTCGGCGTGCTGCTGGGCGTCGAGGTGGCGCTGGGCGTCGCGGTCGGCGTCCCGCTGGTGGCGGCGGGCGGGTTCGCGGTGGCCGGTGGCGCGGCGTGCGCCGCCGCGCCGCCACCGCCGGTCTCATGGACGACGACGTAGGCGGTGGTGGCGCCGGCGGTCACCGCGAGCAGCGCCAGTACGGCCACGAGCGCGCCGCGCCTGCCACGCCGCGGCCCGGCGGGCTCCCGCGGCCCGCCCGCGCCGGACGTGCCGTCACCGGGTCCCGGCGGCGGGGGCGCGACCTGGCCCGCACCCGCGCCAGGCACGGATTCGGCCGCGAGGACAGCGGCCTGCCCGGCACCCGCGGTGGGCGCCTTGCCCGTACGGCCGGGCGGGACCGACCCGCCCTCCGACGACCCGCCCCCCGACCCGCCCCCCGGCCCGGCGGCCGCGCCCGCGGCCACCTCCGCGACGGCCGCGCCGGCCGGGACGGGTGCCTCGACCTCGACCTCGGCTTCCGCCTCCAGCTCGAGCAACTGCACCGCGCGCCGGCCCAGCTGGGCGACGATCGCGCCGGGCAGCCACGGTTCGACGCGTCCGGCCGGCGTGTCCTTCGGTGTCTCCTCCTCGGCGCTCTCGATCAGCGCAAGCACCTCGTCCAGCGACGGACGCTCCTCGGGCTCCTTGACCAGGCAGGCCGTCACCAGGGCGCGCAACCCGTCGGGCACCGCGTGCAGGTCGGGCGGCTCCTGGACGATGCGGAACATCTGGGCGTGCACCCCGCTGCTGGCCGCGCCGAAGGGCTGCAGCCCGGTGGCGGCGTAGGCGAGCACCGAGCCGAGGCAGAAGACGTCGCAGGCCGGGGTCACCCGGTCGCCACGCACCTGCTCCGGCGACATGAAGGCGGGGGAGCCGACCATCGCCCCGGTGTAGGTGAGCGTCGCAGAACCGTCGGCGACCGTCTCCAGCGCCCGGGCGATCCCGAAGTCGATCACCCGGGGGCCGTCGATGGTGATCATCACGTTCGACGGTTTGAGGTCGCGGTGCACCAGACCCGCGGTGTGGATGTCGGCCAGCGCGTGCGCGAGCCCGGCGGCCAGCACCCACACCGAACGCTCAGGCAGCGGCCCGTAGTCCTTGAGCACCTGCTGCAGGGAGGGGCCCGCGACGTATCCGGTCGCCACCCACGGGATCCCGGCCTCGGTGTCGGCGTCGAGCACCGGTGCGGTCCACGTGCCGCCCACCCGCCGCGCCGCAAGCACCTCGCGGCGGAAACGCGTGCGGAACTCCTCCTGTGCGGCGAGTTCCGCCCGTACCAGTTTCACCGCGACGGTGCGGCCCCGCTCCGAGCGGGCCAGGAAGACCCGGCCCATCCCCCCGGTGCCCAGCCTGCCGAGCAGCCGATATGCCCCGATCCGCTGCGGATCCTCCGCCCTGAGCTGCTCCATGTCGTCTCCCCCGCCGCTGTCATCGGCTCCCGAACCCCAGAGCGAAGAATATGCGTATGAACGCCAGGGGCTACCAGACGGTCTTTCACCGGAAGCCGCGACCTCCGTACGAGGCCACCGGGGCGGTACGCGGCACGGTTTCCGCCCGCCCGCGCCACGCGGTCCCGACCGCGCGCGGGGGCGGCGCCGGGCGTACCTCGCGCACGCACCGGCGCCACCCCGCCGCGCCTCGCCGTATCGTGTGCGGCGGACGTGCGGCGGGAACCCACCCGCAGCCGCGACGCGACAAGGAGACGGCATGGCGGAGGTCGGCGGTCCGGCCACGCCGGTGCGGCGCAGCAGCCTGCGCCAGCAGATCGCCGACGCCCTGCGCGACGAGGTGCTCACCGGCAGGCTCCAGGCCGGGCGGCACTTCACCGTCAAGGAGATCGCCGAGCTCTACGGCGTCTCCGCCACCCCCGTCCGCGAGGCGCTGGTCGACCTCGCCGCCCAGGGGCTGCTCGACGTCGAACAGCACCGCGGCTTCCAGGTGCGCAGGTTGACCGCGGCCGATTTCCGCTCGCTCAGCAAGGCCCAGCTCTTCATCGTCGAGGCCGCCTTCCGGCAGATGGCCGACCGCGGCATGGGCGACCTGCCGGCCGACGCGGTGGCCTCCGTACGCCGCCGCGCCGAGGCCGCCGCCCGCGCCGCCCAGTCCGGCAGCCTCGACGTGCTGGTCGGCTGCGACCTGCGCTTCTGGCGGGAGCTGACGGGCATCGGCGGCAACCCGCACATCTGCGAATTCCTGGACCGCATCCGCACCCAGACCTGGGTCTACGCGGTGCCGCACCTGCGCGCGCTCAGCGACCCCGCCGGCGTCTGCTGGGCCGGCCACGTCGACCTGGTGAACGCCGTCGCCGCCCGCGACACGGCCGCCGCGTACGCCCTGACGACCGAATGCGACGCCCATACCCGCGCCTTGATCGAGAAGCTGGCCCCCGCACGCTCCTGACGCGACGGGCGCGGCCGATTTACGCTGTACGCCCCCGACCGGATGGAGTGTTCGTGGCCTGCGACCTGTGGCTGGTGCCGCTGGTGGACGTGCTCTGCCACAGCCCGGAAAACCCGTTCTCCGAGGAACTCGCCCGCTACGACAAGGCCCTGAGCGACGCCGGGCAGCCGCCCGTCCCCGTTTACGCCTACATGCCCGGGCTGTCGGGCGACGTCGGACCCGTCGCCTGCTTCGACTACGACGCGCTGCACTTCCTGCGCCGCGCCTACCTGCTGAGCCTCCAGGGCCTGGAGGTCTCCCCGGTCGACGCGCTCGGCGGCGACTACGAGCAGCTGCTCGAGATGTTCGAGGGCACCGCCCAGCGCTCCCACCTGGTGTGGCACTACGACCACGCCGGCGCGTACGTGCCGCTGGACTTCCCGCAGCCCGTCGTCAACGACGAGCTGCTCGAAGGCGGCGGCCCGCTCGGCTCCAGCCACGGCCTGCTGCGCGAGCTGGAGTTCGTCGCCCCCGCGATCGGCATCGACCCCGCCAACCCGCCCCTCCCCCCGGCCCCCCCGTCCCGCCACACCACCCTGGAGGAGCCCGCCCTCCACCCCCCCACCGCCCTGTCCGGCCCCTTCGCCCGCGAACACCACGTCTGGCTGGGCCTCCACGCGGCAGCCACCCGATCCCTGGCCCAGGGCTCCATGATCGTCTTCAGCTGACCCGCCGGCCCCGGGGCACCTTTCCCCCGGCGGCGCGGTGTCCGGGGCTGCGCGCGGCGCCGCGCGGGTGGGGGGAGGGCGTGTGTGGGTGGGGCCGGCCCGGGCCCGCATGATTTCCGCCCGGTCGCCCCCGTGTAGCCGGGGAGCCGAAGGGCGCGCCGGCGTCGAAAGGGAGAACGCGCGGAGGCCCCCGAGGGACGAGGGGGTCGAGCACGATCGAGTGTCGACGCCGGATTTAAAGCGCCCGGAGGCGAGCCGGCGGCAATAAGGCAGTGGGCGGTGCCGAGTCGGTAGGGGGGTTCCATGGTGGGGTGCGGGTCCTGCCCGGGTGGGCCCGGTGGGGTGCGGCCCGTAGGGCGGTTCCCCCGCAGGGTGCGGGTGCTGCCCCGGGTGAGCCCAGCAGGGTGCCGGGCATGTAAGGCGTCCCCCCCACCGTGCTCGCCCCCCGGGCTTGCCCTCTTGGGCGGGGTGAGCGTGCGGGGGAGCCGTCTTCCGAGTTCGGTGCCGCATCAACTGCCTTTTTTGCCGCCGGCTCGCCTCCGGGCGCTTTTGATCCGGTGTCGACACTCGATCGTGCTCGGTCGCTCGTTCCTCGCGACCTCCGCGCGTTCTCCCTTTCGACGCCGGCGCGCCCTTCGGTTCCCCGGCTACCGGCGAGCCCGGGGTGGTTTTTTGGCGTGTCCGGGGGGAGGGGTGGCGCGCCCTTCGGTTCCCCAGCTACCGGCGAGCCCGGGGTGGTTTTTTGGCGTGTCCGGGGGGAGGGGTGGCGCGCCCTTCGGCTCACCGCCGACACGGGGTCGACCGGGGAAAGGTCGTGGGGGACGGGCTCAGCCCGAGACATGGGGGCGAACGCCGGCCGCGTCACCCCTGGCGGGGGTTCTCCGGGGGGCGTTGGCGGGGCATGTTCGGGCGGGTGCTCGGGTGGGGGAGGCGGGGGGAGAAGGGGGGCTCGGGGCGGGTGGGGGACCAGGCGGGGGACTGCGTACGCAAGGGCGGCGCGGACGTGCGGGAGCCGAAATCCAGCATCCAGTCCGCGGTTTCCATCCGCACCAGATCGGCAACGTCGTCGCAGAAGCGGCGCAGGATCGCCAGGCAGCGCTCGGCGGCCTCCGCCGCGGTGCCCTCCGTCGGGCCGAGGACCTCGCGGACGCTTTCCGACGCCCAGTCGAAGCGCAGCTGCTCAAGGCGCCGCTCGACGCTCTGCGCGGTGCCGACGTCGCGCATCCATCCCGCCGTCAGACCCAGGACGCGGTCCGCGGCCACGCACACCGTGGCCACCAGCAGCGCGAGATAGCCCCAGGCCACCGTCGCGCCGCCGGCGCCGGTCAGCTCGACCAGCGGCAGCGCCGCGCCCACCGCGGCGAACAGCGTGGCGCCGCAGCGCAGTGCGCGGGCGCCGCGGCGCTTCCACAGCCGGTCCCGCAGATACCAGTCGGCCGTACGCAGGGCGCCGGACTCCGCCCAGCGGTAGAGCTCTTCGAGGCGTTCCGCGGGCTCGCCCCAGTCGCCCAGCGGGAACGGCAGCGGCCGCAGGTCCTCTTGCTGGTGGTGCAGCGCCCGCCGCTCAGGCTCCTCCCGAGGGGCTTCCTCGGGAAACATGTCCGGCTGGCTCACTGCACGCTCCCTCGATGGCTTCCGGCGCTTCCGGGCCGTGATGAACGTCTCTTCTTAGCGCCGAACGGCTGAGCGTGGGGTGCGTGGGGCGGGATTTCCGCCCGTATGGGCTGCGTGATCAGGTATAGGCCGCGGATGCGGTCACCCGAAAGAGTGAGGGCGGCCGGTGGCCGCACGGGCCACTACCCTGGTGCGCGTGAAGGTCCTTGTCATCGGCGGCGGCGCCCGCGAGCACGCCCTGTGCCGTTCCCTGTCCCTCGACCCCGACGTGACGTCACTGCACTGCGCTCCCGGCAACGCCGGGATCGCCGAGGTGGCCGAGCTGCACCCGGTCGACGCGCTCGACGGTGCGGCGGTCGCCGGGCTCGCCGTCTCGCTCGGGGCGGACTTCGTCGTCGTCGGCCCCGAGGCCCCGCTGGTCGCCGGGGTCGCCGACGCCGTACGCGCGCGGGGCATCGACTGCTTCGGGCCCAGCAAGGAGGCGGCGGAGCTGGAGGGCTCCAAGGCCTTCGCCAAGGACGTCATGGCGACGGCCGGCGTGCCGACCGCCCGCTCCTACGTCTGCACGACCGCGGACGAGATCGACCGGGCGCTGGACGCCTTCGGCGCGCCGTACGTCGTCAAGGACGACGGGCTCGCGGCGGGCAAGGGCGTCGTCGTCACCGGTGACCTCGCAGGGGCGCGGGCGCACGCCCTCGCATGCGTGGCCGCGCCCGGCCGGGTGGTCATCGAGGAGTACCTGGACGGCCCCGAGGTCTCGCTCTTCGCCGTCACCGACGGCGAGACCGTCGTACCGCTGCAGCCCGCGCAGGACTTCAAGCGGGCGCTCGACGGCGACGAGGGTCCCAACACCGGCGGCATGGGCGCGTATTCGCCGCTGCCGTGGGCCGACCCGAAACTGGTCGACGAGGTCGAGCGGACCGTGCTCCAGCCGACCGTCGACGAGCTGCGGCGCCGCGGTACGCCCTTCGCGGGCCTGCTCTACGCCGGGCTCGCGATCACCTCGCGCGGGGTGCGGGTCATCGAGTTCAACGCCCGCTTCGGCGATCCCGAGACGCAGGTCGTCCTGGCCCGGCTCCGCACCCCGCTCGCCGGGCTGCTCAGGGCCGCCGCGACCGGGCAGCTCGCGGCGTTCCCCGCGCTGCGGTGGAGCGAGGGTGCAGCGGTGACGGTGGTCATCGCCTCCTACAACTACCCGGACACGCCGCGCACCGGTGATCCGATCACCGGTCTCGACGCCATCGCGGAGCAGGGTGACCACGCGTACGTCCTGCACGCCGGGACGCGGCGTGAGGACGACGGGCGCGTCGTCAGCGCCGGCGGTCGCGTTCTCTCGGTGACCGCGACCGGCGCGGACCTCGCAGTGGCCCGCGAGCGGGCCTACCGGGCGGTCGACCGCGTCGGCCTCGACGGCGGCCACCACCGTACCGACATCGCTGCGGCGGCCACGGGCGCGTAGCTTTTTTGGGGGGTACGCCAGGTGGGTGCCACCTGAGGTGGCGTGGCTTCCTCGGCGTCGTCGTGGCTGGTCGCTCCGTTTTCCCCCAGGCGCTTCGCCTGGGGGCACCCCCACGCGCCCCTGGGTGCCTGCCACCTGAGGTGGCGTGGCTTCCTCGGCGTCGTCGTGGCTGGTCGCTCCGTTCTCCCCCTGCGCTTCGCCTGGGGGCACCCCCAGGCGGCCCTGAGGTGGGTGCCATCTGTGGTGGCCTGTCGCCTGCGGCGTGTGCGTGGCTGGGCGCGCCTTCTTCCCCCAGCGCTTCACCCGCGGGCACCCCCACGCGGCCCTGGGGTGGTGGCCGCGCCTGCGGCAGCGCTGCGCGCGCCTCGGGGACCCGGGCCCCGGCCCCCCCGGGGGTGGTGGGAGGCGTACGTACTCGCTGGGAGTTCGGGGGGAAGCCACTCCAAGGAGTGATGCGTAGGCCGTATGGATGACTCGTTCGCGGGGGCGAACTAGGGTGCCGCGGAGGCGCACTGCGGGACATTGCGGCAAACAGCCGTACGGCCATTGCGATGTCGGTGGGCGGTGCGACAGTGGGGGGAGGCCGTCACCGGGGCGGTCACCACAGCGCAGGGGGTGAGCCGCCCGATGGCTGGAGAAGCAGGCGAGGCAGTGGCGCGGACCCGCGCGCTGGCGGTGCTGCGTATTCGCGGGGCCGCGGTCGGCGCGGTGCTGCTGCCCGCGGCGGCCGCGGTGGTGCTGCATGTGGCCGGTGCGACCGGCCGGCTCGGCGGTGGGGCGTGGGACGGGGTGCGGTGGGGACTGACGGGCGCCGCGCTCGTCGTGATCGCGGTGGCCGCGGCGGTGGCCGCCGTGATCGTACGGGCCCGGCCCGCCGTGAGCCCCGCGGTGGCGGTCTCCGCGACCGCGGCACCCGACCTGCACCGGATGGTCCAGGAGCTGGCGGAGAAGCTGCAGGTCCCGCTGCCCTCGGCGATAGAGCTGACGCCGGACTGCGACAGCTGGCTGGAGGACCGCAGGCCGGCCGCGGGTGAGGCGGACCGCCGCCCGGCCCCGGTGCTGGTGATCGGCTCACCGTTCCTGTGGTGGATGCGGGTCGCCGAGCTGCGGGCGCTGCTGGCCCCGGTGGTCGCCGGCACCGGTGCCGCGGCCGACCCGGAGATATACGCGGCCCGCCGGTTCGTACGGGGTCTGGACGCCGCGGTCGGCGTGGCCGGGCAGGGCAGGCAGCGGCGTTCGGTGCTGCTGCGGCCCGCGTACGGCGTCCTCGGCTGGGCCGCCCGGCTGCTGCTGCGCGGGTGCGGTCCGCACGTCGCCGAGATGGAGCGGGGTGTCGCCGCGTCCGCGTCCGAGCGGGCGCAGGCGGTCGACTACGGGCTGCGGATCGTCGCCCAGGAGCAGGTCGGGCTCGCCTACGCCGGGTGGGACCGGCTGCTGACCCGGGTCGCGCTGCCCGCCTGGCGGATGGGCCGCTGGCCGTCCCGGCTGGACGCCGGCGTGGTCGCCGCGCTGACCGAGCTCTCCCGCCGCGACCGGCTGGCCGACGGCTTCGAGACCAGGCTCGGCGAGCGGCCCGCCTGCGACCTGCTCGAAGAGCCAGGTGTCGTCGACGAGGCCGTGTCGCTGCTGGCGGCCCGCCTCTTCCACGGCGGCCCGCGCCGCACCGGCCCCGACTGGGCGCCGGTGAGCTGGGCGCGCTATCCGGAGGAGGTCGTGGACCGCATCTGGCGGGCGGAGGCCGCGCGCCTCATATGCGTGCTGGACGAAGTACGGCCGGGCCCCGCCCGCGCTTCCCTTCCCGCTGCGGAGGTGGAGGTGCCCGAGGTCGCCGGCGGTGACCTGGACGACATCGGGGGGCCGCCGCCGGCGCTCGGGTCGCGAGGGCGCGGGCTGCTGCTGGGCGGCCGTACGGTGCCGCGCACGGCGGTGGACCGCAGCGTGGTCCCGGCACTGCGGGACGAGCCGGGCCGGGCCACACTGGACCGGGTGATCGACCGGCTCGCGTCCGGGGGCAGCGAGGAACTGGCGGCGCGGATCGGGGCGTTGGTCGCGGCGGACGAGGCAGGGCGGGCTGCCGCTTCGACGGCCCCGGCGCCCCTACCGGCCCTGGGTGCCGGGGCGGCGGTGGAGATCACGACGCCGGTCTACCAGCTGCTGCCGCCCAGGACGGGACGGGAACTGCTCGCCGACCACGTCACCGCGATGGTGTGCTGCGCGGCCGTGGACACGGCCGGGGCGGGCGCCGGGCTCGACTGGCTGGACGGCCCCACCCTCGTCGTGGACGGCGCGCGCCGCAGCGACCTGGGGTGGCCGGTGCTGCGGTTGGTGGAGAACGGGGATGCGGCGCCCCTGCGGGCGTGGCTCTCGGCGATCGGGGTCCGGGCCGAGCAGACCATTCGTTTGGCTTAGGCCAAACGACGGGGGTTCGCCCTGCGGGGCGGCGCGCCGCTCCCCTGCGGGGGGCTGGCGCGTCTCGGGGGGTGCCACTTGCTGTGGCATTGCCTGCTGACCGCCGTCGTGGTTGCGCGCGCCGTTCCGCTGCCCTCTGCGGCCTGGTGAGCCCCATAGGGGCGCCGGCCGGGAGGGGCACCTGCCGTCGGAGGCGGACCACCGGGCGGTGGTCCGGGGCCCCGGGCCGCAGTGGTCCGGGGGCCGTGGGAGTCCGGGGGTCGTGGGGGTCGGGGCCGGATCGGAAATTCGTGCTGGGGGCCCATCAAATCGGTGCATATTTTCACCACGAACGGTGACAGCCGTGCCGCATTCTGTGATGTGCTTGCCTCGTACCGCACCATTGCCCCGCCGCCCGCGGTGGGGGGTGCGGTGGGGACGGAGGGGATGGGTGATGGCGGCGGATCAGATCAGGCGGTGGGAGTCCGGTGCGCTCGCGCACGGGGTGTCGGATCCGTTCGGCCAGGGGCCGTTGCCGTGGCTGCGGGGGGAGCCGGAGTATCTCGGGGACGACGGGCAGGTCGTGCCCTGGTACGTGGATCTGGCGGCGAGCAGCGGGGAGGCGCCGCGGCGGCCGCATCTGCCGGGGCCGCGGACCGCGGACGACGTGCGGCGGCAGATCAAGGGGTTCGCGTCGGCCGGGGCGGTGGCGCCGGGGGAGGCGATGGACTTCCGGATCACCGTGGACCCGCCGCAGGAGTTTACCGTCGACGTCTACCGGATCGGGCACTACGGCGGTGACGGCGCCGCGCAGGTCAGTGCGAGCCCCCGGCTGTCGGGCATCGTGCAGCCGGCGCCGCTCGCGGCGGGGAAGACGATCTCCTGCCACCACTGGTGGCAGTCCTGGCGGCTGCAGATCCCGCCGCACTGGCGGACCGGCGCCTACGTCGCGGTCCTCACCACCGTCGACGGCTACCGCAGCCACGTGCCGTTCACCGTGCGGGATCCGGCGGCCCACGCCGACCTGCTCCTGCTGCTGCCCGACGTGACGTGGCAGGCGTACAACCTGTATCCCGAGGACGGCAGGACGGGCGCCAGCCTCTATCACGCGTGGGACGGGGCGGGCCGGCTGCTGGGCGAGGAGGAGGCGGCCGGGACGGTGTCCTTCGACCGGCCCTACGCCGGCGCGGGCCTGCCGCTGCACATCGGGCACGCCTACGACTTCGTGCGCTTCGCCGAGCGCTACGGCTACGACCTCGCCTACGCCGACGCCCGCGACCTGCACGCGGGCCGGGTGGATCCGGCGCTGTACCGGGGGATGGTCTTCCCCGGGCACGACGAATACTGGTCGGTGCCGATGCGCAGGGCCGTGGAGGCCGCCCGCGACATGGGCACGTCGCTGATCTTCCTGTCGGCCAACACGATGTACTGGCAGGTCGATCTGGCGCCCTCGCCGGCCGGCGACGCCGACCGGCTGCTGAGCTGCCGCAAGCCGCGCAGCGACGCCCGGGGCCGCAGCGGCCTGTGGCGCGACCTCGGCGAGCCGGAGCAGCAGCTGCTCGGCGTGCAGTACGCGGGCCGGGTCCCGCAGCCGTCGCCGCTGGTGGTGCGCAATGCCGGGCACTGGCTCTGGGAGGCCACCGGCGCGGCCGAGGGCGACTTGGTGGAGGGCCTGGTGGCCGGCGAGGCGGACCGTTACTTCCCGCGTGTCGCACTGCCGGAGTCCACCGAGCGCATCCTGCTGGCGCACTCGCCGTACGAGTCGGCGGACGGCCGCCGCTGCCACCAGGAGACGTCCCTCTACCGCTCGCCCAGCGGCGCGTACGTCTTCGCGTCCGGCACCTTCGCCTGGTCGCCCGCGCTCGACCGTCCCGGGCATGTGGAGCCGCGCATCCAGCGGGCGACGGCCAATCTGCTGGACCGTATCTGCAAGCACCACTGAGGCGATCCGCTGCTGCGACGCGTCCCTTCGGGTTCCCCCGGCGCGCCCCGGGGGCCCCGCACCCTCCCGGGTACGCCAGAATC
The DNA here is from genome assembly GCF_036010485.1 of Streptomyces sp. NBC_01198. Classification (NCBI taxonomy): domain Bacteria; kingdom Bacillati; phylum Actinomycetota; class Actinomycetes; order Kitasatosporales; family Streptomycetaceae; genus Streptomyces; species Streptomyces sp. NBC_01198. Next base: position 4,592,749 of record NZ_CP108568.1, read on the forward strand.
AGCAGCTGAACCACCTATTGGGGAGGACGACCGATGCCCGGATTCGTCGACAAGCCGGAGCCCGTGCAGGTGCCCGGACTGGTCCATCTGCACACCGGGAAGGTCCGGGAGCTGTACCGCAACGACGCCGGCGACCTGGTGATGGTGGCCAGCGACCGCACCTCGGCATACGACTGGGTGCTGCCCACCGACATCCCGGACAAGGGCCGGGTGCTGACCCAGCTGTCGCTGTGGTGGTTCGAGCAGCTCGTCGACCTGGTGCCGAACCATGTGATCTCCACCGACGTGCCCGAGGGCGCGCCCGCGGACTGGGCGGGCCGGACGATGGTGTGCAGGTCGCTGCAGATGGTGCCGGTGGAATGCGTGGCCCGCGGTTATCTGACCGGTTCTGGGCTGCTCGAATACAACGAGTTCCGCACGGTCTGCGGTCTGGCGCTGCCCGAGGGCCTGGTCGACGGTTCCGAGCTGCCGGCGCCCATCTTCACCCCGGCGACGAAGGCCGACGTCGGCAGTCACGACGAGAACGTGCCGTACGAGGAGGTCGCCCGCCAGGTCGGCGCCGAGACGGCGACCCAGCTGCGGCAGAAGACCCTCGCGGTCTACGGCCGGGCGCGCGAGGTGGCCAGGGAGCGCGGGCTGATCCTGGCGGACACGAAGTTCGAGTTCGGGTTCGACGAGCAGGGCGGGCTGGTCATCGCCGACGAGGTGCTGACCCCCGACTCGTCCCGCTACTGGCCGGCCGACCAGTGGGAGCCGGGGCACCCGCAGCCGTCGTTCGACAAGCAGTTCATCCGCGACTGGCTGACCTCGGACGCGTCCGGCTGGGACCGCACCGGCGACACCCCGCCGCCGCAGCTCCCGGCCGAGATCGTCGAGCAGTCGCGGGCGCGCTACATCGAGGCGTACGAGCGGCTGACCGGCCTTCCCTGGTCATGACTTCTTGACGTAGCCGCGCTCACGCAGCACGAAGGCCCCGGTCACGAGAACCGGGGCCTTCGCCTCACTGGAGCGGACGACGAGATTCGAACTCGCGACCCTCACCTTGGCAAGGTGATGCTCTACCAACTGAGCCACGTCCGCAGGTGGTGCCAGATACTCTACCCGATCGGCCCAGCGCCCAGGAAACGGGTATCCGCGGCAGAAGTCCCGCGCGCAGGCAGCACGGAGCGAGGAGCCGGGAACACGGCGAAAGCCCCGGTCACGAGAACCGGGGCCTTCATCTGACTGGAGCGGACGACGAGATTCGAACTCGCGACCCTCACCTTGGCAAGGTGATGCTCTACCAACTGAGCCACGTCCGCAGGTCGTGCAGACCACTCTACCCGATGCGCCACCTGTCAATGACCTGAGGTCAGAGACGGTGGCGCTTTCGCGCAAGCGATCGGAGCGGGCGACAGGAATTGCACACTGCGCCTCCCCCCTGGAAGGGGGGCGCTCTACTACTGAGCTACACCCGCATGTCCGTTGACCTGGCCTTTCGGTCCTGCCCTCGGCGTGCTCCACACACTAGCGGACAGGTGGGGGTGGCTGTCCAGTCGGCTTGGACCAGCCGTGTCGGACGACCCGCGGGTGTGCGGCCGGACCGGCCGCACACCCCAACTGCCGTGCGCTCAGCCCGCCTTGTTGAACGCCTCGTAGACCTTCTTGGGAATGCGGCCGCGGGCGGGGACCTCGAATCCGTTGGACTGGGCCCAGGCCCGGACCGTCGCCGGGGTGGGGGCGATCGGGGTGCGCTTGTAGGCGCGGCCGGAAAGGGTGCGGCGGCGGCCGGCCTCGACGTAGGGCGCCAGCTCGTGACGCAGTTTGTCCGCGTTCTCGGACGAGAGGTCGATCTCGTACCACTGCCCGTCGACGCCGAATGCGATCGTTTCCGCGGCCTCGCCGCCGTCGAGATCATCGGCGAGGGTGACCAGTACGCGTTGCGCCATGGGAATCGGTCCTTTCGTACGCCGCCGGCATGCCGCCGCGAAGACCGGCCGGTGTTGCCGGGGCCGGTGACCGGTGCCTTGCCGCGCGGGCGTGGTGCGGCCCGGTGCGGTTCGGGGTCCGGCCCGGCAGTGGTGTCGCGGGCACGCCGACGCGCAGGTGTCGACAAATGTGCATTCAGGGCGGTGCTGTGCGGTGTCACGGAATGGGACGGCAGATGTTACTGATAATTCCCGGCCGTGGGTCATCCCAAGCCTGTACGCCATCGGGACCCTATGATTTTCCGCCGCGTTTCCCCAGGCATTTTGACAGCCGATACATAAACGTGATGCATGATCTGCCGCTGATCGGACGGGCATCCCATATCTACTCGCGTAGAGTTTCGCACCGGGTACGCTGGAGGAACCTCACGCACCACACCACCGGGAGTGCCAGTGGCACGCGTCGTAGTCGACGTCATGCTCAAGCCGGAGATCCTCGACCCGCAGGGCCAGGCGGTACAGCGCGCGCTGCCACGCCTCGGCTTCGCCGGGATCTCCGACGTCCGCCAGGGAAAGCGCTTTGAACTCGAGGTCGAGGGGCCCGTCGACGACGCCGCCCTCGCCCGCATTCGGGAGATGGCGGAAACCTTTCTCGCCAACACCGTGATCGAGGACTTCGACGTAAAGGTCGAGTCGTGACTGCCCGCATTGGCGTCGTCACATTTCCCGGCACGCTCGACGACCGCGACACGCAGCGGGCGATCGGCATCGCGGGCGCGGAAGCCGTGCCGCTGTGGCACCGCGACAAGGACCTCAAGCAGGTCGACGCGGTCGTTCTGCCGGGCGGCTTCTCCTACGGCGACTATCTGCGGGCCGGCGCGATCTCCCGCTTCTCGCCGGTGATGGGGACGATTGTCGAGCAGGCGAACGCCGGAATGCCGGTGCTCGGCATCTGCAACGGTTTCCAGGTGCTGTGCGAAGCGCATCTGCTGCCGGGCGCGATGCTCAGGAACACCGGCCTGCACTTCGTCTGCCGCGACCAGAAACTGCGGGTCGAGACCGCCGCCACCGCCTGGACCGCGGACTACGCGGCCGGCCAGGAGATCTCCATCCCGCTCAAGAACATCGACGGCCGCTACACCGCCGACGAGCGCACCCTGGACGAGCTGGAGGCCGAGGGCCGGGTGGCCTTCCGCTACCTGGACGGCAACCCCAACGGGTCGCAGCGCGACATCGCCGGCATCACCAACGCGGCCGGCAACGTCGTCGGCCTGATGCCGCACCCCGAGCACGCCGTGGAGTCGCTGATCGGCACCGGCCGCACCGACGGCCTGCCGTTCTTCACGTCGGTACTGAAGAGGCTGGTCAACGCATGACCCTCGACACCGGAGCAGCCGAGAGAGTGACTGAGCGCCCCGGAGCACGACGCCAGTTCAACCTCGCGCGAAGGAGCGACCGAGCGTGACCCTCGACACCGTCAAGCAGGCGGAGCAGAGCCCCGAGACGGGGCAGCCGTGGAAGGAGCTCGGACTCAAGGAGGACGAGTACGCGCGGATCCGGGAGATCCTGGGGCGCCGTCCGACCGGCGCCGAGCTGGCGATGTACTCGGTCATGTGGTCCGAGCACTGCTCGTACAAGTCGAGCAAGGTGCACCTCAAGCAGTTCGGCGACAAGGCACCGCAGACCGACGCGCTGCTGGTCGGCATCGGTGAGAACGCCGGGGTGGTGGACGTCGGGCAGGGCTACGCCGTCACCTTCAAGATCGAGTCGCACAACCACCCCTCGTACATCGAGCCCTACCAGGGCGCGGCCACCGGCGTCGGCGGCATCGTGCGGGACATCCTGGCGATGGGCGCGCGGCCGATCGCGGTCATGGACCCGCTGCGCTTCGGCGCGGCCGACCACCCCGACACCAAGCGCGTGCTGCCCGGTGTCGTCGCCGGCGTCGGCGGCTACGGCAACTGCCTGGGCCTGCCCAACATCGGCGGCGAGGTCGTCTTCGACCCCTGCTACCAGGGCAACCCGCTGGTCAACGCGCTGTGCGTGGGCGTCATGAAGCACGAGGACATCCACCTCGCGCAGGCGTCGGGCACCGGCAACAAGGTGATCCTCTACGGCGCCAGGACCGGCGGCGACGGCATCGGCGGCGTCTCGGTGCTGGCCAGCGAGACCTTCGACGCGACCGGCCCCTCGCGGCGGCCCGCCGTCCAGGTCGGCGACCCCTTCCAGGAGAAGCTGCTCATCGAGTGCACCCTGGAGATCTTCCGCGAGCAGCTGGTCGCGGGCATCCAGGACCTCGGCGGGGCGGGCCTGTCCTGCGCGACCTCCGAGCTGGCCTCGGCCGGCTCCGGCGGCATGCGGGTCGAGCTGGACACCGTGCCGCTGCGTGACGCGACGCTCTCGCCCGAGGAGATCCTCATGAGCGAGTCGCAGGAGCGGATGTGCGCGATCGTCGAACCGGCGAAGGTCGACCGCTTCCTGGAGATCTGCGAGAAGTGGGACGTCATCGCCACCGTCATCGGTGAGGTCACCGAGGGCACCCGGCTGGAGATCTTCTGGCACGGCGAGCAGATCGTGGACGTACCGCCGCGGTCGGTCGCGCACGAGGGCCCCACCTACAACCGCCCCTACGCCCGCCCCGACTGGCAGGACACGCTCCAGGCCGACGACGCCGGCAGGCTGGCGCGGCCCGCCGACGCCGAGGAGCTGCGCGAGCAGGTGCTCGCGCTGGTCGGCTCGCCCAACCAGGCGTCCAAGGCGTGGGTCACCGACCAGTACGACCGCTTCGTGCAGGGCAACACGGTGCTGGCGCAGCCGGAGGACTCCGGGGTGGTGCGCATCGACGCCGACACCGACCTGGGCGTCGCCATCGCCACCGACGGCAACGGGCGCTTCGCCAAGCTCGACCCCTACACCGGCGCTCAGCTCGCGCTGGCGGAGGCGTATCGCAACGTCGCGGCGACCGGTGCCAAGCCGCTGGCCGTCTCTGACTGCCTGAACTTCGGCTCGCCGGAGGACCCGGCGGTGATGTGGCAGTTCGCCGAGGCCACCCGCGGTCTGGCCGACGGCTGCCTGGCGCTGGGTACGCCGGTGACCGGCGGCAACGTCTCGCTCTACAACCAGACCGGGGACGCCGCCATCCACCCGACCCCGGTGGTCGCCGTCCTCGGCGTGATCGACGACGTCAACCGGCGCACGCCGATGGCGTTCAAGGAGCAGGGCCAGCTGATCCTGCTGCTCGGCGACACCCGTGAGGAGTTCGGCGGCTCGGCCTGGTCGCAGGTCGTGCACGACCACCTCGGCGGCCTGCCGCCCGCGGTGGACCTGGAGCGGGAGAAGCTGCTGGCCGAGATCCTGATCTCCGGCTCGCGGGACGGCATGATCGACGCCGCCCACGACCTCTCCGACGGCGGCCTGATCCAGGCGGTGACCGAGTCCTGCCTGCGGGGCGGCCAGGGTGCCCGGCTGGTCGTGCCCGACGGGCTCGACGCCTTCACCTTCCTCTTCTCCGAGTCCGCGGGCCGCGCGATCGTCGCCGTCCCGCGCTCCGAGGAGCTGCGTTTCACCGACATGTGCGGTGCACGCGGCCTGCCGGTCGCCCGCATCGGCGTGATCGACGGTGAAGCGGTGGAGGTCCAGGGGGAGTTCGAGATCCCGCTGGCCGAACTGGGTGCCGTGCACGAGGGCACCATCCCCGGCCTGCTGGCCTGAGATCCCCGCGTCGGTACGCGGCGGCGCCGCGCGTTCAGTCGCGCAGCGCCGCCGCGTACGCGTTCCGCCGGCTGACCAGCCAGGCCTGCGCGCGGTCCCAGCGCGCCCAGCCGCCCTGCCGGGCGACCGCCTCGGCGTAAGCCAAGTCGCCGTCCGCGACCCGGCGTTCGACGAAGCACCGGCCCGCGGCCGCGGTCTGCTCGACCACCGCGGGCAGGTCGGCGCGTTCGTCCGGCGTCAGCCCGTACGCGTCGGCCAGCAGCCGCAGCCGCCGCAGCGGGTCGAGGCCGGCCGGATACTGCGCGGCCGCCGAGACCGGGTCGAGCATCGGGACCCAGAAGCGGGCCGCCATCGCCACGTCCCACAACGGGCGGCCGGGCGCGGCGAGGTCGAAGTCGATCAGCGCGACGGCGTGCCCGCCGCGGAAGACGACGTTCTCCGGGCACACGTCGTTGTGGCACAGCAGGGGCCCGCCCGCCGGATCGGCCAGCGCGCGGTCCCAGTCCGCCCCCGGGTCGAACGGCACGTCCGCGCCCGCGTCGTGCAGCCGCCGCAGCAGCCGGCCCACCGAGCGCAGGGCGCCGTCCGTCATCACCCGGGCAGGGAAGGGCGGCAGGGCCACATCCCCCTCGACGTACGTCAGTTGCTCCCGCCCGCCCCCCAACGCGACCCCGAGGGGCGCGCCGTCGAAGCCGCGCTCGCGCAGACCGGCCAGATAGGCGTGCACCCCCGCCGCGTTCCTCGACGCGGGCCGGTCCACCACCCCGCCCCGCCGGAAGACCCCGCCGGCGTTCGCCATCCCCCCGGCGAGCCGCTCGCCACCCGCACCTGCACTCATGAGCCCCTCTTTTCCCGGTGGATCCGCCCGACGCTACCCGGGGGCGCAACCGGCTCTCGGCCGCCAGCCCGGAATTCGCCACGCAGCGGGCTGCCGCCCCGGGTGAGTGCGAACTGGCCCTACACCGCCCGAGGATGACCGCCACCACCCGCCCGTACACCCTGCTGCCCCTCCCCACCCCTGGCGCCCACCTCTTCGTCTGCCTCCCGCCACCCGGCATCCCCACCCCCTTCCACGACCTCGCCGCCCCGGCGGCCTGCCCGAGCCGACCTCGGCGGAACGTGTCCACATTCACTCGTTCGGGTGGTGGTTATGCTTTTGGCATATTCATCGCGCTGGGATCGGCATGATGTCGATCATGACCAAGCGCACTGCGACCGGGGGCTACGGACTCCCGGACCGCCTTCCGGCTAACGTGGACGGCATGGACCCCGAGTCGTACGCCGCTCTGCGCCGCGTGGCCGAGGATCTGGCCGAGCTGCCGGGCCTCGGCAAGGTCGAGATCGCCGACGGCGAGGTCATCGTCATGACGGCCCCCGTCAACCGGCACGAGCTCGCGGTCCTGCGCCTGCGCCGTCAGCTCGACGCACAGGTGAGCAGGACGCATCCCGGCTACATCGCCCACGCCGGTGCCGACGTCGAGGACCCCGGCCTCGGGAAGCTCCGGTGCCCGGACATCATGGTCTTTCCCGAAGCCAGCCTGGAGAACACCGAGGCGGCCCTGCGGCCGGACGAGGTGCTGCTCGTCGTCGAGATCGTCTCCCGCTCCAACCCGCGGAACGACTACCGCGACAAGGTGGCGGACTACTCCGCCATGGGCATTCCGCACTACGTGATCGTCGACCCCCGCGACGGCACCGGCATCGTGCACTCGCTGCCCGGCTACCGGCAGCGGACGGCCTTCGTCTTCGGCGACACCGTCAGCGTCGGTCCGTGGAAGCTCGACACCGGTGGCCTGCTGACGTACGGGCCCCCGCGTGCGGCGGGATAAGCAGTGGTCCGGGGGTGGACGGGGCTGGTTGGGTGAAGGGATGAACGACAAGCTCCCTGACGGGTACGAGATATCCACCGACACCGCGCGGCTCGACGTCGCGCTGATCCACCAGTGGCTCTCGCAGGATGCGTACTGGGCCCTCGGGCGTACGCGCGAGAAGGTGGATGCGGCCATCGCGGGATCGCTCAACTTCGGCGTCTACGACAGCGCTTCGGGCGCACAGCTCGCATACGCGCGGGTCGTCACCGACAGGGCGACCTTCGGGTGGCTGTGCGACGTCTACGTGGCTCCCGCCGCGCGCGGCAAGGGCATCGGCACCGGGCTGACCGCCGCCGTGCGCGACCACCTGGCCCCGTACGGCCTGCGGCGGCTCATGCTGGCCACCGCCGACGCGCACGGGGTCTACGCGAAGATCGGCTTCGAGCCGATCGCCGAGCCGGACAAGTGGATGGCCCTCGGCGAGCAGTGACGCCGGTCACCAGCGGCGGGCGGCCCCCTCGGCGGCCGCCACAATGAGCCGGTGACCATCGAACGGCCCTGGCCGCCCTCCATCGCCGGCGAGCGCGAGACGCTGCGCGGCTTCCTCGACCACCACCGGGCGACGCTCGCCGCCAAGTGCGACGGCCTGACCGACGAGGACCTGCGCAGGCAGTCCGTGCCGCCGTCGACGCTGAGCCTGCTCGGCCTGCTGCGGCACATGGCGGAGGTCGAGCGCGCCTGGTTCCGCCGGGTCGTCGGCGGCGAGGACATCCCGCTCGTCTGGTCCGACGCCATGGACTTCCAGGTCGCCTACGACGCGTCCGGCGCCACCCGCGAGGAGGCCTTCCCGGCCTGGCAGGCCGAGATCGACCACGCCCGCCGCATCGAGGCCGCCGCCCCCGACCTGGACCTCGTCGTCCACAACTCCCGCGGCGGGGAGGACGTTTCGCTGCGTACGGTGATGATCCACGTGATCCTGGAGTACGGCCGCCACAACGGCCACGCGGATCTCCTCCGCGAGGCGATCGACGGCACGGTCGGGACGTAGCCGGGCTGGCACCGCGGACGCCGGAAGCCGGGGAGCGGAAGCTCCCACCCCCACATGCGAACGTTCCCCGGAATTCGTGGACATCAGTGCGTGCGCGGTGCAAGCATCGGAACGGTGGCTGTCAACGATCCAGAACGCAGACCCCTCCACCGGCAACGGGACTTCGCGCTGCTGTGGGGCGGGCAGACCGTCAGCGAGATCGGCTCGCAGATCTCCGTGCTCGCGCTGCCGCTGGTCGCCGTCGTCGTGCTCGGCGCCAGTGCCTTCCAGGTCGGACTGCTGTCGGCGGCGCAGACCAGCGCGTATCTCCTGGTGGCGCTGCCCGCAGGGGCCGTGGTGGACCGGGTCGCCAAACGGCGGTTGATGATCGGGTGCAACCTCGGGCTGCTCGCCGTCATCGGCTCGGTGCCGGTGGCACACGCGGCGGGGGCGCTGACGCTCGGACAGCTGTACGGGGTCGCGCTCGTGGCCGGCGTGCTGTCGGTCTTCTTCTCGGTCGCCTACCAGAGCTATCTCCCGACGCTGCTGGACCGCGAGCAGCTGATGGACGGCAACGGCAAGCTCGCCGCGTCGCAGTCCGCCGCCCAGATCGCCGGGCCGGGGGCAGGGGCGGGGCTGGTCACGCTGGTCGGCGCGGCCGCCGCGATGACCGCGGACGCGCTGTCCTTCGCGGTGTCGGCGGCCTCGCTGGCCGCGATACGCACCCGCGAGCCGGCCAGGCCGCCCGCCGCGGGGCCGCGGCCCACCCTGCGGGCGCAGATCGGCGCCGGGCTCGCGCACGTGCTGCGGGACCCGATCCTGCGCAACTCCGTGGCCTTCAACGGCACCGCCAACTTCTTCGTGATCATGGTCGAGACACTCGGCCCGGTCTTCCTGATCCGCACCCTGCACCTGCGTCCCGGCCTGGTCGGGCTGCTGCTCGCGCTGGGCGCGGTCGGCGGGGTCGCGGGCGGGGTGGCCGCCAAGTCGCTGGCCCGGCGGGTCGGTTCCGCCCGGATCAGCTGGGTCGCCATGACCCTGCTGTCGCTGCCCGGACTGCTGATCCCGCTGGCCGGGCACGGCTGGGCGGTGCTGCTGTTCGGCGCGGGCTGGATCTCCTGGACCTTCGCCTCCACCGTCACCGGGATCTCGCTGGTCAGCTACCGCCAGGCGACCTGCCCGCCGGAACTGCTCGGCCGGGTCAGCGCGGCGGCCCGCTGGATCAACTGGGGCACGCTGCCGCTGGGCGGGCTGGTCGGCGGGGCGCTCGCGACGACGCTCGGGGTGCGCGCGACGCTGTGGATCGCGGTGACCGGCGGCTGTTCCGCGGGCCTGTGGCTGTTCTTCTCGCCGCTGCGCCGCCTGCGCGACATCCCCCTCGGCCGCCCGGCGGGCGCCGGCCCGGCAGTGGCCGCCGGGGCGGCCTGACGCGGTGCGGCCGTCCGTGGTTGGCTGTCGCGAGGACGGGCGGGACGGTCGTGTCGACGGCTGCCCGCCCTCCCCTGACAACGGACAACGCACAACGAACCCGAGCGAGGACCAGAGCATGTACGAGTACAAGGTCGTCTCCTTCCGTGAATCGCTGATCGGTGACGCGCTCGACGGCGACAAGCTGGAGAAGACCCTCAACAAGCACGCGGACGACGGCTGGGCGCTGAAGTCCATCACCGCGGCCGACGTGAAGGGCCGGATAGGCCCCGGCGCCGTCGAGGGCCTGCTCCTCACCTTCGAGCGGCCCCGCCAGGCCTGACCGCCTCCCGGGACCACCCCGGGGCCACCCCGGGGCCACCCCGGGGCCGAGTGCCGCCGGCAGCCGCGCCGGCGGCGGTTAGGCTCGCGCCATGCCGCCTGCCAACCGCCGCCGCGCGCGGACCTACGACCCCGACCGCACCTGGGACGCGCTGATCGCGCAGGCGGGCCACCTGCGCGACGCCGTGAGGGAGTTGCCGGCCGAGGCGTTCGCCGGGCCGTCCGGGCTGCCCGGGTGGGACGTGCGGACGCTGGTCGCGCACGTGGCGCGGCAGGTCGATCTGCTCGGGGCGCTGCTGGCCGGCCCGCGGCCCGCGCCCGGCGCGAAGCTGACCGGGCTCGACGCGTGGACGCAGGAGACCGGGCCGATGGCCGCGAAG